>NZ_BAABJQ010000016.1:0-204742 GCF_039543385.1 Rugosimonospora acidiphila
AGTTTGACGGTGTGGAAGCCCTGGAGGCTACGGGCTTGGCGGGTGCTGGCTGCGAGTACTGCCTGGGTGTCGGTCATGTGGACAATCGTCGTCGCGGACCCGGTACCGTCGGCAGTGTGAACGCCCCCGGTTAGCCCATGACATCTGTCATGCGGCGCGGCTACGAGCGGTTCTGGGGTGACAGTGACCTACCGACCGTGTAGGTGACGCCGGTGAGCCGTTCGGACTCCTGCCACAGGCGGTGTTGTGTCGTGGTGTCGTGGGAGCGCGCGGCGGATTCGACGCGGGTGGGGTACCCGGTGAATTGTGCTCGGCCGGGCGGGCCGTAGTAGTCGCCTCCGTGCGCGTCGGGGTCGACCGAGGCGCGCACCGCGGCCAGGGCACCCTTCTGCGGGCTCTGCATCAGCCACCAGGTCAGCATCGCCAGTTCGGGACGCATCCCGATTCGGACCCACACGGGCATCTCGCGGCCGAACTGGGTGCGGGCGTTGCCGGGATGGGCGGCCACCGCGATCGTCGGCGCACCGGCCGCGGCCAGTCGCCGTTGCAGCTCGTAGGTGAACATGAGGTTGGCGAGCTTGGACTGGAAGTACGCGTGCTGATAGCGGTACCCGCGCGCGAAGTGCAGGTCGTCGAGGTTGATGGTGCCCCGCCGGTGTCCGATGCTGCTGACCGTGACGATCCGGGACCCCGGTACGGTCAGCAGGCGATCCAGGATCAGTCCGGTGAACGCGAACGGGCCCAGGTGGTTGGTGGCGACGGTCGACTCGAAACCGTCCTCGGTGAGCGCGTAGCGGGGCCTCACCCCGCCGGCGTTGTTGATGAGCAGGTCGAGGCGGGGGTGGTCGGCCCGCAGTCGGTCGGCGGCGTGCCGGATCGAGGCCAGTGACCCCAGGTCCAGCCGCAGCGTGCGTACCGTCGCGTTGGGCACCGAGGCGGTGATGCGCGCCGCGGCGTGCGCCGCGTTGTCCGCGTTGCGGCAGGCCAGCACGACGGTGGCGCCGTGCTCGGCGAGCAGCTTGGCCGTCTCGAAGCCGAGCCCCCTGTTCGCGCCGGTGATCACGGCCGTGCGCCCTCGTTGGTCGGGTATGTCGGCGGGCGTCCAGCGCTGCCTGGAGTTCAGGGCCATCGGGCATCTCCCAGCTACCGGGTAGAATCGGGACAGCCGTCCCGGTTCTTGGAATATACGGGATGGCCGTCCCGTTTGTCGACGGCGAAAGGAAGAGTGACCGGGCGTGGCGAACAAGCCGACGGCGACCGATGCCCACCAGGAACCCGGCAGGCCGCTGCGCGCCGACGCCCAACGCAACCGGGCCCGGGTACTCCAGGTGGCATCCGAGGTCTTCGCGACCGAGGGGCTGTCCGTGCCGGTACACGAGATCGCCCGCCGCGCCGGCGTGGGTACCGGCACCGTCAGCCGCCACTTCCCGACGAAGGAGGACCTGTTCGCGGCGGTCCTGCTGGGCTGGATGGTGCGACTCACCGACCAGGCTGACGCGCTCGCGGAGACCCACGATGCCGAAACAGCCTTCTTCGCCTTCTTCGCCTCGGTGGTACACGAGGGCGCCACGCACCGAGGGCTGGCCGAGGCCCTGGCCGGCGCCGGCTACGACGTGGAGACCGCCGCCGTCCGCGCCGGCTGCGACGTGTCGGGCCGGCTGCGCACCATGCTCGCGTCCGCCCAGCGGGCCGGAGCGGTACGGGCCGACATCACCTACCCGGACGTGAAGGCACTGATGGCCGGCTGCCTGTCGCGCGACGGCGACGCCCCCGGGCCAGCGCTGGACCGGCTCATCACGGTCGTGTGCGAGGGGCTTCGCGCCCGGCCGGAATGAGCGGCGACCCGGCCCGCCGTCAAAGCGGGACGGGCCGGGTCAGCACCGCGTCCGCGTACCGCTTGGTGGTCTCGATGAGCGCCGCGTTCACCTCGTCGCTGCGGTGCACCCAGTCCTGGGCCGCCGCCACGGCCAGCCCCCGGGACCGCTGCCGGCGCAGCAGCGCGTCCACCCGCACCGGCGTGGCCGCGTCCAGGTACAGCACCAGGTCCAGCAGCTTGCGCACCGAGGTCCACGGCACCTCGGGCAGCAGCAGGTAGTTGCCCTCCACCACGATGATCCGGGTCGCGGCCGGCACCGGGATGGCCCCGCCGATCGACTCGTGCAGCACCCGGCTGTACTCCGGCGCGTAGACCACCTCGCCGTCGGCCGGGCTGCGTAGCCGCGCCAGCAGCGCGGCGAAGCCCCAGCCGTCGAACGTCTCCGGCGCGCCCTTGCGGTCGGTCAGGCCGAGCCGGGACAGCTGCGCGTTGGCCAGGTGAAAACCGTCCATCGGCACGGCCACCGCGGCGTCCGGCCCGAACTCGTGCTCCAGCGCCGAGGCCAGCGTGGCGGCCAGCGTCGACTTGCCGGCGGCCGGGGGCCCGGCGATGCCGACCAGGATCCTGTCGTCGCCGGACGCCAGCAGCGGTTCGATCGCCGCGCGGGCGCCGGCCAGGACGGCGGGATGGGAGTTGACCACGATCTGTACCCTCGCACAGCCGGCCGGTTTTGGGTCCCTTTCCATTGCCCCACAAACCTGGCGTACCCTACCCGCGACCCGCCGACCCGCGGGTCTGTCGACGGAAGGAATCCCTCGTGCAGGAGATCGAGAACAAGTTCGACAAGGCCTACCACGGCAAGAGCGTGCAGGAGCTGGCCGACGCGCCGGTGGCCTCGCTGGCCGGCGTCTCCGAGAGCGCCGCGGAGCTGATCAAGCAGGCCCTGGGCATCAAGACGATCCGTCAGCTCGGCACCAACCAGTACTTCCTGGCCGCGCAGGCCATCGCCCACCTGGCGGAGTAGTCCGCGCCGCCGCCGGGGTCACCGCGCCCCGGCGGCGGGCCCGGTCCGACGCCGCACCGGGGCTCACAGATAGCCGGCGGCCACGTTGCCGATCGACGGGGCGCAGGTCAGCAGGTGACACAGGTCCTCCGAGGCCAGCAGGTTGGTCCGCAACCGTTCGGGCAGCTGCGCGTCGGTCAGCACCGTTTCCAGCGCCTTGCGGCGGTCGGCCCAGGCCGCGTCCTCGGGCAGCTCCGCGATCGGCGCCTCCAGCAGCGACAGCACCGTGTCGCGCTCGGTGGCGCCGACCTGCCGGCCCAACGCCGAGCGCAGGTGGGGCCATCGCACGGCCAGCACGGCCAGCTTGGCGACCTCGGCGAGGGTGTCGGGTACCGGCAGTCCAGCCGCCTCACGCTCCTGCCGGATCACGGCGTAGAACCGGAACACGTTGACGAACCGCTTGATCTCCCGAGGATTCCTGGCCAGTCGGCCGGCGACCGCGGCGACGACGGCCTGCACCTCGGGGTTGTCCGGGCGCAACCGGCGGCGTAGCTCCCGGCGCAGGGCCACCCTCGTCTCCGCGTCGAACCCGGTCGCCGGCACGCTCGCACCGCCCACCCGCTGCTGCGCGGAGGCGGCGGCCTCGGAGAGGTTCTCGATCGACGGGCGCTGCTCGCGGATGGCCGCCTCGATCCGGCGCACCCGATCCTCGTCCGGGTCGGCGTCCCCATCCCGCCCCGCTGCCGCCGGAACAGGGCCGCCCACCAGTGAGGTACCGAGAAACCGGCCCGCCTGGTCGGAGCGCAGCGCCGGCAGGCTGATCGGCAGCTGGACGATCTTGTCCAGGAACCGCCACCCGAGGGTGTGCGCCTCGCCCCAGTAGTCGTCACCGGTCAGCGTGTCGACCAGCGGCTGGTAGGCCACCTCTATGTGCGCGGCGACCATCTCCGGCTCCATCGCCACGATGAACACGCAGTTGGGGAACTGCCCGGCCAGGAACAGGTTGATGGCCTCGATGACCTGGGCGACCGTGCCGGGCGAACAGCGGTCCAGGTCGTCGACGAACACGACGAGCGGCCGGTCCTCGGTGGCCACGAGATCCAGCACGCGCCGCATGTCGGTCTGCACCAGGTACAGGAAGCCGAGCCGCCCCTCGTAGCCCGGGTCGCCGACCAGGCGGGTGAACGCCGCCCCGGCGCCCTGCTGCCCGGCCAGCCGCTGCCAGTCGCGCAGGTAGTCGGGCGGACGGACCAGCGTGCTGAGCGTGCCGGCCACGTGTTCACGCCAGAACCCGACCGTGCGCCAGACGCCGGCCAGCACGGTACCCACCGTGCCGGCCGCCAGCAGCCCCCGGCCCGCCGCGTTCAGCGCCCCGGCGACCTCCGGCAGGAGCGATCGGCACAGCAGCGCCACGACCGCCACCACCGCCGCCACGCAGAAGCCGGCCACCAGCGGCAGCAGCCGCTCGAACAATGCCCGGTGTACCCGGCGGCGCAGCGCGTCGCCGTCCAGGCGCCGCACGTTGAGTTCGAGCCAGAAGGCCTCCCGGTCGGCGGGCCCCATCCGCTGCGTGACCTGCGCGATGATCTCGTGCGCCAGGCCGGCCCAGATCTGCTCGCCGCTCTGGTACATCCACGGGTTAAACCACACGGTCGGGCGCCAGTCGGCCAACCCCGACGCGTCGATGCGCAGCGCGTCCAGGTCCGCCTCGGCGCCCGGCGAGGATGGATCCGGCGCCTGCGCCCGCCGGGCCCGGTCGTTGAGCTTGCGCAGCAGCGCGCGGTTGGTGACCACGGGCGGCTGCTCGCCGCCAGCGGCAGACGATCGCCGGGAACGTCCCGCCAGTACCCGCCGGGCCGCGGCGGTCAACCGCACCCGCTGGCGATGCGCGCCGGGCGCCGACGCGGTGCCGGCCTTCGGCGGATCGAGGCGGTCCTGGATCATCCGCATCAGCGAGGTCTTGCCCGCGCCCCATGGCGCCTTGACGCCGATGGTCAGTGGCGGCCTGGTGTCCTCGTGCTGGATGAACTCGGCGATGGCCGTCGCGTACGGCGCGTAGTCCAGTTCATCCTCGGTCGTCCAGTAGTCGCTGCTGACGATCGGCTCTGCCGGGTAGCCCGCCTCGGCCTCTGGCGCAGGCTCGGTCCGGGTCGGCTCGGGCGCGGGATTGCGGGCCAGGACCCCGGCCGCCGCGCTGGACACCGCCTGGCTGCCGTCGGCGGCCAGCGTCGCCAGCGCGTGCCGCGCGGCCGGCACCGACACCGCGCCTCGGCGGGGACCGGTCGAACGCAGCACGTCCTCCAACTGGGAGACGACACCCATCCGCTCTTCGACGACGGGGCTGCGCATCGCCTCCAGCAGCGCCAACGGCAGGAACGAAGCGCCATCCTCGGCGCCGGCGCCGGGCGTCATCACCGGGTTGCGGGCGATGACGACGCTGCCCCCGAGCGTGCTCCGATAGGTTGGATCCTGGCTCGGGCGCGAGGTCCCAGGGTTCGCCCTCAGCTGGTCGCGCAGGTATTCGTACAGTTCTCTGTCGGTCACCTCGCCGTCCCCGTCGAGGTCGGCCGCTCCGCTGTCCAGGCCGCGAACCAGGGTCTGGGTGAGAAACGACTCCGCACCGTTCCCGGCCGCGATGACCACCCGGTCGAGGCCCTCGAAGCGGTCGCCGGGGGCCGCCGTTCGAACGGCCACCGCGTCGGGCGACGCCGCGCGGAAAAGGCAGTCGACAATCAGCACCGTGGCCCGCGAACGGCTGCGCATCACCTGTTCGTTGATGTACTCGACCGAGATCGCGGTACCGGGCAGATCCCGTAGTTCGGTGTTCCTCGCGGCGAGATAGTCCCGCCCGAACGCGTCGGCGAGGCCATGACAGATGACATAGAGCAGCAGCAGGTCGTCGCGGCCGCGATCGGCGAAGAACCGTTCGATCTGGCGATGCAGTTCTTCCCTGGTCCGCTCGGCCATGACCGCGACATCGAAACCGCCGATCATCGGATCGCCGAGCGCCCGGGCAAGGGCCTCGGCGTCGCCCAGCGCGCCGGGCAGGTCCGGCAGGTCGGAATCCGGGTAGTGGCCGTTCACGATGACCAACGCGCTGCGCACCTGTGCCATCCCGGTGCCCCTTCCGTCGTCCGCACCCGACAAGCTACCGACGGGACGCGGCGAACCGGATCAGCACATCGGGTTACGCCGATGACGGGTCGGTGGGCCGATCGCCCCCGCCGGTCTCCCCCGGGGGAGTGAGGAACGCTCACGAACCGCCGACGGCGCCCCGCCCGATGGCACCGTCAGAGGTGAGCCCGAGTCCGTTGACGAGGGAATCGCGACGGCGACAGGGGCAATCGATGGTCGACAGACGGGATACGCTGCGCCTCGCCGCGGCGGCCGGCCTCGGGTCGGCGGCCGGCCTGGTAGGCCCGCGGGCCGCCTCCGCGTCGACCGACCCGCGCCACGCCGGAGTACGCCACGCCGACTGGTCGGCGCTGCGGCGCGCCCTGTCACCCGGAGCGACCCTGTACCTGCCCGGACAGGCCAGCTACGAGGCGCTGGCCATCCCGTTCAACCATCGGTACGCCGACGTGCGCCCGGCCGGCATCCTGCTGCCCGACACCGCCCGGGACGTGGCCGCGGCGATCCGGTGGGCCCGCGCGCACGGCGTGCCGCTGGTTCCCCGCTCCAGCCTGGGGCACAACTACGCCGGCTACAGCACGACCAGCGGGCTGCTGCTGATCCTGAGCAGGATGCGCGGCATCACCCCGCACCAGGCGTCCGAGCCGGGCCCGACCGAGCGGTACGGGCCGATCGAGGTGACCCGCAACGCCGGGCTGGTCACCGTCGGGGCCGGGGTGATCAACGCCGACATGGTGCCGCTGCTGGCCGACGACGGGATCCTGGTACCCGGAGGCCGCTGCCCCACCGTCGGCCTGGCCGGGCTGGTGCTCGGCGGCGGGATGGGCTTCAGCGACAAGATGTTCGGCCTGACCTGCGACAACCTGGTCTCCACCACGGTCGCGCTGGCCGACGGCGAGCTGGTCACCTGCGATGAGCGGCACGACGCCGACCTGTTCTGGGCGCTGCGTGGCGGCGCGGGCAACAACTTCGGCGTGAACACCTCGTTCACCTTCCGGTACGAGCGGCTGCGCGGCCAGGTCGCGTTCTGGCAGTTCAGTTGGAGCCTGCACAGCGTGGTGCCGGCCCTGGTGGCGCTGCAGGAGGTCGCCGCGGCGCAGCTAGCCAATCCGCGCTTCGACTGCCGGTACGGCCTGGGTACCGACGGGCAGACCCGCGCGCAGATCCAGTCCCGCATCCGCGTCGACGCGCTCGGCGGGTTCTACGGCTCGGCTGAGGAGTTGACCCGCATCGTCGCGCCCGTACTGGACATCGGCACCCCGGACGAGCGGCGGGCCAACCGCGACAGCATCCGGCAGGTCACCCCCTCGCAGGCCGCCGCGCTGCTGGCCGCCACCACGCCGACGCAGCAGTTCGCCGAGAAATCGGCGGTGCTGACCCGGCCACTGAGCACCGCGCAACTACAGGCGGCCGTGTGCGGCTTGCAGGACTGGCCGGGCAGCCGCAATCCGCAGGGCGCCGGGTTCGCCCTGTTCGGCGAGGGTGGCCTGGTCAACCAGGTGCCGCCGGACGCGACCGCGTTCGTGCACCGCGACGGGCTGTTCATCCAGGCGCTGGAGACGACCTGGGCCGACGACGATCCGCCCGAGACGGGCCGGGCTGGGCTCGCCTGGCTGGACGGGTTCTACGACGCGATCTTCGCGGCCGGGCGGCCCCGGGGCGCGTACCAGAACTTCCCGGACCCGACCCTGGTCGACTGGCGGCGTTCCTACTACGGCGACAACTACCGGCGCCTGGTGGGCGTCAAGCACGCCTACGACCCGACCGGCTTCTTCTCCTACCCGCAGGGCATCGGGCAGCGCTCCTGAGTCCCGGGGCGGTGCCCTACTCCACCCCGAAGGTGTACACCGTGGTGCTGCGGAACTCCTGCCCCGGGCGCAGCACGGTGGACGGGAAGCTGGGCTGGTTGGGCGAGTCCGGGAAGTGCTGCGTCTCCAGCGCCAGCCCGTCACCCTGCCGGTAGGCCCGCCCGGCCGGCCCGACCAGGGCGCCGTCGAGGAAGTTGCCGGTGTAGAACTGCATGCCCGGCTCGGTGGTCTGCACCGACAGCGTGCGCCCGGAGACCGGCTCGACCACCCGT
Organism: Rugosimonospora acidiphila; assembly: GCF_039543385.1. Lineage (NCBI taxonomy): Bacteria > Bacillati > Actinomycetota > Actinomycetes > Micromonosporales > Micromonosporaceae > Rugosimonospora > Rugosimonospora acidiphila. The sequence continues at coordinate 8,032 of NZ_BAABJQ010000016.1, forward strand.
GCCGCCACCTGCGCGCCGCGCAGCACGTAATTGTGGTCGTACCCGTGTCCGCGTACCAGCTGCGGGAAGTCGTCCCGGATCCGGGCGCGCACCTCGGTCGGGGTGGTGAAGTCCAGCGGGGTACCGGCGACCGGCTCGATCACGCCGGTGGGGATCAGATCCGGCCCGACCGGGGTGTACCCGTCGGCGTTGATCTGCACCACGTGCCCGTACACGTCGCCGCTGCCCTCGCCGGCCAGATTGAAGTAGCTGTGGTTGGTCAGGTTCAGCACGGTCGGCGCGTCGCAGGTCGCCGCGTAGTCGATGCGCAGGTCGCCCCGCTCGCCCAGGGTGTAGCTGACGCTGACCGCCAGCGTGCCGGGGAAGCCCTGGTCGCCGTCGGGGCTGGTGTGGTGCAGCCGGATCGCGGCGTCGCCCGTCTCCTCGACCTTCCACACCTGCTTGTCCAGGCCGATGCCGCCGCCGTGCAGCGCGTTGGGCCCGTCGTTGAGCGGGATGTGGTACGAGCGCCCGTCCAACGTGAACCGGCCCCCGGCGATCCGGTTGGCGTACCGGCCGGTGATGCAGCCGAAGTACGGGCTGCGGTGCACGTAGTCGTCGAGGGTGGGCAGGCCCAGCACCACGTTGGCCGTGCGCCCGGCGCGGTCGGGCGCCTCGATGGCGCACAGCGCGCCGCCGTAGCTGAGCACCTGTATCCGGATCGGGCCCGCCGCTAGCGTGTAGCGGTCAACCTCCTCGCCGTCGGGCGTGGTTCCGAAGCGCTCGGCGGACACCGGCATGTGGGGGCTCCTTCGCGTCATGAGGTGCCAGCGCAGCCTATCGGAGAAATCTTTCGTCATGGCGACTGTCTGTGCGATCGGTGGGAGGAGGCTTTCAGTTCGCTGGTAGCGCCACCGAGGCCACCGAGCCCTCCACCAGGCTGCCCAGATACAGCATCCCGCCGTGCTCGCGTACCCCGGTGACCATCCGGTATCCGTGCTGGCCCTGCAGGTCGTGGACCACCCGCCCATCGGCGTCCACGGCCATCACCCAGGTGGTGTGCCGGGGCGGGGGTTGCAGCTTGTTGGGCATCGCCCAGATTGCCCGCATTACTCGCGGGTTGTGGGCGTGGCCCCAGTCCATCAGCCGGTTGCGCGGGCTCGGGATGGCGATCCAGAGCCGGCCGTCCGACCCGGTGGAGAGATTGTCCGGAAAGCCGGGAAGGTTGGTGATCAGCGGTTCGCGCCGCCCGGCCTTCGGACCCGTCAGCCACAGCCGGGTGACCTGGTAGGAGCCGGTCTCCGCGACCGCCACGAACGACTCGTCGGCCGACAGCGCCACCCCGTTGGCGAACTGCAGGTCGGCGGCGAGCACCTCGACCCGCCCGGCGGGATCCCAGCGCAGCAGCCGCCCGGTGCCCGAGTGCTCCATGAGGTCCGCCCGCCAGTGGTCGAGGGTGAAGCGGCGCGACGAGTCGCTGAAGTACACGCTGCCGTCGCAGGCCACCGCCGCGTTGTCGCACAGCAGCATCGGCTCCCCGCCGACCCGGTCGACCAGCACGGTGACCGTCCCCTGTCACGGATCCACCCGCAGCAGGCCCCGGTACGCGTCGCAGACCACCAGGTCACCGGCCGGGTCGATCTCGATGCCCAGCGGCCGCCCGCCGGTATCGGCGACCACCCGGGCCTGCCCGTCGGGCGACAGGCACAGCAGCCGCCCGTCGCGCACCCCGGTGTACACGTTGCCCTCGGCGTCCACGGCGATGTCCTCGGGTCCCCGCCCATCGATCGGGCGAAGCCGCGGCGACGGCATCGGGGGCTGGCTCTCGCTTCGCCGGGCCCGCGCGGGCGCGCTGGGCGCCCGCCAGACCACCGGTTCGATCCTCGGACGCGCCACGGCGCCTCCCTCCGTCGACCCGCCACCCATCGACGGGCATGCCCATCGGCGCGACGGGGACATCGACGCGCACCGCCGCGACCGTCCGTGCCTCGCATCGTGCCGGGACCCCCACGAAGCCGCAACCGCCGCGCCGGGCACCCCCGCCCGCACCGCTTCCTGGCCGAGCCCCCTTCCGGGCGCGCCGACCCGCCGGGCGGCCCAACTCCGAAGCGGGCCGGCAGCGCTACCGGAAGCCGCGTCCGAAACGCCCCGGATGCCGCCCCACCTGCCCGGCGACCGCGCCCCGACCGGCGCAAATGCGTACCTCGGGCGACGTGCCGGGCGGGGCGTACCGCAGGATGAGCACATGCGGGTGGGGTTCGGAGTGGTGGGCGGGCTGCTGCTGCTCGTCACCCTGGGCAGCATCCTGCGCAACATGGTGGTGCCGCGCGGGCTGGGTTCGCTGCTGACCAAGATGGTCTGGCGGGTGCTGCGCAGAGTCCTGCTGGCGGTGTCCCGGCCGTTCGACAGCTACGAGGCCCGCGACCGGCTGCTCGCCTGGCTCGCCCCGCTGGTGCTGGTCGGCGTGCTCGGGTCCTGGCTGCTGTCGATCTTCTGCGCGTACGGGCTGATGATGCACGCGGTCTCCGATCTGAACTGGCCGTCGTCGTTCCGCGAGGCCGGCTCCAGCCTGTTCACCCTGGGCTTCGCCTCCGGCGCGCGCTCGCAGCTCAACGCGCTGGACTTCCTGGCGGCCGCGACCGGCCCGGTGATCATCGCCCTACAGATCGCCTACCTGCCCACGCTCTACGACGCCTACAACCGGCGCGAGACCGAGGTGACCCTGCTGCAGGCCCGGGCCGCCGAACCTGCCTGGGGCCCGGAGCTGCTGGCCCGCCAGGCGCTGGTCGGCACCCTCGACGAGCTGCGCGGGCTGTACGAGAACTGGGAGCGGCTGGCCGCCGACATCGGCGAGAGCCACGCCAACTACCCGGTACTACTGGCCTTCCGCTCCCCCCGCCCGTACCGCAGCTGGATCATCGCCATGCTCACGGTGATGGACGCGGCCGCCATGCACATGGCGCTGGCCCCGACCACCGCGTCGATGCCGCCGGCCCGGCTGATGCTGCGCTCCAGCTTCACCGCGCTGCGCGACATCGCCCGGGTCGTCGGCGTGCGCTTCGACCCCGACCCGCATCCGGACACCCCGCTCCGGTTGACCTTCGAGGAGTTCGCCGACGCGGTGCGCCACGTCGAGGACGCCGGGCTGCGCTCGGAGCGCACCGTCGAGGATGCCTGGGCGCACTTTCGCGGTTGGCGGGTCAACTACGAACAGGTCACCTACGAGCTGGCCCGGCTGGTGGACGCGGTGCCGGCGCTGTGGAGCGGCGACCGGTCCTGGCCCACCCGGCCGATGCCCCCGGCGCGTCCCAAGGACCGCCGGCCGGGAGCCCCGGCGGAGTGAGTCCGGTCAACCGTTACCGGACCTTCGGTCATTGCGGCGCATGACGGCGTACCGGGCGGCCACGATCGCGCCCAGCACGAGATCGGTGGCCAGCACCGAGCCCGGCGGGGGCAGCCGCAGCAGCGCGGGGACCAGCGCGATCAACACCGCCAGCCCGATCAGCCCCGACCACGGCGGGCGGCGGTCGATCACGAACGCGATCAGGTTCCGGGCGACCAGGAACAGCCCGCCGCCGCCGATGGTGACCGCCACCAGGCTCGGGGCGGCCCGCCCGTACGGGTGCTCGATGGCAAGCGCGTCGCCGACCGCGGTGGCCACGACGCTGGCCATCAGGCCCAGGTGCAGGAACGCGACGTCCATCGCCAACCGGCCCGGCGCCTCGGCCGCATCGATCTTCTCGCCCAGCCGGCCCTCCCGCGGGATGAAGTAGACGATGGCCAGCAACGCCGCGTTGACGAACGCCAGGACGAAGGCCGCCGACCGGGCCGGGTCGAATCCGGAGTTGCTGTAGGCCGTTCCCACATTGATGATCAGCTCACCCAGCGTGACGATGAAGACCTGCTGGTACCGCTCGGCGAGGTGCTCGCCGATCACCCGCAGCTCCTCCCAGGTCGAACGGCCCAGCACCGGCACCGGCCAGCGCAGCCGGGTGAAGGCGTAGTCCGCGAACACCGCCAGCGCCCACAGCGGCAGCCGCACCTCGGATATCAGGGCACCCACAATCCAGGGGAATCCGGTGAAGAAGAACGCCGCGACAATGCGCGCCGAGCGCCACATTCGGGGATGGCCGCGCAGCACGAAGACGAAGGCGAACCCGCGACCGACGTGCACGGCCAGGTACGCCACCGCGAACACCAGCGCGTGCCCGTCGAAGGCCTGCGGCACGGAGGCCGCCATGAGCAGACCGCCGAACATCACGGCCACCAGAAACTCCCGGGTGACCCGGTCTCCGGTGTCGAACCAGTTCGCCGACCAGGCGGTGGTGACCCAGACCGCCCACAGGGCAGCCAGCAGCACCAGCATGCGCGCGGCGCCGATCAGGCTCAGGTCCGAAAGCAGCAGCCGCGACAGCCGCATGAGCGCGAAGATGAACGCCAGGTCGAAGAACAGTTCCAGATATGACGCCCTGCGCGGGTCCGTGGCCCGGCGCAGGAAGTGCAGCGCCCTGCTCTGCGTCATACCTCCGGCCGTGCCCCGGCACGCCGTGATCACTCCCGCCGCTACCCGCGCGCGGCCGGGCGCCCCGGCGTGTCGGGCTCAGGCGTTGATCTCGACCCGCACGAGGTCGCCGCGCCGTTGCAGGTACGAGCGGACCGCGATGAGCGCGGCGATGCCGTCGCCGACCGCCGAGCCCAGCTGCTTGGTGGCACCCGCCCGCACGTCCCCGGCGCAGAACACCCCCGGCAGCGAGGTGGCGAACGCGTCGTCGGTGACGATGAAGCCCCACCGGTCGCGCCGCAGCGTGTCGCCCAGCCAGTCGGTGTTCGGGTCCAGGCCGATGAACACGAACGCCGCCTGCGGAGTGAAGCGCAGCTCCCCGCCGGACACCCGGTCGCGGGCCAGCACCTCGGTCAGCCGGCCGCCCTCGCCGGACAACGACACGATGTCGGTGTTGGTCTGCACCGTGAACCTCGGATCCTTGTTGATCTTATCCCGGACCAGTGCCGAGGCGGTCACCTCGCCGCGGGTCACCACCCGGATCCGCTCGGCGTACTGGACCAGGTGCAGCGACTCCTCCAGCGCGGAGTTGCCGCCCCCGATGACCATGAGCTCCTCGGCTCCCCGGTAGAACGGCCCGTCGCAGATCGCGCAGAAGTGCACCCCGGCGCCGATCAGGTCCTCCTCGCCCGGCACGCCCAGCCGCCGGTACGTCGAGCCGGTCGCGATCAGCACCGCCGGGGCGCACACCTCCTGGCCCGTGCTCAGCCGCACGCACAGGCAGTCGCCGTCGGCCTGCACCTCGGTGGCCCGCACCGCCGACAGCAGTTCGACGCCGTACCCTCGGGCCTGCGCGATGAACCGGTCGGCCAGCTCGCCGCCGCCGATCCCGTCCGGGAAGCCCGGGTAGTTTTCGATCCGCTCGGTCACCCCGGCCTGCCCACCCAGGCCGGCCTTCTCCACCACCAGCGCGTCGAGTCCCTCCCGGGCGGCGTAGATGGCCGCCGCCAGCCCGGCCGGCCCGCCGCCGACGATCACCACGTCGTAGGAGTCCCGCTCGGCGGCCACGTTCAGGCCCAGCCGGCCGGCCAGCTCGTCGTCGCCCGGGTCGACCAGGTGCGTACCGTCGGGAAACACGACGGTCGGGATGGTCCGCCCGCCGTTCTGCACCCGCTCGACGTAGGCCAGCCCCTCCGGATCCTTGTCGATGTCCACGAACTCGTACGCGACCCGGTGCTCGGTGAAGAACTTCTTGGCCCGCCGGCAGTCGGGACACCACGGAGCCCCGTAGACCTTGATGTCAGTCACGCTCTTAGCGTCACACAATTCCGGCCGCGAGAGGCGCAGCCGGAGCCGGTTCGTAGCGAAGGCGAGCACCCAGGCGTTCGCCTGGCCGGGGTGGGTGGCGCGACCCCCACCCACCCCGGGTCCTTGGGGCGGTGCGGGCGGGTCGAGCCGGCTGAGGGTTTCGGTCCGTCCCGCCCGCGACGCCGGCCGTCATGCTGCGTTGGCGTCGCCGGCCGGCGTCCGCCGGCCTCAGCCGGCCGGAATGGGCAAACCGAACTCCGCGCCGGCCGCCGCGTGGTCGGGCCGCGCCCACCGCCGGTGGAACGCGCCGCGGCCGACCGGCCCGGCGTGCGTGCCGAGCCCGTCGCGGGCCTCGCGGGTGGGCCCGACGGCCAATGCGGCCGTCGCGGTGGCCCGAACGGATGCCGGGACGCGGCCAGCGGGCCGCGCATCGGCCGGTCGGCCGGCGTACGCCAGGGCGGGACCCAGCCGCCCGGCGCCGGGCAGGGTGGGATGCCACCGGTCGACGCGCCCTACCGGGCCGCAAGCGACCGGGCCGGCCGCCAACGGTCCGCGAGCCGCCGGGCCGCAAGCGATCGGACCGCAAGCGATCGGACCGCAAGCGATCGGGCGGGATCCGGCCGGCAGGCCGATCGCGCGCCGGGGGCGCCTGCGGCCGGGCACGCGCGTGCTGGCCGGTCTGACTTCGGGCGGTCTCATGCCGACGGGCTCCTTCGGCGATGCGGGTCTACCGGGGTCGCTGCTGTACAGGAGTCGCTGATGGATCGGGGGGCGCTGGTGAACCGGGCCGGCTCGACGTGCGTGCGCACATCGACGCTCGGGCGGGTCCGCGCCGGGGGGGTGTGCGGGTGCTCGACACGAACCACAGGCCTTGCCGTCACTCAACCTTCGCGTCGTCGTCCCTGATCGGGTGCCCTCGACGGCGGTACTACGAGAACTGGCTCCCCATGAGTCGCTGACATCGTGGCATGGAAACGCTCCCAAGACAACCCATCCGCGTCGCGACCGGCCCGGGGGCTCAATCTTGTCGGGGGGCTTTTACAAACTCGAAACGAGTACTACAGTCCACAACCAACATCGATGGAAGCGCTCCCATCGATGCAGGTCGAATCCGGCTGGTGTACCAGCTCAGGCTGGCTCACCGTGTCCGGTGGCGACCCGGCGGTTAGCGGCGGGCCAGCCCGGACGCCGCCGCTAACCGATCCCCCGAGCCGCTCCTTGGAGCGGTACCCGAAGGAGGTGGTCACCGGAACCACTGCGAGGCCCCGGCTCCCAAGCCGTGACACCGCCAAGACGCCAGCAAGCACTGCGGCGGATGTCATCGACAGCCGTGGGGGTGGGGATTGCCCTCCCCGCCCCCAACGGTACGCCAGCGGTACCGTCTGATCAGTCCCCTGAGTCGTTTGATCGGAATTCTGATCGATGGTTTACAGCCGAACGAAAGTCCCGGTAAGCGATGCCGACCTGGCCACCATGGTCCGGCGCGGCTTCGGCGCGCACACCGCCATCACCGAGTGCGCCGAGCTGCCCGACGGCTGCTACAACGCCGCCTACCGGCTGCGATTGGACTCCGGCGCGCGACTGGTCCTCAAGGTCGCCCCGCCGCCGCGGTTCGAGCTGCTGACCCACGAGGTCGACCTGATGCGCACCGAGGTGCATTTCTACGAGCGGGCCGCCGCGGCCGGCGTGCCGGTGCCCGCGGTCGCCTACGCCGACCTGACCCGCACCGCGTTCGAGCGCGACTACGTCTTCCTGGAATTGCTCACCACCACCGACCTGCGTCAGGCCCGCGGCCAGATGTCCACAGTGGACGCGGCAGCGGTGGATCACGAACTCGGCGCGGCGGTGGCCCGGCTGCACACCGTCACCGGCGACGCGTACGGCTACCCGTTGCGCGACTCCGCCACCTGGCGGCCGAGCTGGCGCGAGGCGTTCGGGTCGATGGTCGACGACATCCTCGCCGACGCCACCCGGTTGGGCACCGAACTGCCCGAGCCGCCCGACGCGATCGCCCGTCGGCTGGAACGCCACGCCGACGCCCTCGACGCCGTGCGGCGCCCCGCCCTGGTGCACTTCGACCTGTGGGACGGCAACGTCTTCGCCCGCCCCACCGGGCACGGCTGGCGGCTGTCCGGCCTGATCGACGGCGAGCGGGCGATGTACGCCGACCCGTACGCCGAGTTCGTCTCCCTCGCGCTGTTCCGCGACCCGCAGGAGTTGCCCGAGTTGCTGGACGGGTACGCGTCGGTGACCGGCGAGCCGGTCGAGTTCACCGAGGAGGTGCGCACCCGGCTCGCGCTCTACACCTGCTACCTGTACCTGGTGATGGTGACCGAGGGGCCCACCCGCGAGTACGAGCCGTCGTTCTACGAGCCGATGCGCAAGCAGAGCCTCGACCTGCTCGCCAACCAGTTGGCCGGCCTGTGAGCCCGGTGCCCGCCCCGCCCGCCGGTCAGCGGTCCAGGTCGGCGCGCACCACGGCGTACACCACACCGTCGCGCCACTGGCCGTCGCGGAAGCCGTAGCCGCGCAGCACACCCTCGCGGGTGAACCCGGCGCGCTCCAGGCTGCGCTGCTCGGCCAGGTTGTCGACCTCGGTGATCGCCTCCACCCGGTTGACCGGGGTGTGCGCGAACAGGTACTCGACGAGCAGTCGCTGCGCCCGCACCCCGTGGCCGTGGCCCCGGGCCTCCGGCGCCAGGGCGATGCCGATGTTCCAGTAGTGGCAGCCCGGTGTGGTCTTGACCCGGTGCCAGCCGACCATGCCGAGCGCCTGCTCGCCGAGGGCGGCGATCAGGATCGATTCGTCCTCGCCCAGCATGCCGTTCTCGGCGAACTTGCGGCGCAGACGCTGCGGATCGCGCCAGCCGTACCAGAGGAAACCCCCGTCGGGCCTCGACAGGAGGCGGTCCAGCAGCGGCAGATCGTCCTCCGTCACGGGACGCAGCGTGACATCGTCGGTCATCGACCAGACGTTACCGGCGGGCGCGCGATCCGTGGGTCCCCCACTGGTCTGGGTCGCCGCGCGACGCCAGTCGCCGAGCCAGACCGGTCGAGGCGGACGCCACGGTCGGTGGCAACGTGAACACGGGTGGTGTGGCACCCGGCGGCAAGCGGGAGGCTGGCGGGGCGCGCCGGCCTGCCGCAGACTCATCGATATGTGGTCGTTGGCTGCCGGTACCCCGCTGGCCGGGCGGTACATGCTCATCGAGCGGCTCGGCGCCGGGGGTATGTCGGTCGTGTGGCGTGGGGTCGACACCGTGCTGGCCCGGCCGGTCGCGGTCAAGGTGCTGGCCGGGCCGCTGGCCGCCGACCCGGCGTTTCGCCAGGTCATCGAGCGGGAGGCGCGAGCCGCCGCCCGGCTGACCCACCCGCATCTCACCCACGTGTACGACTACGGCGAGGCGGTACTGCCCGACGGGCACCCGGTGCCCTACGTGGTGATGGAGCTGCTGGCCGGCCGGCCGCTGGCCGATCGCCTGCGCGAGGGGCCGCTGCCCTGGCCCGACGCGGTGCGGCTGTGCGCCCAGGTCGCCGACGGGCTGGCCGCCGCGCACCGGCGCGGAATCGTGCACCGCGACATCGCCCCGGCCAACGTGATGCTCACCGGCACCGGCGCCAAGCTGCTCGACTTCGGCATCGCCACCCCGGCCGGCACGCGCGGCGAGGTCGAGGACGGCAGCCTGCTGGGTACGCCGGCCTACGTGGCACCCGAACGCCTCGATGACGCCCCGGCCGCCCCCGCCGTGGACGTGTACGGGCTGGGTGCGTTGCTGTACGAATCGCTGGCCGGCTTCCCGCCGCTGGACGCCGGTACCTGGGCCGCGCTGGCCCAGGCGCACCGTCGGGGCGTACGCGCCGCGCCCCTGCGCGTGGCCGGGCTGCCCGCCGCGGTGGAGCGGCTGTGCCACCGGTGCCTGGACCCGGATCCCGCGACCCGGCCGAGCAGCGCCGAGGTGGCCCGCACGCTGCGCGCCGCCCTGCCCGTGGGCCCCGCCGAGGTGCTGTTCACGCCCATCCCCACCCTGGCACCCGGGCCGGCGCGGGTCGGGTCACGCCGGCTGGCCCGCCCTGCCCTGGTGGCGCTGGTCGCGGTGGCGCTGGCCGGCGCCCTGGCCACGTTCGCCACCATGCACGCCCGATCGCAGCCGCTGGGTGCCCCGGCGACGCGGCCGACCGCCAGCGCCTCGGCGTCGGCCCCCGGGCCGTTGGCCGCGCCCGCGCCGTGGGTGGCCCCGGCCTCGCCCGCCCCGCCCGGCACGATCACCACTCCGGCGCCGCCCGCGGTCGTGGTGCAGGATCTGCTCGACGAGATCGAGGCAGGCCGGCGCACCGGCACGATCCGCGACGATGTGGTGATCGACCTGGACAATATCCTGCACAATCTGCAACACCAGCTGGCCGGCGGCTCACCGGTCGATCTCGACGCCCAGGTCGACTTCATCCGCACGAAGATCTCCACCCGGCTCGATGAGGGCGGCATGGACTACGCCACCGCCAGCCAACTTCTGTCCACTGTGGATGGGATGACGAGCCCCTGACCGGGCCCGGCCGGGCGGGTCGGGCGGGCGTGACGCTCATCTCAGGGCGGGCCGGGACTCCCCCGACGTAGCCTCGCTCGCAGTCGACGCGCGCCGGGGGCGGGGGACCCCGCCCGCGGGGGCCCGGGCGACCCGGGTAACCAATTCTGGGCCCTACAGCGATCATTAGAGAGGCCGCCGCTTCCCGGTTGCGGGATCGCTGCGTAAAGTCTGCGGGCGACGCGTCGCCGTGGGAGGAGTCTGTGTCCGTGCAGCAGGAGAGGGCCGAGAATCAGCCGCCGTTCGGCGGGCTGCCAGCCGGGCACTCCGAAGCAACCCAGCCGATCGCCCCGCCGGTGCCGGCCGCCGGCGTGTCACCGGCCGCGCCGTTCGGCGGTGCCCCGGCGGGTACGCCGTTCGGCGGCCCGGCCGCCGGCGCCCCCTTCCCCGGCTTCCACCCCACCGGCTCCGCCTTCCCCGGCACCCAGTCGACGGGCACCCCGTTCGGCGGGGCCCAGGCCGACGCGCCGTTCGGCGTCGGTCCGTCGACGGGCGCGCCGTTCGGCGGCGCCCAGCCCGCCGCAGCGGCCCTGCCCGGCGCCCCGGGCGGCGGCAGCCAGCCCGGCCAGCCTGACAACGCGCGGCCGGGCAATGCCCAGCCCGGCAACGCTCGGCCCGGCAGCGCCCAACCCGGCAACGGCCAGCCCGCCGGCACGTTCCCGCCCGTGCCGGGGTGGCCCAGCGCCTCGGCGCCGTCGAGCCCCGGCGTACCGCCCGGCGGCATGTCCGGCGGAGCGCCGAACCCCCCGCACATCCCCGGGCAAAGGCCGGCAAACCCGGACCATCCGGCCGGGCGCGAGCAGCCGCCCGCGGACTACGGCCGCGAGCACTTCACCGGGCCGCTACGCAGCTCCCGGGCGGCCCAGCACCGGGCCGGTGACGAGCAGAAGAGCGACCCGGACCGCACCGTCGGCCTGCCACGCCCGGCCGATCCCGGCCACCCCGCCAACGCGGAGACCATGATCCTTCCCGCCTTCGTCACCGGCAGGAAGGAACCGGAGCCGGAGCCGGCACCCAAGCCCGCCGAGCCGGCGCGCAACCAGAACGACGGCTCCCTGCCGGCCAGCGAGAAGGGCATGCTGCTGTTCGTCGCGGCGCTGCTGGGCCTGGGCGGGATAGCGGTGGTGATCATGCTCGGCGTCGGCGGCCTGGACAAGCACCGGGCCCCCGCGCCCCCCGCGGTTCACTCGACCGGCACCCCGGCGGGCGGCGCGCCCGCCGCCCCGGGGTCCAGCCCGTCCTCGGCCGGCACGCCGCCGGCGTCCCCGGCGTCGATCCCGACCTCGGCCGTGCCACCCACCGTGGCGAAGACCACCGCCAAGCGGATCGCCCCGAGCCCCACCCCGACCCTGCTGGGCCAGGCGCAGCCGCTGGCCTACTGCATAGCCAAGGACCGCGGGCTGGACAAGGCGCCCAACGGGGACAGCCCCACGTGGACCTGCACCACCAGCCACCGCGGCAAGGGCATCCCGTTCACCCCCGCCCAGGTGTGCGACTGGCAGTACGGCACCTCCTCGTACGCCGTGGTCGGCTCGCTGGCCGACCCGTCGACCTGGAACTGCTACAAGCAGTAGGCGCTAACCCAGCCAGCCGGGGCGCACCAGCCCGGCCTCGTAGGCGAAGACCACCAGCTGCGCCCGGTCCCGCGCGCCCAGCTTGACCATCGCCCGGCTCACGTGGGTCTTGGCCGTCGCCGGACTGACCACCAGTCGCTCGGCGATCTCCTCGTTGGACAGCCCCTCGCCGACCAGCGCCATGACCTCCCGCTCCCGGTCGGTGAGCCCGACCAGTTCCTTGGGCGCCCGGGGGGCCCGGGCCCGGGACGCGAACTCGCCGATCAGGCGCCGGGTCACCCCCGGGGACAGCAGGGCGTCGCCCCCGGCCACCGCCCGCACCCCGCGCAGCAGTTCGACCGGTTCGGTGTCCTTGACCAGGAAGCCGCTGGCGCCCACCCGCAGCGCCTCGAACACGTACTCATCGAGGTCGAACGTGGTCAGGATGACCACGCGTACGCAGGTCAGCGCCTGATCGGCGGCGATGCGCCGGGTCGCCTCCAGCCCGTCCAGGCCGGGCATCCGGATGTCCATCAGCAACACATCCGGCCGGTGCTGGGTGGCCAGCCGCACCGCCTGCGCGCCGTCGCCCGCCTCGCCGACCACCTCGATGTCGTCCTGCGCGTCCAGCAGCGCACGGAACCCGGCCCGTACCAGCGCCTGGTCGTCGGCCAGCAGCACCTTGATCATTCGCTCTCCCAGGGCAGGTGGGCCTCGACCCGGAAACCGCCGGACGGCCGCGCGACGGCACTCAACGTACCGCCCAGCGCGGTGGCCCTGGCCCGCATTCCGGCGATGCCGTTGCCGTCCTCGCCCGGTACCCCGCCGGCGCCGTCGTCGTCCACCCGGACGGTCAGCTCGTGCTCCCCGTACCCGATGGTGAGTACCGCCCTGGCCTGGGGCCCGGCGTGGCGACGGACGTTGGTCAGCGCCTCCTGCGCGATGCGGTACGCGGCCCGGTCCAGCTCGGCCGGCAGCGGCCGGGCGGCACCGGTGATGACCACCTCGGTGGTGGACCCCTCCACCAGCGAGGACAGGTTGTCCAGGCTGGGCGCGGGCGCGCGGGGTGCGGCCTCGTCCTCGGTACGCAGCACCCCGAGCACCGAGCGCACCTCGCGCAGGGCCTCGGCGCTGGCCTGCTTGATGGCCAGCAGCGCGGTGCGCGCCTGCTCCGGGCGCTCGTCCATCAGGTGCAGCCCGACGCCGGCCTGCACGTTGATCAGCGACAGGTGGTGGCCCAGCACGTCGTGCAGCTCCCGGGCGATGCGCAGCCGCTCCTCGCTGGCCTGGCGGCGCTGCTGCTCGGCGCGGGCACGGGCCTGCTCCGCCCGGGCGCGGGCAATCTCGGCGAACCGGATGGAACGGACCCGGATCCCCTCGGCGATCACGAACGCGAAGACCAGCCAGGCGGCCAGGCCCAGCGCCCCGCCCCAGCTCGAGGTGCGCACCGGTACCCCGCCGATGGTGTGGACCAGCTGACCGGTGGTGACGTAGATCAGGTACCCGGCCGCGCACAACACCTGGGCGGCCAGCCGGTGCCCGGCCCGTACGGCGCCCAGGAGGGCCGCCAGCGGGGCCAGGAACGCCGGCCCGAACGGGTACCCGAGCAGGTAGTAGGCGACGGTGACGGCCAGCACCACGGCCAGGGTGGCGACCCGCCAGCGCCGCCGCAGCGCCAGCGCGGCCGGGCCGATCAGCAGCAGCAGGTATCCGACATGGTTCAGCGGCCGCGGTTCCGTCCCGGGGTGATAGTGCGTGGCCGCTGTGGAGCCGACCAGTTGGATGACGGCGACGAACACCGCCAGCCGGACGCCGGAGCCCGGCCTGCTTCTCCCCCACGGCCCCTCCCCGCGCCCGGGCGCCCAAGGCGGGCCCTCGACCGGCGAGGCATCCCGCGGCGACCGGCCACGGCGACCAGGCCTGCCCGGGCCGCCAACGCCGTCAGGACCACCAGGGCCACCAAGGCCACCAGGACCACCAAGACCACCAGGACCGCCAAGACCGCCAGGGCCGCCAAGACCACGGCGCGCGCCCCACCGGGCACGGCGGCCGCCCCGCACGCCGGCCTCCGCCGGCGAGGCCGCGGGCTCGCGCCGCGGCACCGGGGGCGGGTCGGTCAGGCTGTCCACATGGCAACGGTAGGCCAAGGCGGGGCTACTCGGCGTCGTCGGTGCGTCGTCGGTGCGGAGGCGGCTCGCTACGCCCGGCGGAGTACCCGGGCCACCCGCGTACGCCCGGCGGGGCATCCCCGATGCCGCCGCCGCACCGACGACGCGGACCCCGTGCGCGGCGCAGGCTGAAACGGTGACCGGGCCGAGTCGTCCGGTACCGACCAAGGAGGATCGTCATGTCCACGCAGTCCGAAGACCCGGCACGGGTACGGACCTCCGACGCCGAGCGCGAACAGGTCGCCACCGTCCTGCGTGCCGCCGTCAGCGAGGGCCGGCTGCGCCTCGAGGAGGGCGACGAGCGGCTCGCCCGGGCCTACCAGGCCACCTACCGCGACGAACTCGACCCGCTGACCGCGGACCTGCCCGGCGGCGGCTGGGACGCGCTGCACCGCACCCCGGAGGCGCTGGCCGCCATCCGGCGCCGTATCCGCCTGCACGGCGTCGGCGTGCTGGTGGTCGCGGCCGTACTCGTCGGCCTGTGGGTGGTGTCCGGGGCGCACTTCTTCTGGCCGCTGTTCCCGGTGGCCTTCCTGACCTTCAGCTTCCTGCGCCACCGCCGGTTCGCCCGGTACGCGCGCTCCGGCTGGGGCCGGGGTCCGTGGGGTGGGCCGGGGCGTGGCCCCTGGGACGGGCCGTGGGGGCACGGTCCCTGGGGCGCGCAGGCCGGCCGCGGCCCGTGGGGCGGGCGGTGAGCCCGGTCTTCGCCGACCTCGCGGGCAGGGTGGCGGTGGTGACCGGTGGCTCCGGCAGCATCGGCGCCGCCACCTGCCGGCTGCTGGCCGCGCAGAAAATGCGCCTGGCCGTGGTGGGCCGCGACGAGGTCGCCCTGCGGCGGGTCCGCGAGCAGGTACGCGAGGACGGCGTCGAGGCGATCGCGATCGCCGCCGACTGCACCGATCCGGCCGCCATCGCGTGGCTGCGCGGCCGGGTGGCCAGCGAACTGGGCCCCGTCGACGCGCTGGTCGCCTTCGCCGGCGGCAACGGCGCGCCGCACGCCAGCGTCGAGCTGCCGGTCGAGCAGTGGCGCCGCACCATCGAGGGCAACCTGACCGCCACGTTCCTGACCGTCCAGGCGTTCCTGCCCGGGATGGTCGCGCGGGGCCGGGGCTCGGTGGTCACCATGTCCTCGTCGGCCGGGCGGGCGCCGGCGCGGGCCAACGTGGCGTACGCGGTGGCGAAGGCGGGTGTGGTGATGCTCACCCGGCATCTGGCCGCCGAGTTGGCTCCGGCGGGGGTACGGGTCAACTGCCTGGCACCCTCGGCGGTACACAACGCGAAGCTGGACCGGCAGCTGAGCCCTGATCAACTGCGTACGCTCGGTCGTTCGTTCCCGCTCGGGCGCATCGGCGAGCCGTCCGACATCGCCGCGGCAACCGCCTATCTCGCCTCCGACGCGTCCTCCTGGATCACCGGGGTCACCCTCGACGTGTCGGGCGGAAAGGTCATTCCGTAGCGACACGTGCACAGCGGACACTTCGCAGATCCGCGTTTCGGACCGGAACAACAGGCACACTGCCCCCCATGATGGGCCCCTCTCACGCTCTGTCAGGCGCGGCCGCCTGGCTCGCCGGTTCCTTCGCGCTGGCGCACTTCGGGCATTACCACCAGACGCCGGTCGAACTCGCCGTCGGCACCGTGATGTGTGCCGGCGGCGCGCTCATCCCCGACTTCGACCTGTCTGGACGGGTCACGACGAACCAGGGCGGCGCCACCGTGGCGCACACGTTCGGCGTGTTCTCGCTGTTCATCGCCGAGTGCGTGGAGAAGCTGTCGCTGGGCATCTACGACATCACCAGAATGCGCAGGGATCCACGCCTGCACAACGGCCACCGCACGTTCACCCACACGCTGCCGTTCAACATCGGGCTGGGCATCGGGGTCTTCGAACTGTGCCTGCACTTCGGCAAGTGGGCCGTGCTCTCGGTGCTGTTCCTCACCTTCGCCATGGCGCTGCGCGGGCTGTTCGAGAAGTGGGCGCACCGCGCCGGCTGGCTCATCGTCACGCTGACCGCCGTGGTCGGCACCGTTCTTACCTACACCCGGCTGCACGGCGACCGCGGGTACCCGATGCTGGGCATCGCTCTGGGCGCAGGCGGCATCGTGCATCTGCTCGGCGACATGCTCACCAGCCACGGCTGCCCGATCGGGTGGCCGATTCCCTTGGGCCGCCACCGGATGTGGAAGTGCATAGGGGTGCCCAACGCGATCGCCACCGAGGTCGGCGGGAAGGTGGAGACCATCTTCTGGCGCGGCCTGTTCGCCGTGGTCGCCGTGCTCGCCGCGGTGGGGCTGCTCGTCCCGCAGATTCTCGACAGGTACAGCATGAAGCTGTGAACGACGCCGACGTGCCCGCCTTCTGGCGGGCGCTGGGCCTGCCCGGCCTGGCCGACGTGCATGTGCACTTCATGCCGCCCCGGATGCTGCGCCGGGTCTGGGCGCACTTCGCCGAGGGCGGCCCGCTGCTGGGCCGGCCCTGGCCGGTGCGCTACCCGTGGCCCGACGAGCGGCGGGTCGCGCACCTGGACGCGCTCGGGGTGCGGCACTTCTCCGCGCTGGCCTACGCGCACCGCCCGGCCATGGCCGCCGACCTCAACGCCTGGACGCTCGACTTCGCCGAGAAGACCCCCGGCTGCCTGCCCAGCGCCACCTTCTACCCGGAGCCGGGGGTGGCCGACTACGTCGCACACGCCCTGGAGCGGGGAGCCCGGATCTTCAAGGTGCACCTGCAGGTCGGTGGGTTCGACCCCAACGACCCGCTGCTGGACCCGGTGTGGGGGCTGCTGGCCGACGCCGGGGCGGCGGTGCTCGCGCACGCCGGCTCCGGCCCGGTCGCCAACGGATACACCGGCCCGGGGCCGTTCGGCGCGACGCTGTCCCGGTACCCGGGGCTGACCGCGATCATCGCGCACCTGGGCGCGCCCGAGTACGCCGGCTTCCTCGACCTGGCCGACCGGTACCCCCGGGTGTACCTGGACACCACCATGGCGTTCACCGACTTCTTCGAGGGGCTGGCCCCCGTACCGCCCCTAGTGCTGCCCCGGATCCGGGAGTTGGGGGACTCCGGCCGGTTGTTGTTGGGGAGCGACTTCCCTAACATCCCCTATCCGTACGCCCATCAGCTCGAGGTGCTGGCCCGGCTGGGATGGGGAGACGACTGGCTGCGGGCGGTGTGCTGGCACAACCTGACGCGCCTGCTCCACCTCTGGGAAACCCGTTAGTCATCCACCGTTCGTCCACAGCGATCGGCCGGTTTTCCCCAGGCGTTATCCACAGGCTGAGGAAATTTCTCGTCCGCGAGCGGCCCGATCAGCCGAAGGCGACCATCATCGCCAGGGTGAGTAGGCCGCCGAGCGCGAACGCGCACGCGTAGGGCACGAGATCCCGTACCCGCCGCGGCCCGCGCGCCGCGCCACCGCCAACGGCCGGCCACGCGGCCACCGGCGCGCCGAGCGGCCCGGCGGTGATCTGCCCGGCGCCGAACTGCCCGGCGACCTCGCCCCGTATCGCCCGGGCGGTCAGCGCCTCGGCGAACTGGGACAGCACCTCGGCACCGGCGGCCTGGACCAGCCGCCGATTGGTCCGCACCAGGCGGCCGGTCACCGCCAGCTCGGCGGACACCTCCACCCGGGTGGTGCGGTGCGAGGTCTCGCGCAGAGTGGCGGTGGCCGTGGCGGCGGCGGTGCCCCCACCGTGCACGTCCTGCCCGGCCGCCTCCACCATCAGGCGCCGTGCGGACGGGTCCTTGACGATGTACCGGCCGCTGCCCTGGTAACACAAAGTAAACGGGCCGATCCTGACCCGCAGGGTCCCGGCGAACCGGTCCTCGACGCCGGGACTGATCGCCGCGCCCGCCAGCAGTGGCGGCCCGGCCTCGGCATCCAGCAGCGCGGCCCAGGCCCGACCGGCCGGTACCGGGACCACGAAGGTGTGATCAAGACGCATCGACGCGCGCCTCCGCCCGGCTGTCGGGCCCCCACCGCGCCGGCCCGGCGGGGCGAGCGGGGAACGGGGCGAAGCATCCGGTACACCGCATGCGCGACTCCCCCCACTCCCACCTGACCAGGACTTTCGCGTTGAGTGTCCGAGTCGATGCGATCAGCTAACCCCTCCGTGGCCGGCCGCCGCAAGGGGTCGCCAGCCGTAAATTCACTCACGCCGGTGCCGATCGCGCAGAGTAATCGCTTAGCGTGCAGGCATGCAGTCTCCGCATAGTTGGCAGCGCACCAACCTGATCCAGCACTCGCACTGCTCCTACTGCGGCACCGCGTACTCCCCCGGGGCCGGCTGGCCACGGGTGTGCCCCAACTGCGGCGAGACCACCTGGCTCAACCCGCTGCCGGTGGCGGTGATCATGCTGCCGGTACGCACCGGGCCGGACGTGGTGGGCCTGGTCGTCGTGCGGCGCGACATCGAACCGGCGCGCGGGCAGCTCGCCCTGCCCGGCGGCTTCATCGAGGTCGGCGAGTCCTGGCAGGAGGCGGCCGTGCGGGAGCTGCGCGAGGAGACCGGACTGTCCGGCGATGCCGGGCACGTCCAGCTCGTCGACACGGTCAGCACCGGTGGCACGATCAACGTCTTCGGCCGGCTGCCCATCCGGGACGCGGCCGAGCTGCCGCCCTCGGCGCCGACCGAGGAGGCGTCGGAGTGGCTGGTCATCACCGACGCGCAGGCGCTGGCCTTCCCCAGCCACACCGAGGCGGTGGCCCGCTACTTCGCCTCGGCGTAGCAGTCGACCACCGACACGTCGAGCGGGAACCGCACCGGCGTGTCGCCGAACAGCAACCGCCGGGTGCGCTCGCAGGCGGCCTGCACCGCCGCCACCACCATCGGCGCGTCGGCCACCGGGCAGTGCACGACCACCTCGTCGTGCTGGAAGAAGACCAGTTCGGCGGCGCTGCCCGACAGCGACCCGCGCAGCAGGGCCAGCAGCGCCAGCGCCCACTCCGCGGCGGTGGCCTGGATGACGAAGTTGCGGGTGAACCGGCCCCGGGCCCGGGCCGCCGCGCCGCTGACCGGCCCGTCCGGGGGCGCTTCGCCGCGCGGACCCTCGGGGTCGGCCGCGTCGGGGTCGCCCCACGCGTTGGCACCCACCGACGGGGGCGGGCAGGTGCGCCCGAGCCAGGAGCGCACCAGGCCGCCGGTCTCGCCGACCCGGGCCGCGTCCTCCACATAGGACAGGGCGGTCGGGTAGGACCCGCGCAGGGCGGCCAGCGCCGGCGCCGCCTGCCCACCGGTCTGCCCGTACATCGCGCCCAGCAGCGCCACCTTGGCCCGGGCCCGGTCGCCGCCGAACGCCTCGGTGGCCAGCGCCGCGTACATGTCGCCGGCACCGGCCGCCCGCGCCATCCGCGCATCGCTGGAGACGGCCGCCAGGATCCTGGGCTCCAACTGGCCCGCGTCGGCGACCACGAACGTCCAGCCGGGGTCGGCCTGAACCGCCCGGCGGACCACCTTGGGGATCTGCAGCGCTCCCCCGCCCCGGGTGGCCCACCGGCCGGACACCACGCCGCCGGGCACGTACTCCGGCCGGAACCGGCCCTCCCGCACCCACTGCTGGCACCACGACCAGCCGTGCGCCGTCCAGATCCGGTACAGCTCCTTGAACTCCAGCAGCAGCGGCACCGCTGGGTGGTCCACCCCGCGCAGCACCCAGGCCCTGGTCGACGGCAGCCTGATCCCCTCGCGGGCGAACGCGCGCAGCACCTCGGCCGGCGATTCGGGGTGCAGGCGCTGGTCGCCGAACGCCTCGTTGATGCGCGCGGCCAGCTCGGCCAGCCGCCGGGGCGGGCCGCCCACCGGGGACGGCTCGCCGAGCAGATCGATCAGCAGGTCACGGTGCACGTCGACGCGCCAGGGCAGGCCGTCGTGGCCCATCTCGGCGGCGATCACCGCGCCGGCGGACTCCGCCGCGACCAGCAGGCGCAGCCGGCGCCCGGCGTCGGGAACCGCGGGCGCGTCCCGCCCGGCGGCGGCCAGCCGGGCCTGCTGATCCCGGTATACCTCGACGAGCGCGGACATCGGGTCGAACCCGCCGGCCGCCGGCGGTGGCCAGGACGCCTCGAACAGGGTGCCCTGCCCGTCGCCCGGCGGGGTGGCCGCCCTCGGTGGCGGGTCGGGCGGCACCGGTGCGCCGGTCAGCCGGGCCCAGCCCGCGGCCAGCGCCTTCGGCTGGCCCCAACGCCCCGCGTGGCCGAGCAGCAGCGCCTCGGTCAGCTCGAGGTCGTGGCAGCGGGCCACCCGGACCCCGGCGCGCAGCAGCCGCGGGTAGCACTCCGCGGTCGATGCCCACAGCAGCCGCGCCTCGGGCGCCTCGCGCACGGCGGCGGCCAGGTCGGGGCTCCACCGCGCCGGGCCCAGGGGCTGCCCGGCGTCGTCCAGCGGGCGCAGCCAGGCCGCACCGGCGGGTCCGATCGGCGCCGACCGGTCGGGCCCGGCGGGGCCCGGCCCCGCCGGGGAGCCCGCCCCATCGGCCGGCGGCGGGTGGGACGGGCCCGGCCCGCCGGGCAGGGCCCCCCGTGGCCCACCCACACCGGCCTCGTCCGGCACGACCGCGATCAACACACCCGCATTCTGCGCCGCGGGTATGACATCGCGGCTACTTGACCGCCCCGGCGGTCAGGCCGGACTGGATCTGTCGTTGGAATATGCCGTACACCACGATCATCGGCAGGATCGCCAGCACCAGGGCGGCGAACAGCGCCGGCCAGTCCGACTGGTACCCCGCCTGGGTTGAAATGTCCGCGATGCCCTGGGTGAGTACCCATTTACTCTTGTCCGACGAGCCGCTCATCAGCACGACCGGGATGTTGTACTGGCTCCACTGCCCGAGGATGTTGAAGATGCCGATGCTCACCAGGCCGGGCTTGGCCATCGGGAGCATCACCCGGAAGAACAGCCGGCTGTGCGAGGCCCCGTCGATCATGGCGGCCTCGGCGACCGAGGTCGGCAGGGTCCGGAAGAACGCGGACAGGAAGAACACCGTGAACGGCAACGAGTACGCGATGTAGACCAGCACCAGCCCGCCGCGGGTGTTGGTGGTGATGAACTGGCCGATCACCGGCACTTCGCCCATGTTGCGCACCACGAAGAACAGCGGGCTCAGCGCCAGGAACACCGGGAAGGCCAACCCGGCCAGGAACACGTAGTAGATGATCCGGTTGCCCACGAACTTGTACCGAGCCAGCACGTACGCGGCCATCGCGCCGAACAGCATGGTGCCGAACGTGCTGAGCGCGACCACGACGACGCTGTTGAAGAAATACGTGCCCAGGTGCGCCTTGGTCCAGGCCCGGGCGTAGTTGCCCAGGCGCAGGTGGGCCGGCAGCGCCCAGGCGCTACCGAAGATCTCAGTGTTGGACTTGAACGAGGCGAGCAGCGTCCAAACCATCGGCCCGAGTACCAGGATGGCCCAGACCGCCAGGGCGATGTGACCGAGCACGGTCAGCACGCTGACCTCGGACCTGCGCTTCTTCGATTCCGGGCGGGAGGCCGCCGGCTCGGCGGCGGATGCCGGGGCGTTGACGTCCCGCGTATTGATTGTCATGGTCTGCCGCTCTCAGTACTCGATGCTCTCGCGCCGGGACAGGCGCAGGGTCAGCACGGCGAAGGTGAGCGTCAGGAAGAAGAGCACGACGCCCATCGCCGACGCGTATCCGAAGCGTGAATAGACAAACGCGTCGCGGTAGATCTCGTTGGCCAGCACCGTGGTGGCCCCGTCGGGGCCACCGTTGTCCACGGTGAGGATGTTGACCAGAGCGAACGCGTCGAAGGCCGCGATGCCCAGGTACACCCAGGCCACCTGGATCGTGTCGAACAGCAGCGGCAGGGTCACCCTGAAGAACAGGACGAGCCGGCTCGCACCGTCGATCTCGGCGGCCTCGTAGATGTCGCTGGGGATCGAGGCCATGCCCGCCGAGAACAGCACCACATAGAAGCCGACCGACTGCCAGACCAGCACCCCGATGATGGTCCACATGGCGACGGTCGTGTTGGTCAGGAACCCGATGTCGCCGAACCCGATGGCGTGCACTATCGAGTTGATCGCCCCGGCGTTGTCCGGCCGCAGGATCTCCTGGAACAGCACCGCGATGATGGCCAGCGACAGGACCTGGGGGAGGAAGAACACCACCCGGTAGAACTTCGACCCCCAGACCCCCTTCGTGGAGCCGGCAGAGGATCGCCCGCCCCCGACGTTGAGCATGAACGACAGGAACAGCGCGATCGCGATGGTGAACAGCGGCAGGGCAAGCAACAACATGATGTTGTGCTCCAGTGCCTTCCAGAACACCTCGTCGTGGAACAGCTTCGTGAAGTTGGCGAAGCCGATGAAGTTGAGCTTCGCCGAGATGCCGTGCCAGTCGGTGAAGGCGTAGTAGAAGGCCTGCACGTACGGGTTGATGACGTAGACCGCGTACAGCGCCACGGGGACCACGAGGAACCCGATGACGAATGGGTACTTGCCGTGCCGCATGACCGCTACTCTCCGCTCAGCGCTTGAACTTCGTGATGGACGAGTCCTTCTTGATGGCGTCGGCCTTGGCCTGCATCCGCTGGCAGAAGTGGTCCGCGGTGCCGCCCTGGAAGAACAGCTCGTTGGTGGCCGCGCGGCACTCGGTGTCGAGGTCCTTGTACCACTGGTCGAAGCGGAAGTAGAACGCGGTCTTGGCCTTGCTCAGCGCGTCGCTGGAGCTGGACAGGCCCGGCGAGAGCTGCATGCCGTCGGAGGCGTGGTTGACCGAGGTCAGCGAGCCGGTCGCCGTGGTGAAGTCCTTCGCGCCCTCCTTGGACAGCATCCGGCGCAGGTATTCCATGCCGCCCTTGGGGTTCTTGCCCTTGGCCGCCACGATGAAGCCCTCACCGGCCACCGCCATCAGCGAGGAGACGTCCAGCTTGTCCGAGGTGGTCACGCTGGGGATCGGCATCACCGCGTAGTTGAAGCTGGCCGGGGTGCTGTCCTTCATCTCGTTTTCCAGCCAGTTGCCGGAGGGGTAGACGGCCAGCTGGTCCTGGTCCTGCTTGAGCTGCACCTGGGTGTGGATCAGGCCCAGGTAGGACTTGTCGGAGAAGGTCTTGCCGACCTCCGCCCACGCCGCGGCGGCCTGCTTGACCGCGTCGTTGGTCCACGCGCCGTCCTCAAGGTTGTCGATGTTCTTGAGGATGTCCGCGCCACCGATCTTCGCCGCGCTGGTCAGCAGGGCGTAGTACTGGTAGTAGGCGGCGTTGGCACCGGCGTAGCCGTACGGGGTGATGCCGGCGGCCTTGATCTTGGTCATCAGCGCGGTGAAGTCCGCCCACGTGGTGGGGACGGTCCAGCCCTTGCTCTGGAACAGTTTTGCGTTGTACCAGAGGCCGAACACGGTGAACACGTAGTTCAGCACGTACGGCTTGTCGTTGTACGTGCCGACGTCGACGGTGCCATCGACCAGGGTGTCGCGCACCTTGGTGTTCGGGTCGTCCACCGACGGCGCGTCGAGCAGGGTGGTCAGGTCCTGCAGCTGGTCGTCGCCGACCAGGGCGCCGAAGTCCATGAACTTGGTACCCGAGTTGTCCACCACGTCCGGCGGGTTGCCGCCGGTGAAGCGCGGCTGCAGCGTGCCCTGGATGTCCTGGGTGCTGGACTCGGTGACCTTGGCCTTCGGGAACGCCTTCTCGTACAGCGGCACGTGGTACTTGGTGGCGTAGGTGTCGCCGTAGCCGCCGGAGAAGATGACGACCTCCAGCGCGGCGCTCGGGTCGACACCGAGCGGGTTGTCGGCGCTCTTGGCGCCGCCGGTGCTCTGGTCCTGCGGGGTCGAACCGCCACCGGTCGCGCAGGCCTGAAGCAGACCCACCGCCGGTACTGCCAGCAGGCCGAGCGCACTGGCCCGCTTCAGCACCGTCCGGCGGTTCAGTTCGGGCGTGGCGGTGTGCGCGGTGCCCGGGTTCTCTGGGGAAAGGGACATCCGTGTCTCCTTGGAATTCGGGTCAGGCCGTGCGCCGGATGCGACCGGCGTACCGCGACTCGAGGGTGAGGTTGTGCTCGTCCCCTCCGGGGACATTCGCGGACAGGTAGATCGGGGGTACCTCGCCCGCAGCCTGGAGCTGTCGGACCACCTCGACGCTCACCAGCTGCCCCAGCAGGGCCGAGGTGATCGAGGAGATGGCACCGACCGTGCCGCCACCGGGTAGGGGCAGCAGTGCGTCGCCGTACGGCGCGCCGTTGTCCAGCACGACGTCGGCGATCTCGGCCAGCCGGAGCCCGGACGGGTGTCGTGGCGTCACCCGTGCGGTGTGCTCGGCCGAGGTGATGGCGATGAGCAGGTGAGAATTCCGCTTGACCAGCAGCGCGAACTCGACGATGCAGCCGTTGATGCCCGAGTTCGACGCCACCACGAACACGTCCCGCGGCTGCGGGGCGGCCAGTTCGTACAGCCGCTGCGCGAGCGCCGGATCGCGTTCGAGCTTCTCGTCGTGCAGCACCTCCCGTGGCGCGTCGCCGAACAGCACGACGTCGCGCAACGAAATCTTGTTGGTGGGTACCAGCCCACCGGCCCGGCCACACAGCTCCATGGCCAGCGCCTCGGAGTGCCCGGTACCGAAGGCCTGCAGCACCCCGCCGGCGCGCAGCGCCGAGGCGATCAGCTCGGCCGCCCGGGACACCTCGCCTCCGTTGCCGACCACCACCCGATCGATGGCCTGTTTGGCGGCGGTGACGTATGCCTGCGCGTTCACGCTCATGACCGTCCCTCCACAGTGGACCCTGAATGCCTCATGCGCCCTCCCCCTTCGCCGCCCAGTGCCCGGCCACCGCCCGCGCGGTGGCCTGGAATGCCGCGTGGGACCGGTCGTGGGTCCGCTGCGCGACGGCGATGTAGAGCAAGTCGAGCACCACCAGCTGCGGGTGCCGCCCGGACAGCGCGTCGGGCCGGAACGTGGTCGCCTGCATGGCGTGCAGCAGCACGATGTCGGCGACGTCGGCCAGCGGCGAGTGCGGGAATCCGGTCAGCGCGACGGTGGTGGCGCCGTGGCTACCGGCCTCGGCGAGCACCTCGATGGTCTCCCGGGTCTGCCCGCTGTGCGACACGGCGATCGCCACGTCGCCGGCCGACAGCAGCGCCGCGCTGGCCAACCCGTTGTGCAGGTCGGTCCACGACCAGGTGGCCAGCCCGATGCGGTGCAGGCACAGCTGCATCTCGGCGCCGACCAGTCCGCTGCCACCGATGCCGTACAGGTCGATGCGGCTGGAGGCGGCCAGCGCGTCGGCGGCCCGCTCGATGGCCCGCAGGTCCAGCAGGGCCGAGGTATCGGCCAGCGCCCGGG
The DNA here is from genome assembly GCF_039543385.1 of Rugosimonospora acidiphila. Lineage (NCBI taxonomy): Bacteria > Bacillati > Actinomycetota > Actinomycetes > Micromonosporales > Micromonosporaceae > Rugosimonospora > Rugosimonospora acidiphila. The sequence continues at coordinate 33,422 of NZ_BAABJQ010000016.1, forward strand.
TGTCCGCCGCGATGATCTGCTGCAACACGCGGTCCAGCGGGTCGTTCGGCTGGATCTCCCGGCCGATGTCCACGCTCCAGCCGGCCGAGCGCGCGGCGCGCCCGGTCTCGCTGGCGATGTCCAGCCGCAGATCGGCGTAGCCCTCGAAGCCCAACGCGCGGCAGAAGCGGGTCACCGTGGCCGGCGAGGTGCCGCTGCGCTCGGCCAACTCGACGATGGTCGCCCGGGCGGCGCTGGTCGGATCGGACAGCACCTGTTCGGCGACGCGCCGCAGGGCGCCGGTGAACTCCGGCAGCCGAGCCCGGACCCGCACGAGAACGCCATCGGTGACCGGCAGGGGCGGCGCGTCATGCGAGTCGACCACCGCGGTGCCCGCGACGGTGGTCTCCTGCTCGGTCATCCGCGTCGCCTTTCATCAAGGAGTGTTTACTGATAGTGGTAAAATTTCTTACTGAGGGGCTCTCCTTGTCAAGAAGATGGGCGAAGTTTTCAAAGTTGTTACCTTGCGCAGATCGGCGCACAACGCGAACGGCACCGTCGAAGGCCAGCTCAGAAGGGGTGAGCCGAAAACCTTGCGGCGGTGCCGTCATCGAACGGCGGCGACGCACCGGCGCGCGGCCGGATCAGGCCGGGGCGCCCTCTCGATCGACCGCGGCGATCGCGGTGGTAAGAATTTCCAATCCCTCGCGGGCCTCCTCGGCGCTCAGCGTCAGCGGCGGTCCGATGCGCAGCGCGTTGCCGTACAACCCGCCCTTGCCCACCAACAGGCCGCCGCGCCGGCACTCCTCGAACACGCGAGTGGTCGCGTAACCATTGGGCTCGGTACCGCCGGGCTGCACGAACTCCACGGCCAGCATCAGCCCGCGCCCGCGCACGTCACCCACGATCGGGTACCGTCGCACCGCCTCGTCCAGCCCGTCGCGCAGCAGCCGACCCACCTCGCGGGCGTTGGCCTGCAGATCGTGCGCGAGCAGGTAGTCCAACACCGCGTTGCCACCGGCGGTGGACAGCGGGTTGCCGCCGAAGGTGGAGAACGAGATGCCCTGCACCGACTCGACGATCTCCGCCCGGCCCACGACGCCGGCCAGGGCCAGCCCGTTGCCGATACCCTTGGCGAAGGTGAGCAGGTCCGGCACGATGCCGTGCGCCTGGTACCCCCAGAAGTGCTCGCCGGTGCGGCCCCAACCGGTCTGCACCTCGTCGGAGATGAACAGCACGCCGTACTCGTCGAGCACCTTGCGGTACGCCGAGAACAGCCCGTCCGGGCCGTGCACGAAGCCGCCGACGCCCTGCATCGGCTCGGCGATCAAAGCCGCCACCGTGCCGCTGGTGGTGGTCGCCACCACCTCGCGCAGGTCGGCCGCCGCCGCCTCGATGTGCCGTTCGTCGTCCAGGCCGGCCAGCAGCCCGCGCAGCCGGTCGCCGGAGTGCAGGTAGCTCACGTTCAGCGGGGACAGCCCCGAGGCCGACCAGCCCCGGTTGCCGGTGATGCCCATCGTCGCGTACGTGCGGCCGTGGTAGCTGTTGCGGATGGCGAGGATCTGGTTGGATCGCCGATAGTTGGTGGCGAACATGAGCGCGGCCTCGTTGGCCTCGCTGCCGGAGGTCGTGAAGAACACGCGCGGATCCGGGATGCCCGACAGCCGGGCGATCTTCTCGGCCAGCTCGACCTGGGCGCGGATGAGGTAGAGCGTGGAGGTGTGCACCACGCCGGTGCGCAGTTGGCGCTCGATCGCCTCGCGTACTTCGGGGATGTCGTACCCGAGCATGTTCGTCAGCACGCCGCCGAAAAAGTCCAGGTAGCTGCGTCCCTGTGCGTCGGTGACCCGCCGTCCGGACCCCGACACGATCTCGAGCGGCTCGTCGTAGTAGAGCGGCAGCCACGAGGGCAGCACTGACCTGTGCCTGGCCAACAGATCGTCAGGTGTCATGCTCGCACGCTTCCACCGTCGCGGTGCGCCCACAAGTGGCACGGCGACCGGTGCCGGCGACGACGGGACGGCGTTCGATTCGTGGGATCGGTCGCGACCTGGACAAACCCGCCGGGGCGCCAGCCTTGCTTGCTCACCGCGACGCCGAGCACACTGTCCGCCATGGTGATTGGCAGTCCCACCGTACGACGACGGCGCCTCGGCCTGATCCTGCGCGGCTTGCGCGAACGCCAGGGGCTCACCGGCGAGCAGGTAGGCGCCGCGGTGGAGCGCTCGGGCTCATGGGTCAGCCGCGTGGAGACCGGCCGGGTCGGTCTACGCAGCCGCGACCTGACCGACCTGCTGAATCTGTTCGGGGTCGACGACGGCATGGTGCGCGCCGAACTGGCCGCGCTGGCCAGGGAGGGCAAGCAGCGCGGCTGGTGGAGCAAGTACGCCGACTCGCTGTCCGGCCCGTACGCGACCTACATCGGGTTCGAGGCCGAGGCGGCCCGGCTACAGGTGTACGAGACGCTGACCGTGCATGGCCTGCTGCAGACCGAGCAGTACGCGCGGGCGCTGTTTCGGGCCGCGCTGCCGAAGCTGGACGCGGAGGCCGTGGACCGCCGGGTCAGCGTGCGGCTGGCCCGCCAGCGATCGCTGCTCACGCCCGACCCCGGGGCCGCGGCGCCGGCCGCCGGCCCGCTGGAGCTCTGGGCAATCTTCGACGAGTCGGTGCTGCATCGGCACATCGGCGGCCAGGACGTGCTGCGTGGCCAGCTCGAGCACCTGTACGGGGTGTCCGAGCTGCCCAACGTGACGGTGCAGATCCTGCCGTTCACCGCGGGAGCGCACCCGGGCATGCTCGGCTCGTTCACGGTGATCAAATTCGCCGCCGAAAGCGACCCGGACGTGGTGTACGTCGAGGGCATCACGGGCGACATTTTCGCGGAATCTGAGGACGCACGGTGGTACAACGTGGTATTTGAACATTTATTAGCCAATGCACTCAGTCCTCCCGCGTCACGCGAGCGCATCGCTCGGGCGATCAAGGAGCTGAGCTGAACGCCTGAGGAGGTGGCGCGGTGTCCGTTCTGGACGCGCGCTGGCGCAAGAGCAGCCACAGCAGCACCAATGGTTCGTGTGTGGAGGTCCGCAGGACCGCCGGCGCGGTGGAGGTCCGCGATACGAAGGATCGCAGTGGTCCGGTGCTGTCCTTCGACCAGTACTCCTGGCACAGGTTCATCGACGCGGTACGAGCCGGCAACTTCGACGACTGACGGCCGCGTTCGCGCATTTCGCATCACCCGGCCCGCTCCCTTGCTGGAGCGGGCCGGTCCGCGCGGTGGGCCCGCGCGCCCCGTCCTGGTCGACGGCTCAGGGGGCACCGCTGCGGCCTGTGCTCGCCCCCGCCACAAACCGGCTCCGGCTGCGCTCAGGGGGTAGCCAGGTCGATCAACGCGGCGGCCGCCGCCCGGGCGTACTCGGCCGGTTCGGTGGAGTTCAGCGCGGCGCCCTGGGCCGAGGCGCCGTCGTAGAGCACCGCCAGTTGGTGCCCGAGCTTGCCGGGATCGCGCGCACCCGCCTCGGTCGCCAGCGCGATCAGGGCGTCGATGAACGTCTGCTTCTGTGCGGTGCACACCGCCCGGGCGGGATGCTCGGTGTCGGCAAGCTCGGTGGCGGCGTTGACAAACGGGCACCCCCGCGGGGCGCCGACATCGAAGATGCCCAGCAGCCGGTCCCGGACCGGGCGCCCGCTGTCCCGCAGCGGCTCGGCCAGGCCCGGAAGCCGCTGCTCGCCGACCCGCCCCAGGTACTCGACGATGATCTCGTCCTTGCTGGCGAAGTGCTGGTAGAGCGTGCGCTTGGACACGTGCGCCACCTCGGCGAGCTGCTCGATGCCGGTGGCCGCGATGCCCTGCTCGTAGAACAGGTCGGTGGCCGCGCGCAGGATCCGCTCGCGGGCGCCGCGCCCGCCCTTCGTCTCGCCCCTGACCTGCTCGTCGGCCCGGGTCGTCTTCGTCGTCACACCCACCATGGTACCGATCAGTTTACATTTCGCCAGCGCCCCGCTAACCTCGAAGTACACCGAACGGTTTACTTTACGAGGAGATCATCATGCGCATCGAAGGCTCGGTTGCCCTGGTCACCGGCGCGAACCGTGGGCTCGGCCGCGTTTTCGCCCAGGCCCTGCTCGACCGGGGCGCCAGCACCGTCTACGCCGGCGCCCGTGACCCCGGCAAGGTGACGGCCGCCGCCGGCATCACGCCGGTCAAGCTGGACATCACGAACCCCGATGAGGTGGCCGAGGTCGCGCAGCGGTACCCGGACGTGACGCTGGTGATCAACAATGCCGGCGTCTCACGCGGCGGCGCGCTGCTGAACGGCTCGCTGGACGGCATCCGTGCCGACCTCGAGACGAATTTCTTCGGCACCCTGAACGTCAGCCGTGCCTTCGCCCCGATCCTGGGCGCCAACGGCGGCGGGGCGATCGTGAACATCCTGTCCGTGCTGTCGTTCGTGAGCCTGCCCGATTCGGGCTCGTACAGCGCCTCGAAGTCCGCGCAGTGGTCGCTGACCAACGCGCTGCGGTTGCAGCTGCGGGGCCAGGCCACCCAGGTGCTCGGCGTACACATGGGCTACACCGACACCGACATGGCAGCCCACATCACCGGGCCGAAGAACCGGCCGGAGGGCGTCGTCGCCCAGGCGCTCGACGCCCTCGCCGAGGGCCGGGACGAGGTGCTTGCCGACGAGCTGACCCGCGCGGTCAAGGGCGGGCTGGGCGGCGATCTGCGGGACCTCTACGCGGCGCTGGCCTGACCGCCGGATCCGCGTGGGGACCGCCCGGGCGGGCAGCGCCGGGCGGCTTCCACGCGGTAGGTTGGCCAGCCATGACCGAGCCAGTCAGCTACTCGATCTCGGTGCGCCTGCGCCGGGTCACCGCCGAAGAGGGCTACGTCAGCGTGCCGGTGACCGACGCGGTGATGAGCCCGGAACCCGACCAGGACGGCAACCTCCACCTCGACCCCGAGAAGCTGTGGGCCGAGGCGATCCGGCTGGGATCGCGGCTGGACACCTGGCGGATCGAGGAGCGCGACGTCACGCCCCACCCGATCCAGAAGGCGCCCGAGGGAGTCTTCGAATCAGGCACCGACGCGTCCACCGCGAGCTAGCGGGAGGCGGGCAGACGCGCTGCGCAATGGCCCGGCGCCTCCCTCGGGGGACGCCGGGCCGGCACTTCGGTCCCGGTCAGTCGATGCCCTCCTCGATCGCGACGTGATCGAGGAGTTCGGCGTCTGCCGGCAGGTCGCGGGAGGCGATCGCCTCGGCCCCGCCCTCGGGCATCGCGCCGATCAGTCCGGTCGAGGCCGCCTGCGCGGCACCGATCAGCATCGGCTGCGGGTTGCCGATCATGCCGAGCCGGGCGTACTGCTCGAGCTTGGCGCGGGAGTCGGCGATGTCCAGATTGCGCATGGTCAGCTGACCGATGCGGTCGACCGGCCCGAAGGCTGAGTCCTCGGTCCGCTCCATCGACAGCTTGTTCGGGTGGTAGCTGAACGCCGGCCCGGAGGTGTTCAGGATGGAGTAGTCCTCACCGCGCCGCAGCCGCAGCGTCACCTCGCCGGTGACGGCCATCCCCACCCAGCGCTGCAACGACTCGCGCAGCATCAGCGCCTGCGGGTCCAGCCAACGGCCCTCGTACAGCAGCCGGCCCAGCCGACGGCCCTCGTTGTGGTAGCTGGCCAGGGTGTCCTCGTTGTGGATGGCATTGACCAGCCGCTCGTAGGCCGCGTGCAGCAGCGCCATGCCCGGTGCCTCGTAGATGCCCCGGCTCTTGGCCTCGATGACCCGGTTTTCGATCTGGTCGGACATGCCCAGCCCGTGCCGGCCGCCGATGGAGTTGGCCTCCAGTACCAGGTCGACGGCGGAGCCAAACTCCTTGCCGTTGATCGCCACCGGCCGCCCCTGCTCGAAGGCGATCGTGACGTCCTCGGTGGGCACCTCGACCGCGGGGTCCCAGAACCGCACACCCATGATCGGTTCGACCAGCTCGATGCCCGCGTCCAGGTGCTCGAGCGCCTTGGCCTCGTGCGTGGCGCCCCAGATGTTCGCGTCCGTGGAGTAGGCCTTCTCCGAGCTGTGCCGGTAGGGCAGGCCGTGCTCCAGCAGCCACTCGGACATCTCCTTGCGCCCGCCCAGCTCGCTGACGAAGTCGGCGTCCAACCACGGCTTGTAGATGCGCAGCTGAGGGTTGGCGAGCAGGCCGAAGCGGTAGAACCGCTCGATGTCGTTGCCCTTGAAGGTGGACCCGTCTCCCCAGATCTGCACCTGGTCCTCGAGCATCGCGCGCACCAGCAGGGTGCCGGTGACGGCCCGCCCGAGCGGGGTGGTGTTGAAGTAGGCGCGGCCACCGGAGCGGATGTGGAACGCCCCGCAGGCCAGGGCCGCCAGCCCCTCCTCCACCAGGGCCGCCCGGCAGTCGACCAGTCGGGTGATTTCGGCCCCGTAGGCCGAGGCACGGCCGGGTACGGAGGCGATGTCGGGTTCGTCGTACTGGCCGATGTCGGCCGTGTACGTGCAGGGAATCGCACCCTTGTCGCGCATCCACGCGACAGCTACCGAGGTATCGAGGCCCCCAGAGAAGGCGATACCGACACGTTCACCGACAGGCAGGGAGGTGAGCACCTTGGACACGAGTAGGAGTATATGCGCACCACTGCATGATCATGCAAACCGGCTCCCGGACGGCCCGCGGCGGCCGGGCTGGCGGCGGCCGGCGGACCTACGCCTCCCGGGTCAGCTCCCAGAAGGCGACCGCCGCGGCGGCGGCCACGTTGAGCGAGTCCACGCCCCGGTGCATCGGAATGGCCACCCGCTGGTCGCTGGCGGCCATGGCCGGCTGGGACAGCCCCGCCCCCTCGGCGCCCAGCAGCAGCGCCGGCCGGCCCCGGTACGCCTCGGGCAGCAGCTGGATGGGCAACGCGTCGGCGGCCGGCGTCAGCGCGAGCACCGAATACCCCGCCCGGCGCACCGCGTCCAGCGCGTCCGGCCACGGCTCGAGCCGGGCGTACGGGATGGCGAACACCTCGCCCATGCTGACGCGCACGGATCTGCGGTAGAGGGGATCGGCGCACGAGGGCGACAGCAGCACCGCGTCCATGCCCAGCGCCGCCGCGCCCCGGAAGATGGCGCCCACGTTGGTGTGGTTGTTCACGTCTTCGAGGATCACCACCCGGCGCGCGGCCGACAGCACCGCCTCGGCCGAGGCCGGCGGCTTGCGATGGAACGAGGCCAGCACCCCACGGTGCACGTGGAAGCCGGTGGCCTTCTTCAGCACGTCCTGGGTGCCAGCGTAGAACGGCGCCTGATCACCGGCCGGCTCGCCGACGGCCGCGTCGTCGATGACAGCGCCGATCTCGTCGACCCGCTTGGCGTCGACCAGCACCGAACGCAGCCGGTACCCGGCGCGCAGCGCCCGCCGCAGCACCAGCTCGCCCTCAGCGATGAACAGCCCGTTGGGCGGCTCCCACCGGGTACGCAGCTCGACGTCGGTGAGCGCCCGGTAGTCCGCGATGCGCTCGTCCTCGGGATCGGTGATCGTGGTGACGGTCGGTGACACGTCGCCATTCTGACCCGCCGCCGGGCCGGCCCGCCGCGCGGGCCCGAGCGCACCGCACGGGCCCGAGCACACCGCACACCGCGCGGGCCTGAGCACACCGCCCACCGCGGGCGGCGCACACCGCGCGAGCCGGTGCACGCGTGGCCGCCGAAAACGGAGGCCGGGCTGCCCGCGAACGGACAGCCCGGCCGGTGGCGTGCGGATCAGGCGGACTCGCGCTGCTGCGGCGGCTCGCCGAGCAGGTCCGCGGCGTGCACCTCGGGCGCACCGGAGTCCAGCGCCTCGCGCGCGGTCAGGTGCGCAGGCGCGGGCAGCCCGCGTACCGCCTCCTGCTCGGTCTCGGCCGCGACGGCCTGCGCCTCGGCCAGCGCCTGGTCAAGCACCGACGGGTCGGCCTCGGGCAGGCTCGCCTCGGTGGTGGTCGGCCCGCCGGTGTCCTGGACCAGGCCCCCCAGGGCGCCGCCGATGCCCTCCAACGCCTTGGTCAGCTCGGCCGGCACGATCCACACCTTGTTCGACTGCCCGGCCGCGATCTGGGGCAGCGCCTGCAGGTACTGGTAGGCGAGCACCTTGGAGTCCGGGTTGGCGCTGTGCACCGCGTTGAACACGGTCTGGATCGCCTTGGCCTGGCCCTCGGCCTGGAGGATGCGGGCCTCCCGCTCACCCTGTGCCCGCAGCACCGCGGCCTGCCGGTCGCCATCGGCGGTGAGGATCTGCGATTGCTTGATGCCCTCGGCATTGAGAATCGCGGCGCGGCGGTCCCGCTCGGCGCGCATCTGCTTCTCCATCGAGTCCCGGATCGACGCCGGCGGCTCGATGGCCTTGATCTCGACCCGGGTCACCTTGATGCCCCACCGGCCGGTGGTCTCGTCCAGCACGCTGGACAGGTGCTGGTTGATCTCGTCACGGCTGGTCAGGGCCTTCTCCAGGTCCATCGAGCCGATCACGTTACGCAGCGTGGTGACGGTCAGCTGCTCGATCGCCTGGAGAAAGCTGGCGATCTCGTAGGTGGCCCGGACCGGGTCGACCACCCGGTAGTAGAGCACGGTGTCGATGGACACGACCAGGTTGTCCGAGGTGATCACCGGCTGCGGGGGGAAGCTCTGTACGGCCTCCCGCATGTCCACCTTCGAACGAACGCTGTCCAAGAACGGCATCAGCAGGTTCATCCCGGGCTTGAGGGTGCGGTGGTACTTGCCCAGCCGCTCCACGATGTCCATCCGCTGCTGAGGAACGATCCGCACCGAACGTACGACGGTCAGCACGACCCACAGCACGACCAGCGCGGCAACGATGATGAGAACGGCTTCGAGAGCGCCCATCACTACTCCCTCCAGACAAGGGCGGTAGCGCCCTTGATCTCTATGACCCGCACCCGCTCACCCTTTTCGATCACTTGGGTGGCATCGTACGGACGAGCACTCCACATCTCCCCCTCGATCTTGATCAATCCGTGATCAAGATCGACGCGCTCCAGTACCAGGCCCAGCGCGCCCTCGATGGCGGCCAGACCCATGGGCGCCCCTGGCGCGTCGGTCTGCAGGTGTCTACGGATGGCGGGACGCGCCAGTGCCAGCGCGGCCGCCGAAACCACCGAGAACACCAGGACCTGCAGATACCACGGCAGACCCAGCGCGGCGCCGGCCGCGGCGGCGAACGCCCCGGCCGCGAGCATGACTAGCACGAAGGTGGTGGTGAAGACCTCAGCGATCGCCAGCGCCACCCCTACAACGAGCCACAACCAGGCCACGCTCCGATCGTGGCACGCGGATGCACTAATGGCGATTGTCCGTGTCCCGCGGGCGGCGGCGGGGTACGGCGGGATAGGGTTTCGGCCGACCTCGACGAAGATCGACCAGCCTCGTACGGCCTCGGCGCTCGCGAGGCACGGTAAAGGAGGACCATGCTGCCCGAAACCGCGCGCCGGGTCGACGAGATCGTCGCGTCGGCGCAGGCCAACGGCCGAGTCCCCTCCCTCATCGCCGGAGTGGTACGCGACGGGACCCTCACGCACGTGTCCGGCGCCGGCGAGCTACCCAGGCCGGAACCGGACACCCAGTACCGGATCGGTTCGATCAGCAAGACCCTCACCGCCACGCTGGTACTGCAACTGCGCGACGAGGGCCGGCTGGACCTCGACGACCCGCTGCACCGGCACCTGCCCGGCACCCCGCTGGGCGACGTGCGCCTGCGCGACCTGCTGGCGCACGTCGGCGGGGTACAGCGCGAACCGGACGGGCAGTGGTGGGAGCGCTCGGCCGGGATGGACACCGACGACCTGCTGGCCGGGCTCAACGCCGGCAAGGTCGCGTACCCGCCGCACGACCGGTACCACTACTCCAACCTCGTCTACGGCGTGCTGGGCGCGCTCATCGAGCGGGTCGCCGGCCAGCCCTGGCACGCCCAGCTCGCCAAGCGGCTGCTGGAGCCGCTGGAGCTGGGCCGCACCACCTACCACGCCACCGAACCGTTCGCCCGCGGGTACGTGGTGCACCCGTGGCACGGCACCCTGCGCGAGGAGCCCCGCCACGACGCGGGCGCCATGGCGCCGGCCGGCCAGCTGTGGTCCACGGTGCGGGACCTGGCCCGGTGGGCGGCGTTCCTGGCCGACCCGGTGCCCTCGGTGCTGGACCCGGCCACCCTGGCGCAGATGTGCACCCCGGTGGTGATCAGCGACGTGGACGCCTGGACCAGCGGGCACGGGCTGGGCGTGCAGCTGTGGCGGCGGGGTGAGCGGGTGTACGTCGGGCACACCGGCTCGATGCCCGGGTACCTGGCCGTCCTGGCGGTGCACCGGCCCAGCCGCACCGGGGTGGTCGCGTTCGCCAACGCGTACACGCTGCGCCACGGCGGCATCAGCGGGCTCGGCCTGGACCTGCTCGACGCGGTGCTGGACCGGGAGCCGGCCCGCATCGCGCCGTGGCGGCCGGGCGCCGCCCCGCCGCCGGAGGTCGAGGTGCTGACCGGGCGGTGGTGGTGGATGGGCACCGAGTACGAATCCGCCTGGGACGCCGCCGGCCGGGCGCTGGTGATCTCCTCGCTGGACCGGCCGGGTGCCACGCCGTGGCGCTTCACCCAGGACGGCGTCGACCGGTGGCGCTGCCGGTCGGGCAGCAACGACGGCGAGATCATGATGGTGCGCCGCAGCGGTACCGGGGCGGTGACCGCCCTGGACATCGCCACCTTCGTGTTCACCCGGGACCCGTGGTCGGCGCCGTAGGGCCCGCCCCCGGTACCGGCGACCGGTCTGGGCCGTCGCGTGGGGTCAGCCGCGCCGGACCAGACCGGTCGGGCAGTCCCTCCCCGGCCCGCTGTGGCTACCGCGCCGGCTACTTCGCCGGCTCCGTGACGAAGTCGATCAGCCGCTCGATCGAGTTGATCAGTGGCGTCTCCACGTCGTGGTACCCGCGCACGCTGGCCAGGATCCGCCGCCACAGCTCGGCCGGCTCGGCCACGCCCAGGGCGGCGCAGACGCCCTCCTTCCACGGCCGCCCCGGCGGCACCACCGGCCACGCCCGGATGCCCAGCCGCTCGGGCTTGACCGCCTGCCAGATGTCGACGTACGGGTGGCCGGTCACCAGCACGTGCGGCGAGGTGACCGAGGCGACGATCCGGCTCTCCTTGGAGCCGGCGACCAGGTGGTCGACCAGCACCCCGAGCCGCCGGGCCGGCCCGGGCCCGAAGTCGCGTACCGCCGCGGCCAGCTCGTCCACGCCGGACAGCGGCTCCACGACCACGCCCTCGACGCGCAGGTCGTCGCCCCAGATCCGCTCCACCAGCGCGGCGTCGTGGATGCCCTCCACCCAGATCCGGCTGGCCCGCGCGACCCGGGCCGCCGCCCCCTGTACCGCTATCGAGCCGCTCGCGGTGACGCGGCGCTGCGCGGGTACCGGCGCGGCCGCCGGGCGCCGCAGCGTCACCACCGCCCCGTCCAGCAGGAACGCGGCCGGCAGCAACGGAAAGTTGCGCCGCTTGCCGAACCGGTCCTCCAGCACCACCGCGCCGGACTCGAATCCGACCACCGCGCCGCAGAACCCCGATTCGGCGTCCTCCACCACGAGATCCGGTTCGGCGTCCACCTCCGGGACCACCCGCCTGCGCCGCCAGTCGCCCTTGAGAACGTCCTGTCCATACATGGGCCCGACGGTATCGGGCGGCCCCACCAACGCGGACGACGCCGCGCCGCGACCGCGCGAGGGCGCCGCCGGCCTCCCGGCCGGGCACGGCACCACAGCCGCTCGCCCGGTCGGGCACGGCACCACAGCCGCCCGCCCGGCCGGGAGCGAGGGCGGCCGTTCGCGTCGCGGGCGGATCGCCGCCGCGGCTGGATCTCGCCGGCACCCGGCCCCGCCACGGCGAGACATCAGCCCGGCACGGCACGTACCCTTGCCTGCATGTCCCCCGCAGCCAATGCGGCGACGCTGACCGTGCGCCGCTCCACCCGCTTCGTCACCTGGGTCCGCTCCTGGCGCGCAGGACTGTCGCCGTACGACGAAGTGGCCGGTGAGATCGCCGGTGACGAGGAGCATCTCGTCGCCGACGCGCCGGACACCTGGACGGATGTGCCGCTGCCGAACGTGCTGAGCCTGTTCGCCAAGCTGAGCCCCGACGACATCCGGCTGGTTCTGCCGGTCGCCGGCGACCCGCGCGGGCTGCCCGGCCCGGGCCCGTTCACCGGGGCCGCCCTGCTGGCCGAGGAGGGCGTGATCGCCGGGCGGTACGGGCTGGTCCCGCAGGTTCAGCGGCACACGTCCGGCTCCGGGGACACCTTCGAGACCGTGCTGTGGCGGATGTTCCCGCTGGAGCAGGTGCCCGCCGCCGGCCACGAGCCCGGCCCCGCCGAGGCCGAGGGAGACCTGACCACCGCGATCGTCGAGGCCACCGGGCAGCTGACCCGGCTGGACGTGGCCCAGTGGCGGCCCGAGCTGGCCGGCGCCCTGGCCGCGCTGCGCCGCCCGGACTTCGCCGGCGACCTGCCGCCGGGCTACGACGCCCGCTGCCGGCGGCTCTACGCCCGCGCCAGCGTGCTGGACCAGGTGCTCGCGCTGGCCGGTCAGGCCGCACCGGGTGGCGCGGTGACCGGGTATGAGGCGATCCGGCGCGACGAGGCGCTGCGCCCGCTGATGACGGCCTGCCGCCGCGCGCTGGTGGCCGCCTGCAACGCCCGCCTGGCCCCCTGAGGCCGGGCGGACCCGCTCACCCCGGCCCGACCGGGCGGCCGGGCGGGTGCGTTCTCAGATCTCGTCCATGAGGTTGGCCACCGAGTCGACCACCCGGGACGGCCGGTACGGGAAGCGGTCGATCTCGTGACGGGTGCTGATGCCGGTCAGCACCAGGATCGTCTCCAGCCCGGCCTCCAGACCGCACAGGACGTCGGTGTCCATCCGGTCGCCGATCATCGCGGTGGTCTCCGAGTGCGCCCCGATCGTGTTCAGCGCCGAGCGCATCATCATCGGGTTGGGCTTGCCCACGAAGTATGGGTCGACGTTGGTGGCCTTCGAGATCAGCGCCGCCACCGAACCCACCGCCGGCAGGACGCCCTCGTTGGACGGGCCGGTCGCGTCGGGGTTGGTGCAGATGAACCGGGCTCCGGCGAGGATCAGCCGGATCGCGGTGGTGATCGCGGTGAAGCTGTACGTGCGGGTCTCGCCGAGCACGACGTAGTCGGGCTCGATGTTGCTCAGCACGTACCCGGCGCCGTGCAGGGCGGTGGTCAGCCCGGCCTCGCCGATGACGTACGCGGTGCCGTTGGGCCGCTGGTCGCTCAGGAACTGCGCGGTGGCCAGCGCCGAGGTCCAGATCGCCGACTCGGGCACGTCGAAGCCCATCCGGCTCAGCCGGGCCTGCAGATCCCGCGGGGTGTAGATCGAGTTGTTGGTGAGGATCAGGAACGACTTGCCGGAGGACCGCAACCGGTTGATGAACTCGGGGGCGCCGGGGACGGGCTGGCCCTCGTGGACGAGCACCCCGTCCATGTCGGTCAGCCAGGACTCCACGGGCTTACGCTCGGTCATGCGGCCACCCGCGTCGGGTGAGAGCGGGACGTTGCCATCGGGGGACCGCTTCCTACTGTCGTCATGACGAAATCATCTCAGCCGTTGGTTACCGGCCCGGGTCGGCGGGCCGCACAACAGCCGGCCTCACAGTAGTCCCAGGTCGGAAGCCTCCCCAGCGCCTCGCGCGGGTGGCCGGGCTCGGTGCGCTCCAGCACCAACGCTCGGATCATCTCCACGAACCGCGGGTCGGTACCGGGGGTGGCGGCCCGCACGTAGTCCAGCCCGAGCGCCTTGGCGGTCTGTGCCGCCTCGGTGTCCAGGTCCCACACCACCTCCAGGTGGTCGGAGATGAACCCGATCGGGCTGACCACCACGCCGGTGGTGCCCCCGGCCGCCAGCGCGGTGAGGTGCTCGTTGATGTCCGGGCCGAGCCATGGCACCTGAGGGGGGCCGGAACGGCTCTGCCACACCAGGTCCCATTCGAGGTCACCGGCGACCAGCCCGGCCACCTCGCGCAGTTGCGCCTCGTACCGCCGGCCGGTCGCGGTGCCGGTCAACGCCGCCATGGTGACCGCGCCCGCCGATTCCGCCATGGACACCGGAATCGAGTGCGCGGTGAACACCAGCCGGGTGCGCCCGTTCTCCCGCTCCGGCAGGGTGGCCAGGGCCGCCCGTACCGCGTCGGCGTGCGGCGCCACGTGCCCGGGGTGATCATGATAGTGGCGGATCTTGTCGATCACCGGCGCGCCGTCGCCGACCTCCGCCCGGGCCCGGTCGATGTCGTCCTGGTACTGCCGGCAGGAGGAGTACGAGCCGTACGGGCTGGTGACGAACGCCAGCGACCGGCGCACCCCGTCATCGCGCATCTGCCGCACGGTGTCGGTCAGGAACGGGTGCCAGTTCCGGTTGCCCCAGTAGATCGGCAGGTCCGGCCCGTCAACGGCGAAGCGCTCCCGGATGGCGGCCAGCAGCTCGCGGCACTGTTCGTTGATCGGCGACACGCCGCCGAAGTGCCGGTAGTGCTCCGCGACGTCGGCCAGCCGCTCCTCCGGTACGCCCCGGCCCCGGGTCACGTTACGCAGGAACGGCAGGACGTCGTCGGGCCCCTCCGGGCCGCCGAACGACACGAGTAGAAAGGCGTCGTACTCCACTCGCCCATCTCACCAGGTCGCCCGGTCGGCCCCCGCCGCGGGTGCGGCCGGGCATGCGCCCGGTCACGCCCCCAGCGCGTGATACCCGCCGTCGACGTGCACGACCTCGCCGGTGGTGGCCGGGAACCAGTCGGACAACAGGGCCGCTACCGCCCGCGCGGCCGGCTCCTGGTCGGTCAGGCTCCAGCCCAGCGGCGCCCGGGCCGTCCAGCTCTCCTCGAACTGCTCGAAGCCGGGGATCGACCTGGCCGCCATGGTGCGCAGCGGGCCGGCCGAGACCAGGTTGGACCGGATTCCCTGGTGGCCCAGGTGCAGCGCCAGGTACCGGTTGACCGACTCCAGGCTGGCCTTCGCCACGCCCATCCAGTCGTAGACCGGCCACGCCTTGGTGGCGTCGAAGGTCAGCCCCACCAGTGAGCTGCCCGACTTCATCAGCGGCATGCAGGCCATGGCCAGCGCCTTGTACGAGTACGCCGAGACCTGGATGGCGTTGGACACGTCCTCCCACGGAGCGTCCAGGAACCCGCCGCCCAGGCAGCTCTGCGGCGCGAACGCGATCGAGTGCACCACGCCGTCGAGTCCGTCCACGGTGGACTGAACCTTGCCCGCCAGCCCGGCCAGGTGCCCCGCGTTGGTCACGTCCAGCTCGATCACGGGCGCCTCGGCCGGCAGCCGCTTGGCTATCCGCTCGACCAGGGACAGCCGGCCGAAACCGGTGAGCACCACCGTCGCGCCCTGCTCCTGGGCGATCTTGGCGACCGAGAACGCGATCGACTGGTCCGTGATGACCCCGGTGACCAGCAGCCGCTTGCCCGCCAGCAGTCCAGACACGCTTTGCCTCCCTGACCTATGACTCGAGTGGCCGATGACTCAGTGGCCCATGCCGACGCCGCCGTCGACCGGGATGACCGCGCCGCTGACATAACCGGCCGAGTCGCCGGCCAGCCAGGTGACCGCGCCGGCGATCTCATCCGGCTGCGCGAAGCGGCCCGCCGGGATCTGACCCAGGTACCGCTTCTTGACATCCTCGGGAAGATTGTCGGTCATGTCCGTCTCAACGAAGCCGGGGGCGACAACGTTCGCGGTGATGTTGCGGCTGCCCAGTTCGCGGGTGATGGACCGGGCCATCCCGACCAGGCCGGCCTTGCTGGCCGCGTAGTTGACCTGGCCGGCGCCGCCGAGGTGGCCGACCACCGAAGAGATGAAGATGAGCCGCCCCCACCGGGCGCGCAGCATCTTGGTACTGGCGCGCTTCGCGCACCGCCACGCGCCGGCCAGGTTGGTGTCGATGACCTTGTTGAACTGCTCCTCAGACATCCGCATGAGCAGCGTGTCCTCGGTCACCCCGGCATTGGCCACCAGCACCTCCACCGGCCCCAGCTCACCCTCGATCGTGGTGAACGCGGCATCGACCTCGGCGGAATCGGTGATGTCGCACCGCACGCCGAACAGTCCGTCCGGCGCGCCGCTGCCCCGGTGGGTCACGGCGACCCGGTCGCCCTGCTTGGCGAATGCCTGCGCGATGGCCAGGCCGATGCCCCGGTTACCCCCGGTGACCAGCACGGTACGTGCCACGAGGTCTCCTTGCGTGCGGTGGATGATGTGCGAGATGTGCGAGATGACGCAACCAGAGCGTAGGCGCTGGCCGGGTCCGGGGGAAATCCACCCTCCGGCACGACGCCCGTCATTTGCGCTATGATGTCTGCCGGCAATTGAGAGACCCACGACCACAGGAGGTGATCGCTGTGCGAGATAGCGATCCTCCGAGTCGTGGTCCACTCCTCCGTCAGGCATCCTGACGCTCGCGCGTGTGCCCTTCCGGCCGCGCCGCTGACCACGACTCGACACGCGCTTTCCCCGCGTCACTCCTCAAGTCCGGGAGCCGTCGATGAGCCGTTACGCCGTACCGCTGACCTTTGCCCTGGTCACCATCTGGGTGGGTGTCGTCTTCATGCTGGTCAAGAACGCCAGCGGCAGGTGAGCCCGATCACGACCGGCGGCGCAACCGTGCGCCGCCCCGGCCGCGCGCCGATCAGGCCGACCCTGGCGCCCCGCCCGCCCCGCCGACACTGGCCGCCGCTCAGGGCAGCCGGGAGGTCCACAGCAGGCTCATCCCGGCCGCCGCGAAGGCGAACAGCAGCCCCACGCCCACGTACCACTGGGTGATCTCCCGCGGCACCGTCTTGAACCCGATCGAGCTGCCCATGTCCTGGTAGACCTGCTTGAGCTGGGACAGGCTGGCCGCCTCGTAGTAGTGCCCGTGCGTGGTCTGCGCCAGCTGCTGCAGCGACGGGCGGTCCACCGGTACCCGCTGGGTCTGGCCCTGGATCTGCACGGTGCCCTCGTCGGTGCCGAACGCGATGGTGGACACCGGCACATTGGCCGCCTTCGCCGCGTTGGCCGCGTCCTCGATCGGCCGGCCCGCGGTGCGGTACCCGTCGGAGAGCAGCACGATGCGGGCGGGGGGCGGCCCGGACGCGCCGTCGGCCGGCACCGACGCGATGGCCGACAGGCTGGTGAACACCGCCTCACCGGTGGCCGTGGCCTCGTTGAGCTGGAGCCCGTCGATGGCCTGGTCCACCGCCGCCTTGTCCTTGGCGGGCGAAACCAGCACGTTGGCCGTCTTCGCGAACGAGACCAGCCCGATGTTGTACGAGTCGGGCAGCTCCTTGACGAACTGCTTCGCCGCCACCTTGGCCGCCTCGATCCGGGTCGGCGCCACGTCGCTGGACTGCATCGACAGCGACACGTCGATCGCGACGATGACGGTGGCCCGCTCCAGCGGCTGCTTGGCGTCCGTGGCCGGCCGCGCCATCGCGCAGCCGAGGGTCACCAGCATCAGCAGGAACGCGCCGGCCGCAAGGTGCCGGCGGTACCCCAGGCCGCGCGGAGCCAGCTTCTCCAGCAACGACACGTTGGTGAACCGCACGGCGTAGGAGCGCCGACGCAGCTGGCGCAGCACGTAGATCCCGGCCAGCGCCAGCACCGGGATCAGGGCCAGCAGCCAGAGCGGGTCGAGGAAGCGAATCATCGGGTGGTCCCCCTGGTGCGCGCGTGTCTTTGCGCCGCGACAAACCGAACGATATCCAGTAGCCAGTCACGGTCCGTACGCAGCCGCAGGTGCGCGGCGCCGGCGGCCCGTAGCGCGGAGGTGATCTCGGCGCGCTGGGCGGCGGCCGCCGCCGCGTAGCGGGCCCGCAACTGCGCGTCACCGGTGTGCACCTCGTGCAACCGGCCGGTCTCCGGGTCGACGAACTCCATCACCCCGGCGTCGGACAGCTCCAGCTCGCGCGGGTCGACGATCTCGATGGCCAGCACGTCGTGGCGGACCCCGAGCTTGCGCATGGGCCGGGCCCACTGGCCGGGCGCCACCATGAAGTCGGAGATCACCACCGTCAGGCCGCGCCGGCGGGGCGGCCGGTTCAGCGAGTCGATCAGGCCGCCCAGGTCGGTACGCCCGGGGCGCACCGGCGTGTGCGCGAGGGCCCGCAGCAGCCCCTGGGCGTCCTTGCGCCCCGCCTTGGCGGGCATCCGGGTGATCTGCTCGCCCGTGCCGATCACCGCGCCGATCCGGTTGCCGCCGCGCACCGTGAGGTGGCTGACCGCGGCCGCGGCGGCGACCGCGAGGTCGCGCTTGAGGCAGGCGGCGGTGCCGAAGTCGAGGCTCGCCGACAGGTCGACCGCCAGCCAGGTCTCCAGCTCCCGGTCGGCGTCGGTCTGTCGCACGTGCGGGATGGTGGTACGCGCGGTGACCGGCCAGTCCATCCGGCGCACGTCGTCGCCGGGCAGGTACTCCCGCGACTCGCCCACCTCGGTGCCGGGACCGGGCAGCAGCCCCAGGTAGTCGCCCTGCAGTAGCCCGTCCAGCTTCCGGGTGACCAGCAGCTGCAGCTTGCTCAGCGCGGGCTCGGCCCGGTTGGCCGAAAGCGGCAGTTCGCCGTGCCCCGAACTGGGGCTGGGGGTACCCGTCGCGTCAGCCGCCAGGTCACCCCGCGGATCCCTGCGTAACCTGCGCAGCAGGCCGAGCATGTCCCGACTCACGCCGGCACCACCGTCATACCGGTCGCCCTGAGGTCGGCCAGGCGGCGGCCTGCGCGGCCGCCGGAGTCTGCGGGTACCCGTGGTGGTTGCCGCCAGGTGCGCCGCCCGCCGGCGTCGCGTTCTGCCGGGGCGCCACCGTGGGCAACGGGACGGCGGACAGGATCCGGTCGATGATCTGGTCGGCCGGGATGTCGTCGGCCAGCGCGTCGTAGGACAGCACGAGCCGGTGGCGCAGGATGTCCGGCGCGATGTCCTGCAGGTCCTGGGGCAGCGCGTAGTCCCGCCCACGCAGCAGGGCCAGCGCCCGGGTGGAGCGCACGATGCCCAGCGACGCGCGGGGACTGGCGCCGTACTGGATGAGCGGGGCGACATCGGGCATGCCGTGCTCGGCCGGTGCCCGGGTGGCCAGCACCAGCCGGACCGCGTAGTCCACCAGCGCGTTGTGCACGAACACCTCGTCCGCCTTGCTCTGCAGCTTCACGAGGTCGTCGGTGTTGAACACCGGTACCGGCTCGGGCGGCGCCACGCCCATCCGATAGACGATCTCCCGCTCCTCCGCGTCGGTCGGGTACCCCACCTGGATCTTCATGAGGAACCGGTCGCGCTGCGCCTCGGGCAGCGGGTACACGCCCTCCTGCTCGATCGGGTTCTGAGTGGCCATGACCAGGAACGGCAGGGGCACCTCGTGGGTCTGACCGCCGACCGACACCTGCTGCTCGGCCATCACCTCCAGCAGTGCGGACTGCACCTTGGCCGGCGCGCGGTTGATCTCGTCGGCCAGCAGGAAGTTGACGAAGACCGGGCCCAACTCGACGTCGAACTTCTCGCTGGATGCCCGGTAGATCCGGGTGCCGACGATGTCGGCCGGGACGAGGTCCGGCGTGAACTGGATGCGGGCGAACGAGCCGCCGACCACGTGGGCCAGGGTCTCCACCGCCAGCGTCTTGGCGACCCCCGGCACCCCCTCGAGCAGGCAGTGCCCGCGGGCGAGCAGCGCGACGAACATCCGCTCGATCATCCGGTCCTGACCCACGATCACGCGCTTGACCTCGAACAGCGCGCGCTCAAGCAGACCCGCGTCCTGAGCCGGGGTGCTGCTCGGTGCTGAGGTCGGCGTGGACGGGGGCGGGGTCGGTTGGGCCACCGGTCCTCCAGGCATTTCAAACGAGTATGACCAACCTAGCTTGGCACGCGGCGCCCAGCACGCGCGCACGGACCGGGACTGCTCGATCAAAATACCCGCTCGCTCCTCCCCGACGCATCCGATGATCAGGATCGGTGTTCCGCTCCGGGAAAACGCCCGATTCGGCACACGCAACGGGTAGACACCAGGGGCGTGTTCGGCGGTACGATTCACCCGTCGCCGGGCGGCTTCCCCCGTGGCCGCCCGGCGCTCAATCATTACGGAGTGAGTGACATCCTCCTCTGTTCCGCCAAGGGTTGCCGCGCGTCCGCCGAGTGGGCGCTGCGCTGGAACAATCCGAAGCTGCACCCGCCCGAGCGGCGCAAGACCTGGCTCGCCTGCGCCCAGCACCGCGACAGCCTCGGCGACTTCCTGTCCGCCCGCGGCTTCCTCCGCGAGGTGACGCCCGTCGACCCGGACGCGCCACCCGGCGACCAGCCAACCGAACCCGCCAACCAGCCGCCGCAGCCCGCCGACCAGCCGACCGCCGGGCAGCCGCCCCGGCCCATCGGGCAGCCGCCCGCGTCCGCCGATCCGGAGGCCGGATCCGGCGCGGCCGGGTAGCCGGCGTCGAGCGCGTCACGTCGGGGTTTTCGGCCGGCGTGTCCGGGTACGAAACCGCGACCCCGACGAGAGGATCACCGGCCATGCAGAACAACACCACGACACCGGCCCGGGTCACCATCCTCGGCACCGGGCACATGGGCGGCGCGATCGCGGCGAACCTCGCCGAACACGGCTACGAGGTGCGCGCCTGGAACCGCACCGCGGCGCACGCCGAGGGGCTTGCCGCGCAGGGCGTCCAGGTCGTCACCGACGCCGCCGACGCCGTCAAGGGCGCGGACCTGGTGCTGACCATGCTCACCGACGGTGACGCGACCGAGAATGTGATCGACACCGCGCGGCCGGCGGCCGGCACCACCTGGGTACAGATGGGCACGATCGGCGTGCGGGCCACCGAGAAGCTGATCGAGCTGGCGGCGGCGCGGGGGCTCGACCTGGTCGACGCGCCGGTGCTGGGCACCGACGTGCCGGCCCGCCAGGGCAAGCTGCTGATCCTGGCCTCCGGGGCGGACCAGCTGCGCGACCGGGTACAGCCGCTGTTCGACACCCTCGGCACCCGGACCCTCTGGCTCGGCGCCGCCGGCCGGGGCAGCGCCGTCAAGCTGGCCCTCAACACCTGGCTGGCCGTGATCGCGGAGGGCATCGCCGAAACCCTGGCGCTGGGCGACTGCCTGGGCATCGAGCCGGCCACGATCCTCGACGCGATGGAGGGCACGGCGGTGGCCGCGCCGTGGGCGCTGACCAAGGGGCGCAACCTGCTGGCGGGCCAACTCGAGGCCGGCTTCCCGCTCAAGCACGCCACCAAGGACATCGCCCTGGTGGTCGAGGCGGCCCGCGAGCGCGGCGTGGACCTGCCGGTCGCCGAGGCGGTCACGCCGGTGTGGCAGGCGCTGGTACAGGCCGGGTCGGGCGACCGTGACGTGGCCGCCGCCGGCGCCCGCTACCCGTTGGCGCCCCGCTGAACACGCCGTCGCCCGGCACCGCCGCCCACCGGCGCGCGGATACGTAGGCTTCGGTCATGGACTTGCGCCCCGGACTCGCCACGCGGGTACAGCTCACCGTCACCGACGCCGACACCGCGCAGTCGCTCGGCTCCGGGGACGTGCCCGTGCTGGGCACGCCCCGGGCGCTGGCTCTGGCCGAGGCGGCCACGGTCGCGCTGACCGCCGGGCGGCTGCCCGCCGGGGCCACCACGGTGGGCGTACGGGTCGAGCTGGAGCATCTGGCCGCCACGCCGGTCGGCGGCCTCGTGGTGGCCGAGGCCGTGATCTCCGAGGTGGACGGCCGGCGGCTGAGTTTCGTGGTCACCCTGCGACAGGGCGAGCAGGTGGCCGCGCGGATCCAGGTGGAGCGGGTGATCGTGGACCGCGAGACCTTCGTGGCGAAGGCGTACTCGTAATGGCGGGTCTCGCCGAAGTCGCCCCCGGCGTGTACGTGCACCGCCACCCCGTGCTCGACGTCAACGCGACGCTGATCGTCGGCGAGGACCGGGCGCTGCTGGTCGATACCCTGTCCGGCCCGGCCCAGGGCGCCGCGCTGGCGGAGGAGGTCCGCCGGGTGACCCCGGCGCCGTTGGCTTTGGTCAACACCCACCACCACTTCGACCACTGCTTCGGCAACGCCGCCTTCGGCGAGGCCGGGGGCGCGATCTGGGCGCACCGGGACGCCGTCGCCCAGCTGCGCGACCACGGGCCGCGCTGGCAGCACACCTGGTACGAGCAGTGGCTGCCGACCGAGCCGGAGCTCGCCGAGGACCTGGGCCGCGCGGTCATCGCCGTACCGAACCGGGTGGTGCACCGGGCGGCCACCCTGGACGTGGGCGGCCGGCGGGTGGAGCTGCGCCACCTCGGGCGCGGGCACACCGAGGGCGACCTGGTCGTGCTGGTGGCGGATGCCGGCGTCGTGCTGGCCGGCGACCTCGTCGAACAGGGTGCCCCGCCCGACTTCGGCGACTCGTATCCGCTGGAGTGGCCCGAGACCGTCGCCGCCCTGCTGAACCTGATCTCGACCGACGCGGTGGTGGTGCCCGGCCACGGCGCACCGGTCGACCGCGGATTCGTCGAACACCAGCACGGGCAGCTCAGCGAGTTGGACTGGTTGATCCGCTACGGGCACCGCGACCGGGCGACCGAACAGGCCGTCGCGGCCAGGTCCCCGTTCGGCCCGGACGCCTCCCTGGTGGCGGTGCGCCGGGGCTTCGCCGAGCTGACCGGCGGCGTCTGAGCCCTCCCCCGCCCGTCACTTCGGCCCTCCCCGCCGCCCCTCCCCCACCGCCGCTCCCCCGCGCTCCGCGCCGCCGCGCCCTGCCCACGAGGGTCACCCCAGCGGGCACGCGTTGACCGGGAAGCTGTGGTCGGACCTGCCCGCGACCCCCCGCCAGGCCGGGTTCCACGGCACCCGTAGCGCGGGCGCCTGCCAGGCGGCTCCCGCCCACTGCAGGGCCGCGTAGTCCCATTCCCGGTGCTGCCGCACCTGGCCGGAGTTGATGAATTCGGCCAGCCGCCGCCGGTCACCCGGCCCGTCGATCAGCAGGCCGTGCACGGCCGCCACCTCCACCACCGGGACGCGCGGACGCAGGTCGGGCGAGACCGTGATCGCGTCCCCGGTGGACAGGAACGCGACGGTCCGTACCCCCCGCTCCGGGCACAGGATCCGGTTGCCCCGGAACAGTGGCGCGTCGTCCATCAGCGACCGGACGAACGGCTCGTCGGCGCTGTTGGGCAGGCCGTCGGCCAGGCTGAGCAGCCCGAAGAGGCCGCGCAGCTCCCACCCGGTGGCCACGCCCCACCCCGTGTCGGCCCCGCGCGGCGGATAGTAGACGCGCCCGGCCCGCACCGGCGGGCTGAGCAGCGCCACCCGATCGACCGCCGGGTGCGGCATGGTCCGCAGGTAGACCTGCGCGATGAACGCGCCCTCGCTCAGGGCCACCAGCGCCACCGGCCGCCCGGTGGCGCGGTGCACCCGGTCGACCTGGTCGGCCAGCATCCGCGCGCCGGCCGGCAGCGATCGGTGGGTGTCGATCGCCAGGTAGGGACGGGGACGCCCGGCGCCGTCCGAGCCCCGGTAGGAGAAGCGCACGATGGGCAGGGCGCGCCCGCTGGGCTCGCCGCCGTACTGGGAGTCGTAGCCGGCCAGGAAGATCACCGGATGGCCGGCGTCGAGGTCCTCCAGCCGCAGGATCGGGTCCGGCTCCGTGCGCTCCTGCCGGTGCACGTCCATCACGGACACCCAGCCGAGGCCGGCCGTGAGGGCGACCACGACCGCGATCACGCCCGGCGTGACCGGTACCCGCCGCCACCGGACCGGCCGGTGCGCCACCGCCACCCGTACGGCAAAGCGCCACAGGACCCCGTTGACCCCGCCGACGAGCACCGCGATCGGCACCGTCACCGAGGGCGGGGACCACCACAGCAGCGCGCTGCCGGCCGTGAGCGTCACGACGTTGACGAACGACAGCGCGACGGCGCCGGCCGGCGGGAAGCCCCGCCACCAGCCCGGCACGATCCCACCCCGCTGCAGGAACGGCGCCATGATCAGCAGCGGTACCAGCTCGCCGGCCAGGTACCAGGAGACCGACACCTCCGAGGCGACGATGCCCAGCGCGGCCCACGGGGACAGCAGCGCCCCGAGCAGGGCGGCGAACCCGAGATTGCGCAGGACCAGCCGGCCCAGCGGTGGGCGCGCCACCCCGGGCGGCCAGGCCAGCGCGGTCTGGCCGGCACCCAGCAGCCCGCGGAACGCGATGGCGGCCAGCGATTCGAGCACGAACCCGGCCCACGACCGGTGATAGACCAGCACCCAGAGCAGATCATGGAAGGTCCCGTACGGCCAGACCGCGCTGACGTGCGGGGCCAGGCTGATCGTGGTGGTGAAGCCGCCGGCGCGCACCAGGCCGGCCTCGACCCCGGCCGGTACCGCGGAGAGGATGATCAGCAGCGCCAGGCGCGCCGGCCCGGAGCGCGCGCGCTCCCGCCAGCCCCCGGTGACCCGATCCATCCCCGCAGCCGGTACCCGCCGGTCACGCGGGTAATCGATGAGGCCGCCGGTCGGAGCCCGCCGGACGCGCTGGGCGCACCGGCCGGGCCCAGCGGGGCGCTCAGCGCACCATCGAGCCGACCACCGGCTTGGTCAGCAGCGCGGACTGGGCGCGGGTGATCCCCGGGTTCAGCGAGCGCTCCACGAAGATCGCGTGCCACACGCAGAACACCAGCACCGTCCAGACCTTGCGGGAGTAGTCCGCCTCGCCGCGCTTGTGCGCCTGCAGCAGGTTGCGGGCGTAGTTCAGGTCGAGTAGGTCACCGGCGCCGGAGCGGTCGAAGATGTGATGCGCCCAGTCGTACATCTCGCCGGCCAGCCACACCCGGGTCGGGGTGGGGAAGCCCAGCTTCTTGCGGTTGACGATGGCCGGCGGAACCACGTCGCGCAGTGCCTGGCGCATCGCGAACTTGGTGTCCGTGGAGTGCGGCGGCAGCTTCAGGTCGACCGGGATCGACGCGGCCACGTCGAAGACCGGCCGGTCCAGGAACGGCACCCGCACCTCCAGCGAGTGCGCCATGGACATCCGGTCCGCCTTGACCAGGATGTCGCCGCGCAGCCAGGTGTACAGGTCGACGTACTGCATCTTGGTCACGTCGTCCAGGCCGGCGGCGGCCGCCTCGGCGTAGACCGGCCCGGTGATGTCGGTGTAGCGCACCCGGTCGTCGTAGCGGCGCAGCAGTTCGCGCTTCTCCGCCTCGGTGAACATCCGGGCGTTGCCGTAGTAGCGCTCCTCGATCGGGGTGGTGCCCCGCTCCAGGAAGCTCTTGCCCTTGACCCCCTGGGGCATCACCTGGGCGACCTTGCGCAGCCCCTTCTGTACCGGGTTGGGCAGTCCGTTGATGGTCGACAGCGACAGCGGCTCGCGGTAGATGGTGTACCCGCCGAAGAACTCGTCGGCACCCTCGCCGGACAGCACCACGGTCACGTACTCGGACGCCTTCTTCGCCACGAAGTACAGCGGCACCAGGGCCGGGTCGGCCACCGGATCGTCCAGGTGCCAGACGATCTTCGGCAGCGCCTCCATCATGTCCTGCGGCCCGATCTTGGTCGGGATGGTGGTCACGCCGAGGTGGCGGGCGGAGTCCTGGGCCACTTCGATCTCGGAGTATCCGGGCACGTCATACCCGACGGTGAAGGTCAGGATGTTCGGATTGAACTCGCGGGCCAGCGCCACCACGGCGGTGGAGTCGATGCCGCTGGACAGGAACGCGCCGACCGGCACGTCCGAGCGCATGTGCATCCGGACGCTCTCGCGCAGGGTCTCGCGGATGCGCCGGTACAGCGACTCCGGATCGTTGGTCGGGGTGGGCCGGAACTGGGGCTGGTAGTAGCGGCGGGTGGCGAAGGGGCCACCGGCCCGGTACGTGAAGCACTCGCCGGAGCCGACCCGGCCGATACCCCGGTGCAGGGTGCCCGGCTCCGGCACGTACTGCAGCGTCAGGTAGTGCGACAGGTTGGCGGTGTCCACCGCGCCGTGGCCGTCGACGTTGCCGTAGAAGTCCTGGGGCAGGAACGGCAGCAGCGCCTTCTTCTCGCTGGCCAGGAAGAGCCCGTCGCCGGTGACCAAGTGGAACAGCGGCTTGATGCCGTACGGGTCGCGGGCGCCGAAGACCAGCTTCTGGAAGGTATCGACGATCACGAAGGCGAACATCCCGCGCAGCCGGTTGACGACCGCCTCGCCCCAGTAGTGGAACCCGGCGACGATCACCTCGCCGTCGCCCCCGGTGTCGAACCGGGCGCCGTAGTCCCGGATCAGCTCGTCGCGCAGCTCGATGTAGTTGTAGATCTCGCCGTTGAAGGTGAGCAGGTACCTGCCCCCCTCGTAGGGCAGCGGCTCGTGGCTGCCGGCCACATCGATGATGGACAGCCGCTTGTGGGCGAAGATCACATCCGAGCCGACCACCTCGACGCCGGTCTCGTCCGGGCCACGGTGATGCAGGCTCTCCAGAGCCCTGGCCACCGCGTCCCGGTAGGCCGGCGCGTTGCCGCGGGAGCTGATGAACGTCAGGAGTCCGCACATGGCGGTCATCCTTTCATGGTCGGCTCGTGGCCCTGGCCCGACTGGCACGATAGGTTCTTGAGCATGAGTGACAAGGTCTCCGGCAGCCAGACTCATGACCCCGATTTCCCGGAAAAGTTCCTGGCCTTCATGCGGAGCGGCTGGCGCGACACCCCGCTCGACGTGGCGCCCGGCCCCGAGGCCGCGAACTACGCCAGGCGACGATCCGCGCTGTCCGAGGCCTTTCCCGGCGAGACGCTGATCATACCGACCGGTCGGGAAAAGGTACGCGCGAACGACACTTCCTACCCGTTTCGGCCGGGTAGCGACTTCGTGTACCTCACGGGCGAGCACGACCCGGACGCGGTGCTCGTCCTGCGCCCCGACGGGACGGCGACACTCTACGTTCGGCCCCGCTCACCCCGCGACACCGACGAGTTCTTTCGCGACCGCGCCTACGGCGAGCTGTGGATCGGCCGCCGGCACACGCTGACCGAGAAGGCCGCCGAGCTGGGCATCGAGACCGCTCACCTCAACGACCTGCCGACCGTGCTCGACGACTGCGCCCCGGGCCGCACCCGGGTGCTGCGCGGCTTCGACCCGGCCGTGGACGCGGCGGTGCGCGGCAACCCCCGCCGCGACGCCGAGCTGGCCACGGCGCTGTCGGAGCTGAAGCTGGTCAAGGACGACTGGGAGATCGCCCAGCTGCGGGACGCCATCGACGCCACCGTGCGCGGCTTCGAGGACGTCGCCCGGGTGCTGCCCGCCGACCGGCCGGTCTCCGAGCGCCTGCTCGACGGGGTCTTCGGGCTGCGCGCGCGCCACGACGGCAACCAGGTCGGGTACGGCTCGATCGTGGGCAACGGCGCGCACGGCGCGATCCTGCACTGGGTACGCAACAACGGGCAGACCCGCCCGGGCGACCTGCTGCTGATGGACATGGGCGTGGAGAACCGGGCGCTGTACACGGCCGACGTCACCCGCACGGTTCCGGTGTCGGGCACGTTCAGCCCGGTCCAGCGCCAGATCTACGACCTGGTGTACGCCTCCCAGCAGGCCGGCATCGACGCGATCAAGCCGGGCGTCGGCTTCGACGAAATCCACCAGACCTGCATGCGCGTGCTGGCCGGTGGACTGTTCGACCTCGGCCTGCTGCCGGTCGGCGTGGACGAGGCGATGAGCAAGGAGTCGACGCTGTACCGGCGCTGGAGCCTGCACGGCTTCGGCCACATGCTCGGCCTGGACGTGCACGACTGTGCGAACGCGCGTCGCGAGCGGTACCGGGAGGGCACCATCGGCGAGGGGTATGTGCTGACCGTGGAGCCCGGCCTGTACTTCCAGCCGGACGACGAGCTGGTCCCCGAGGAGCTGCGCGGCATCGGCATCCGCATCGAGGACGACGTGCTGGTGACCTCGGCCGGCGCCCAGGTGCTCTCCGCCGGGCTGCCGCGCACCGCCGACGACGTCGAGTCCTGGCTCGCCGCGCAGCGTGAGGCCGGCCCCCGCCTGCCCGGCTGAGCAGGCCCGGCCACCGCATACACGCTGCCACCACACGCACCCGGCCACCACACGCACCCGAGACGCGCACGTTCGACCGCCCCGGGGCCGCCGACACTCGGATCGGCCCCGGCCGGCGGGCCCGGACCGGAGCCGCTTAGGTTCTCCCGGTGGCCATGATGGAGATCTACGCCCTCGACCTCGACGAACTCACGGCAGTAGTCGGCTCCGGTGATCGAACCCTGCTGCGCACGATCAGTGTGGAGTTGGAGGGCCACCTCGCGGTCGCCGACGAGGAGTTCGGCGACCGGATCGCCGAGGGCGCGCCGACCCGGCTGGACGCGATCCGCGCGGTGATCGACGGTGGGCCCTTCGACGACCGGTACGGCTACCAGTACGGATACGCCTACCACAACCTCTGCGTGTACCACGGGCTGCGCCAGAACAACCTCAACTTCGCCCCGTTCCGTCACGACTGGCTCGAGACGGTCGACGAGGGGCTGCGCCGGCTCGGGCTCACCGCCGTCACGGTGAGCACCTTCCGGCACAACCGGCCGCCGTCGCCGCTGCCGTACACGACCGAGCCGACGTACGGCGAGTGGTCTCCGGCGCAGTGCCGCGAGGCGTTCGACCAGTGGCGGGCGAGCACGATCGAGCAGCGGGCGGCGCTCGGGTACGACCTGCGGGAGGCGGTCGAGTCCTGCGCCGAGTGGCTGCGCGCCGCCACGTCGGGCAACGGCCTGGGCATCGCCGCCTTCAGCTTCTGACGCCCACGGCGGGAGTCAGCCGAAACAGCGGGGCGCCGCGGCCGGGCTGCCGGCACAGTTGGTGGGCCGGTTGCCGGTGATGGTCGACCGGACATCCACCGCCACGTTGGGGACGTCGGTGAAGATCCCGCCGGGCGCCACCGCCGAACTGTTGTCGCTGACCCGGGTGTTCGCCAGCGCCAGCGTGCCACCCTCATTGACCAGGCCGCCGCCGACACCGGAGGCATGGTTGCCAGTCACCTCGGTGTCGCGCAGGTTGACCGTGGCGTGGTCGTCGATGAGCCCGCCGGCCGGGCCGCCGCTGGTGTTGTCGGCGATGGAGCTGCCGATGATGGTGATCGTCGCCGCGGGGCCGATGTTCAGGCCGCCGCCGGCCAGCATGTTCACCCCGTCGCTGACGTTGTGGCTGATCGTGCTGTCGCTGATCGAGGCGGTGGCGCGGATGCCGAGCGCGATGCCGCCACCGACGCCGACGGCATGGTTGCCCGTGACGGTGGTGTGCTCGACGACCATGCGGGCGAAGTTCTCGATCCCTCCCCCGCCGTCGGAGGAGTTGCCGGTGACGGTCGAGTCGCTGATGCGCAGGCTGCCCCCGTTCTGGATGGCGCCGCCGAAGAAGTCGGAACGGTTGCCGGCGAGCGTGCTGCGGTTGAGCTCGGCGGTTCCGCCCCGGCGGATCACGATCGCGCCGCCGTCGCGCGCGGGGAAGGCCAGGCCATTGGTGAGCGTGACGTCGTTGAGGGTCAGGTCGCCACCCAACGAGACGTCGAAGAACCGGAACGGGTCCGCCCCGGCCGCCCGCGTGATCGTGGCGCCGTTGCCGTTGACGACGATCCGCTGCGCGATCGGCGGCAGCCCGTTCCCGCCCTGGTTGGCCGTCAGCGTGTACGTGCACCCGCTGGCCAGCGACAGCGTGTCGCCCTGGCGCCCGTTGGCCAGCGTGATCGCCCGGATCAGCGCGTCCGGGTCGCAGGCCACCGGCGTACCGGTGCCCGGACCGCCGGTGGCTCCGCTGCCCGTGGCGCCGCTGCCCGTGGCGCCCGTGCTCGCGCCGTCCGGGCCGCTCGCGGCGGCCAGTGCCGCCGGGCTCGGCTCGGGCGCACCGGCCAGGCGATCCAGGGCGGCCAACCCGCCGACGCCGGCGACCAGGCTCCCGGCCATCAGACCCCGGACCAGCGCCCACCCGACCGGGTGGCGCCGCCGCGCTCCGGGCCAGCCGCCCAAGCCGCGCCTCTCATCCTGGGACATCGGTGTCTCCGTCCTCGTCGATCAAAGTCCGGCCGGTACCGCCGGCCAGGCTGGCCGGTGCACCACCGGTTCCCTTGCTCGACGGTAGGGGTGGAAGCGGCACAAGTAGCGTGAAACACGAATAATTCGTGCATCAGGCGTAATCACGGTGAATCGTGATCCCGGGTCGGGTACCGGACCTGACATTGGCACGTCGGCACCGCGATAGTGGACGCTATCGCACGCTATCGTCGTGCCCATGGCGTCTGAGAACGGGCCCGCCGAGAAGCTGGCCGCGCTGCTGGAAACGCTCAGTCCCGCCGACCGCCAGGAGATCTCGGCCTGGCTGCTCGGTCGGGTCGTGCGCAGGAGCTGGGCACTGGGGCCCGCACTGCACCGCGACCTGCTCGATCACCGCGACCTCGCCACCGGGCTGATCACCGGGGAGGGCAATCAACTGGTGAACATCCGGCTGCCCACCGAGCAGCACGAGCGGCTGCGCGGCTGGTGCAACGAGCACAGCTTCAGCATGGCGGCGGTGATCCGGGGCCTGGTCGAACGGTTCCTGGAGGAGCAGCAGCGCGCCGCGGCCGCCGAACCGCCGACCCGCCAAAGCTGACCCGTCGCCCGACCCCACTGCTTCGACCTGCCGAGCCCCGGCGCGCCGAGCCGGACCCGCTCGCCGCGGGTAGCGCAGCGGGCGCCGGGCGGATGGCCCGACGCCCGCGGGGGTGCCTCACCCTCGGATGGAGTTCGCGATTCTGATCAGCGGGCCGCGACCTGCCAAGCCGGCCCGCCGGGCAGCTCCCAGCGCAGCGCCAGCCGGTCGCCGACCGCCACCGCGCGCCACTTGTCGTCCAGTGCGTCCAGCAGCACCAGGCAGCGGCGCAGCGTCGCCGCCTGGTACGGACAGGGGGCGGAGCGCAGGCTCCCCCACGCCTCCAGCACCTGCCGGTAGACGATGGCCGCCTTCACCTCGTGCTCCACCCCGTCGTGCACCACGCCGGAGAGCACCTCGGCGAGGCTGAGTTCGGCCGCGTACGCCTTGATAACCGCCCGTGAACGCACCTTCGCGTCGTAGCGCGGCCGGCCGCTGACCACGGCCATGTTGGCGAACATCGCTCCAGCCGCGATGCTGCCGAAGACGCCGTGGCCGAGGCGAAATTCCCGCTCGGCGACAAAATGCACCAGATCGTGAGGAACTCGCCAGGTCTGGTCGAGACCCGGCAGGCGGACGGTGAGCCCGTCATCGCGACGCATGAGCACCGCGTAGCCACCAGAACCGTCGGTACGGTGGAAATGAACCTGCATGCGCTCAGTCTGCGCTCGGCGTGCAATGGATCGAATCGAGTTATCGCAACCTGACACCTGGCAGAAGGAGTACGGTCTTGCGACCCTAGCAAGACGGACGTACGGTTTCTTTGGACCCCGACGCGCCACCGGAAGCGTGTTGCGGGAGACTGCTCCACAGCGACGACTTGTTAAGGAGTTTCGACGTGGCGAGCCTCGACACCTTCGGTGCGAAGAGCCAGCTACGCGTCGGCGACGCGAGCTACGAGATCTACCGGATCGGCCAGGTGCCCGGTCACGACCGGCTGCCCTACAGCTTGAAGATCCTCCTGGAGAACCTGCTGCGCACGGAGGACGGCGCGAACATCACCGCCGACCACATCCGGGCGCTGGGCGGCTGGGATCCGTCCGCCAACCCCGACGTGGAGATCCAGTTCACCCCGGCACGGGTGCTGATGCAGGACTTCACTGGCGTACCGTGCGTCGTCGACCTGGCCACCATGCGTGAGGCGGTGCGGGAGCTGGGCGGCGACGCCACCAAGGTGAACCCGCTGGCCCCCGCCGAGCTGGTCATCGACCACTCCGTGATCGCCGACGTGTTCGGCCGGCCCGACGCCTTCGAGCGCAACGTCGAGTTCGAGTACGGCCGCAACAAGGAGCGCTACCAGTTCCTGCGCTGGGGCCAGACCGCGTTCAACGAGTTCAAGGTCGTGCCGCCCGGTACCGGCATCGTGCACCAGGTCAACATCGAGCACCTGGCCCGGGTGGTCTTCGATCGCGACGGGGTGGCCTACCCCGACACGGTCGTGGGCACCGACTCGCACACCACGATGGTCAACGGCCTGGGCGTGCTGGGCTGGGGCGTGGGCGGCATCGAGGCCGAGGCGGCCATGCTCGGCCAGCCGGTCTCCATGCTCATCCCCCGGGTGGTCGGCTTCAAGCTCAACGGCCAGCTGCCCGAGGGCGCGACGGCCACCGACCTGGTGCTGACCATCACGCAGCTGCTGCGCAAGCACGGCGTGGTCGGCAAGTTCGTCGAGTTCTACGGCTCCGGGGTGGGCGCCGTGCCGCTGGCCAACCGGGCCACCATCGGCAACATGAGCCCCGAGTTCGGCTCCACCTGCGCCATCTTCCCGATCGACGACGAGACCGTCCGGTACCTGCGGCTGACCGGCCGCTCCGCCGAGCAGACCGCGCTGGTCGAGGCGTACGCCAAGGAGCAGGGCCTGTGGCACGACCCGGCGCGTGAGCCGGAGTACTCGGAGCGCCTGGAGCTGGACCTGTCCACGGTGGTGCCCAGCATCGCCGGGCCCAAGCGGCCGCAGGACCGCATCGCGCTGACCGACTCGAAGAGCGCCTTCCGCGCCGCGCTGCCGGACTACGTCGCCGAGGACGGGGTGGACGAGGAGAGCCGGGAGAGCTTCCCCGCCTCCGACTCCCCGGCGTCCAACGGTGGCGGCGACGGCCACCGGGCGCACGACGTGACCCCGGTGACGCTGGCCGACGGCACCACGGTCGAGCTGGACCACGGCGCGGTGGTGATCGCGTCGATCACGTCCTGCACCAACACCTCCAACCCGCAGGTCATGATCGGCGCCGCGCTGCTGGCCCGCAACGCGGTGGACAAGGGCCTGTCCCGCAAGCCGTGGGTCAAGACCACCCTGGCGCCGGGCTCCAAGGTGGTCATGGACTACTACGAGAAGGCCGGCCTGGTGCCGTACCTGGAGAAGCTGGGTTTCAACCTGGTCGGGTACGGCTGCACCACCTGCATCGGCAACTCCGGTCCGCTGCCGGAGGAGATCTCGGCGGCAGTCAACGCCGAGGACCTCACCGTGGTCAGCGTGCTGTCCGGCAACCGCAACTTCGAGGGCCGGATCAACCCGGACGTGAAGATGAACTACCTGGCGTCCCCGCCGCTGGTCGTCGCGTACGCCATCGCCGGCACCATGGACCTGGACCTCACCCGGGAGCCGCTGGGCACCGACACCGACGGCAAGCCGGTGTACCTGGCCGACATCTGGCCCTCGCCGCGCGAGGTGCAGGACGTCATCGACGTGGCCGTGTCGGCGGACATGTTCACCAAGGACTACGCCGACGTGTTCGCCGGCGACGAGCGGTGGCGCTCGCTGCCCACGCCCACCGGGGACACCTTCGCCTGGGAGACCGAGTCGACCTACGTGCGTAAGCCCCCGTACTTCGAGGGCATGGCCGCGTCGCCGGCCCCGGTGGAGGACATCGACGGGGCACGGGTGCTGGCGCTGCTGGGCGACTCGGTGACCACCGACCACATCTCGCCGGCCGGCTCCATCAAGGCCGACTCGCCGGCCGGGCGGTACCTGGCCGAGCACGGCGTGGACAAGAAGGACTTCAACTCCTACGGTTCCCGCCGCGGCAACCACGAGGTGATGATCCGGGGCACCTTCGCCAACATCCGGCTGCGCAACCAGCTGGTACGGGGCGTCGAGGGCGGGTTCACGGTCAACCAGCTGACCGGCGAGCAGACCACCATCTTCGAGGCGGCCGAGGCGTACGGGCAGGCGGGCGTGCCGCTGGTCGTGCTGGCCGGCAAGGAGTACGGCACCGGCTCCTCGCGTGACTGGGCGGCCAAGGGCACCATGCTGCTGGGCGTCCGGGCGGTCATCGCGGAGAGCTACGAGCGCATCCACCGGTCGAACCTGATCGGCATGGGCGTGCTGCCCCTGCAGTTCCCGGCCGGCCAGTCGGCCGCGTCGCTGGGCCTGACCGGTAACGAGACGTTCACCATCACCGGCATCGAGACCATCAACGACGGTGCGGCCCCGCGCAAGGTACACGTGATCGCCGACGGCATCGAGTTCGACGCCGACGTGCGCATCGACACCCCCGGCGAGGCGGACTACTACCGGCACGGCGGCATCCTGCAGTTCGTGCTGCGCCGGATGCTCAACTCCTGAGCGTTCGCTCCCGCTATCTAACGGGGCCGGCCCGGTCGTCCATAATGGACGGCCGGGCCGGCCCCTTTGCTGGGAACGTCAGCTCGCCCGAGGGTAGCGGGGCCGGGGCGGCATCGCCTCCGCCGTGGTGGACGCGACCGCACCCCAGACATCCCGGCAGGCGTACGACTGGCTCACGTGCACCCACCGTCCGTCCGGATCCCGCGTCACGGGCGCGGAACAGTGCACACACGACCGAACGGCCCTATCCCTCACGCGGAAACATCGGCGGGACCGCGGCTGGCGTTACACCCCGCCGGTGGGCTGGGGTAACGCCGTTTCAGTTTCAGCGCATGCCCGCCTCGCGCAACAGCTCCCGGGTCAGCTCGTCCCCGTCGACGCCGGGCAGACCCCGCGCGGTGAACCAGGCGGCTACGTTGCGCACATCCCGCGCCAGGTACTCCGGCCCGCGCGGGTTGCCCACCACGTCGACGACCTGCGGCAGATCGATGAGTACGAGCTGCCCGTCGTGGACCAGGATGTTGTACGGGGAGAGGTCGCCGTGCGCCAACCCGCACCGGGCCAGCACGGTCAGCCCGTCGACGGCCTGGCGCCACAGATCGGCCAGCTCGTCCCCGTCCGGGCGTACCTGGGCCAGCCGGGGTGCCGCCTCACCGTCGGGGGTGCCGAGAAACTCCAGCAGCAACTCGGTGCCCAGAATCTGCACCGGGTACGGGACGATCCGCACGCCGAACTGGTGCCCGACCTCCCAGAGGCGGCACAGCGCCGCGAACTCGGCCGCCGCCCACTGGCCCGCGATCGCCTCGCGCCCGAACCCGGTGCGCTTGGCCATCGCCCGGTTGACCCGGGACTCCCGGACCCGCCGACCCTCCAGGTAGCCGGCGTCCCGATGGAACATCCGGTGCTCGGAGGCCCGGTACCGCTTCGCCGCCAGCAGGCATTCCCGGTCGGTACCGGGTACCGCCCGCCGGACCAGATCGACGTCGGCCTCCTTGCCGGTCTTGACCACGCCGAGCTCGTAGTCGACCGCGGCCAGCTCGGTGACCAGCCAGTCCGGGTAGGGCTGCGGGCCGCGCTCACCCGCCTGGGACTGGTCCCAGGTCGACCAGCGGTCGCCGGTCTCGGGAAGTTCCTCGGGATCGATCGTCTCGGGTGCCCGGCGAGGGGGGCGCCTCAGAGTCCGCGGTTCGTCGTCGTCGAACCCGCGACGCCGGCCGCGGCCGGCGCGCACATCATCGTCATCGCGCAACGCAAGGTGTCCTTATCGGAAGTCGGAAGGGAGAGAAGCGGATTCGGGCACGCGACAGGGACAGTCATGGCCATGGGCTTTTCGCCTCCCTCCGACTCGACCGGGACAACCTCGACCGGGCAGGGGCCCGGCGTTTCTCGCAGACTGCCGCCCACCCCTCCGGGGCGCAACCGAATTAACTTCCCGGGGCCGGCGAAGTAATCTAACCCGGTCAAGAATTCAACCGAGTTTCATCGAGGGTATGATGGCGGGGTGAGCAATCCGACGGGGCTCAGGGAGCGCAAGAAGGCGCGTACCCGCGACGCCATCTCCGAGGCGGCGATCAGCCTGTTCCTCGCGCACGGCTTCGACGGGGTCTCGGTCGCCGACATCGCCGCCGCCGCCGAGATCTCCAAGCCGACCCTGTTCCGCTACTTCCCCGCCAAGGAAGATCTGGTGCTCCACCGGATCGCCGACCACGCTGGCGAGTCGGCGCGCGTCGTCCGGGAGCGGCCCGACGGCACCTCGCCGCTCAACGCGCTGCACGCGCACCAGCGGGACGGGCTCGACCGCAGGGACCCCGTCACCGGCCTCAACGACCACCCTCAGGTGCTGGCCTTCTACCGGCTGATGATCACCACTCCCAGCCTGGTGGCCCGCATGGCCCAGTACCAGTTCGACAACGAGAACGCGCTGACCGAGGCCCTGGGCGGCGACACGCCCGCCCGGCTGCGCGCGGCCGGATTCCTCGCGAGCCATCGGGTGCTCGCCGAGACCAACTGGCGCAAGCTCACCGCGGGGCGCGGCGCCGACGAGGTATACCCGGAGGCCCTCGCGGATGTCGACCTCGCCTTCGAAC
Source organism: Rugosimonospora acidiphila (assembly GCF_039543385.1). NCBI lineage: Bacteria > Bacillati > Actinomycetota > Actinomycetes > Micromonosporales > Micromonosporaceae > Rugosimonospora > Rugosimonospora acidiphila. Next base: position 69,728 of record NZ_BAABJQ010000016.1, read on the forward strand.
TGCTGCGCCACGGCTCCGGCGATCCGGCGTAGCCGCCGCCTCCGTCACCCGCGGGACGGCGGGCCGTTCGGGTCAGCCGTTCGGGTCAGCCGCTCAGGACGGCGGCCAGGGCGGCGATGGGCCCGTCGGCGGTGTAGGTCGGCGCGTACCGCTGCTCGGTCCACCGCCGACCCCGGTGCAGCCAGACGCTGCGCAGCCCCAGCCCGTTCGCCCCGCCGATGTCGGCCTCTGGGCTGTCCCCGATCATCCACGCGCCCGCCAGGCGCATCCGGGCCCGCCCCGCCCCGATCGCGAAGATGCGCGGATTGGGCTTGCTGACTCCGGCCTCCTCCGAGATCACCCAATCGGCGAGGTACTGGTCCAGACCGGTACGCCGGATCTTCGCCTCCTGCTGGCGCTCCGCGCCGTTGGTCACCACCACCGGTACCCAACCGGCGTCACCGGCTATCTTCAGCGCGCAGGCCACCATGGGGTCCAGCCGGGTATTGGCCACTATGCCGTCGTGTAGCGCCTCAACGATGTCGATCGCGGAAATCCTCAACCCGTACCGGTCGCGCAGCGCCTCCGCCACATCCCAACGGTCGGTCAGCCCGTCCGCGTCCACATCGAGCAGCCAGTCGATGTCCTCGGCCGGCGCTCCGACCTCTCGGAGAAAGTCCTCGCCCCAGGCGCGAAACGGACCGGCGCGGTCGAGCAGAGTGTTGTCGAGGTCGAGGAGCAACAGCGGCACGCCGGCACCATACGGGACAATGTCGCCGGCGAACACCCCCGAAGCACATTCGAAGGGAATTCCATAATTGACAACCCTCGGTGTCCCGGAAAACTGTCACACTCCGCGTGCCGACTGCCGCTTTCCGACCCCGACCACCCGGATACGGGCGCGGCGTAGCCTTCCCCGGTGACCTCACCGACCCTGTACATCGCGGCGTACGACCCGGCCTGGCGGAACCGAGGCGCGTTGCTGTGCGCCGAACTGCGGGAGGCGCTGGGTCCGCTCGCGCTGCGGGTGGAGCACATCGGCAGCACGGCGGTACCCGGCATGGCCGCCAAGCCGGTCTTCGACCTGCAGGTGAGCGTGCGGGATCTCGCCGAGGCCACCGAGGCGTTCGACGCTCCACTGCGCGAATTCGGGCTCGCCCGCCGGCCGTGGGAGCAGGACCACGTCCCGGCGGGCGGCGACGACGATCCGGCCAGGTGGGCCAAGCGGCTGTGGGGCACCGCGCAGCCGGGCGGCGAACGGATCAATCTGCACTGCCGTGTCGCCGGCTCCCCCAATGAGCGGCTGGCGCTGCTGTTCCGTGACTGGATGCGGGCCCACCCGCTCGCGGTGGCCGGGTACGCCAGCTTCAAGCGGGCGCTCGCAACGATCACCAACGACCTCGACGTCTACAGCGATATCAAGGACCCGGTCGTGGACGTGGTCATCGTTGCCGCCGAGGATTGGGCGCGGGCCATCGGGTGGACACCCTGAGGCGGGCACGCTCGCGACACGCATAGCAAGCCGTACGTACGGATTGCATTAGCCGGGTACCACCTGTCACGATCGAACCGTGCCCAGGATCAGCCAGGATCAGCTTGAAGCCCGTCGCCGCGAGATCCTCGCGGGTGCCCGTGCCAGCTTCGCACGGTTTGGATACGAGGGCGCCACGGTCCGCCGGATCGAGGAGCAGACCGGCCTGTCCCGCGGTGCCATCTTCCACCATTTCCGGGACAAGGACTCGCTGTTCCTCTCGGTGGCCGAGGACGACGCGGCCGACATGGTCGCCACGGTCGCCGAGCACGGCCTCGTCCAGGTCATGCGCGACCTGCGCGACCGGGCCGACTCCTCGGACCTGCCCGGCTGGCTGGGCACCCAGCTGGAGGTGTCCCGCCGGCTGCGCACCGACCCGGACTTCGCCAAGCGCTGGGCCGCCCGGTCGCAGGCGATCGGCGACGCGACCCGGGAGCGGCTGCGCCGCCAGCGCGACGCGGGCGTGCTGCGCGACGACGTGGAGATCGAGACGCTGGCCCAGTTCCTCGAACTGGCGTATGACGGCCTGGTGCTGCACCTGGCGATGGGCCGGCCGGCCGACGATTTCGGGCCGGTGCTGGACCTCGTCGAGGAGGCCGTGCGCCGCCAGCGCGCCGACCGCCGGGCCGCCGGCCGGCGCCGGCCGGTCTAGCTGGTAGCGTCCCGCGACCGCTGTCCGGCCGGCAGTATAGGCAGCATGGATCTGGGACTGGACAAGCGCGTCTACATCGTCACCGGAGGCTCCCGAGGCCTCGGCTTCGCCGCGGCGCAGTGCCTGGTGGCCGACGGCGCCCAGGTCGTGATCAGCGCGCGGGATCCCGACCGGCTCGACGATGCGGTACAGCGGCTGGGCGGTCCCCGGCGGGCGGCGGGGCTGGCCGTCGATCTGGGCGATCCGGCGGCAGCCACCCGACTCGTCGACCGGGCGGTCGACGCGTTCGGCGGCCTGGACGGCGCCCTGGTCTCGGTGGGCGGCCCGATGCGCGGCAGCACCATACAGATCAGCGACGATCAGTGGCGTGCCGCCTTCGACACCGTGTTCCTGGGGACGGTGCGGCTGGCCCGTACCGTGGCCGAGCGGCTGCCGGCCGGCGGCGCGATCGCCTTCGTGCTGGCCAGTTCGGCGCGCACCCCGCTACCCGGGGTCGGGCTGTCCAACGGGCTGCGGCCGGGGTTGGCCGCGGTGGCCAAGGAGATGGCCGACGAGTACGGGCCGCGCGGCATCCGGGTGGTCAGCCTGCTGCCGTACCGGATCGAGACCGAGCGCAACCGGGAGCTGTGGGCCGCGACCGGCGACCTCGAGGCGGCGCGGCGGCAGACCGAGGCCAGCATTCCGCTGGGCCGCGTCGGCCAGCCCGACGAGTTCGGACGGGTGGCCGCCTTCCTGCTCTCCCCCGCGGCCGGCTACCTGACCGGCCTGTCGGTGCCCATCGACGGCGGGGCGCTGCGCACGCCGTAGCGCTGGCGCGGCGCCACTCCCCCGGGCCGCCCCGCCGTGCCGTCGGCTTGGCGGGTCAACCCACCGGCTCGGGATCGGTGGCCGCGAACGACGCCGACGAGCCGGCCGCGGCGAACTGGGTGTGATACAGCTCGGCGTAGAGCCCGCCAGCAGCGACCAGCTGCTCGTGGGTGCCCCGCTCGACCACCCGGCCCCCGTCGAGTACCAGGATCTGGTCGGCGTCCCGCACGGTCGACAGCCGGTGCGCGATGACCAGCGCCGTGCGCCCGGCCAGGGCCACCGACAGCGCGCGCTGCACGGCCGCCTCGGACTCGGAGTCCAGGTGCGCGGTCGCCTCGTCGAGGATCACGATGCTCGGCGCCTTGAGCAGCAGCCGGGCGATCGCGATGCGTTGCTTCTCCCCGCCGGAGAACCGGTACCCGCGCTCACCGACCACAGTGGACAGTTGATCGGGTAGGGACCGGACCAGATCGGCGACCTGGGCCCCGGACAACGCCGCCCACAGCTGTTCGTCGGTCGCCTCCGGCCTGGCGTAGCGCAGATTCTCCGCGATGGTCTCGTGGAACAGGTGCGCGTCCTGGGTGACCACGCCGATGGTGTCATGCAACGACGTGCTCGTCGCGTCGCGCACATCCACCCCGCCGACCAGCACGGCCCCGTCGGTCACGTCGTAGACGCGGGGCACCAGCATGGCGGTGGTCGACTTGCCGGCGCCCGAGGGGCCGACCAGGGCCACCATCTGCCCGGGCTCCACGGTGAACGACACCCCGCGCAGCACCGGTTCGGTGACCGTGCGGTCCAGGGTCGCCACGTCCTCCAGCGAGGCGAGCGAGACCTCGGCCGCGCTCGGGTACCGGAAGAACACGTCCCGGAACTCCACCCGGCCCGAGCCCGCCGGCACATCCCGCGCATCCGGCCGATCGTCGATGGCCGGCGCCAGGTCGAGGATCTCGAACACCCGCTCGAAGGAGACCAGTGCGCTCATCACATCGATGCGCACATTGGACAGTGAGGTCAGCGGACCGTACAGCCGGGTCAGCAGCAGCGCGAGCGTGACCACCGTACCGGCGGAGATCCGGCCGTTGACCGCGAGCCAGCCGCCCAGCCCGTAGGTCAGCGCCTGAGCGAGCGCGGCGACCAGCAGCATCGCGACGAAGAAGACGCGGCCGTACATGGCCTGCTGGATGCCGATGTCGCGGACCCGCTCGGCCCGGCCGGCGAACCGGCGTGCCTCGGCCTCGGGCCGGCCGAACAGCTTGACCAGCAGCGCGCCGGCCACGCCGAACCGCTCGGTGATCGTGGCGTTCATCTGAGCGTTGAGCTGGTAGAACTCTCGGGTGATCGCGGCCAGCCGCCGACCGACGCGCCGGGCCGGCAGGATGAAGACCGGCAGCATGACCAACGAAATCAGGGTCACCTGCCAGGACAGCGAGAACATCACGGCCGCGGTGAGCACCAACTGGATCACGTTGCTGACCACACCGGACAGCGTCGAGGTGAACGCCTGCTGCGCGCCCAGCACGTCGTTGTTGAGCCGGCTGACCAGCGCGCCGGTCTGGGTCCGGGTGAAGAACTGCAGCGGCATCCGCTGGACGTGCTCGAAGACCCGGGTGCGCAGGGTCAGAATCATCCCCTCGCCGATGCGCGCCGAATACCACCGGTTGACCAGCGAGAGCACGGAGTCGGCGATGGCCAGCGCGGCGATGAACACGGCGATGCGGATCACCGCGACGGAGGCGCCCGGCCCGCCCCGGGTGATCGTGTTGACCACGCCGCCGGCAAGCACCGGAGTGGCCACCCCGATGACCGCGTCAAGGATCACCACTAGCAAGAAGATGAGGATGTCTCGGCGATATGGCCCGGCGAACGTGAGGATCCGTCGGGCGGTGCCCCGATCGACTTTGCGATGCTTCAGCTCATCTTCGCGGCCTATCGAGCGCAGCATGCTCCAGCCGCTCATCGGAGCGCCCATGGGTCACCTCCCACCGCTGCCCAGTCTGCACCACGCCTGTGACAACTCCCGGCAAGCGAAGGGGTCTTCCCGATCGATCCCACCGCGACCGCCCCCGCCGAATACCGGGCTTGGCCGCCGAATATCGCACCGCCGGCATCCGCGCCGGCCGAAAAAGGACCGCGCGGGAAGGCACGCGGAAAATGAGCCGCGCCCGCGTATTGCAGCCGGCCGCATTCGAGCCGCCGAGCGATCGGGCCGGCGAGCATCGGAGCAGCGAGCGATCGGAGCAGCGAGCGAGCAGACCGGCGGGCGACCAGACCGGCGGGCGATCGGGGCGGCGGGCGCGCTGGGCCCGACCGGGTCACCAGCTTGGCGGCCGGCGGGCCAACGCGACGTCCCGCGCCCGATCGGCCGCGCTATTCGCCCTGGCCGGCGAGGTCGCGGATCCGGCGCACCTGGGCCTCCCGTTCGGCGGCCTCCTGCGCCGGGTAGTCCCGCTCGCCGGCGCCGGACAGCAGCGCCTTGATCTCCACTACCGCGTCCCGGTTCGCCGACAGCACGGCTGCGGCCAGGTCGTCGACCGCCCGGTCCAGCTCGTCACCGGGTACCACCACGTTGGCCAGGCCGATCCGGTACGCCTCCGGGGCGTCGACCCGCCGGCCGGTCACGCAGATTTCCAGTGCCCGGCCGTACCCGACCAGATCCACCAGCCGCTTGGTGCCCGTGAGGTCGGGCACCAGGCCGAGTGTCACCTCGGCCATGGTGAACTTCGCGTCGTCGGTGACCACGCGCAGATCGCACGCGAGCGCCAGCTGGAAGCCGGCGCCGATCGCATGTCCCTGTACTGCGGCAATACTGACCAGATCTGGTCGGCGCAGCCACGAGAACGCCTCCTGGAAGAAGGCTATCCGATTGGCGACCTCGTCATCAGAATACGAAGTCATTTCAGCAAATGTGCGTTTGACGACCGATAGATCGATGCCCGAGGAGAAGGCACGACCTTGGGCACGCACCACCACGACCCGCACATCACCGGGCAACTGGCGACCGAATTCGCGCAGCGCGGTCCACATCTGCGGGGTCTGAGCATTGAGTACCTCGGGCCGGCACAACGTGATGGTCGCAACCGGCCCTTGGCGGTCGAACAGCACGTCGGGAGCCGCTGGAGTAGTCACGGCTCGACCCGACGCAGTGGAATACGTGCTGGTGGGCGGCTCACGCCTTCTTGCGCCGACGGGCGCCACCGCGCTGACGCAGCTGCACACCGGATTCGGTGAGCACACGGTGGACGAAACCGTAGGAACGGCCGGTAGAAGATGCGAGCGCCCGAATACTTTCGCCGGAGGTGTAGCGCTTGACGAGGTCCTTGGCCAGCGTCTGACGCTCGGCCCCGACGATCCGGCGACCTTTTTCGGCGCTGGTGGTGGTGCCGGTGGCTGCCATGTTGATTCCTCACGTCGTCTATTGAGCGGAGTTGGCGGTCCCACCTATTAGACCGCCTGCGTCGATCATGCGCTAGATATCATCACGAAGCCAACCGACACGCACAAGTGTGTCAGGTACCCGATAGCGTGTTGCCCGGTGATGGACAGAGCTGCGAGAACGCCCCCACGAATTGCGCGCGCGAATTCGACGCGCGTCGTTTCTGTCGCCAGGCGACAGTGGAGGGATCTGCTGTGGTGGCTGACGCTCATCGGGTTCGGGTTGGCAGTGACCGCCTGGGCCGTACACAGCGGCGCACGGCTGGGTACCGCGAGCGCTCCTTTCCTTGGCCGGTACCGCTTTCAGCTCGCCCCGTCCAGCGTGCTCGCTCCGGCGGTCGCGGTAGCGGTGCTCTCGCTGCAGGCCGGCGGTTGGTTTGAGCGGGCCCGGTGGGGGTTGGTATCAGCCACCGGCTACCTGGCCGGTCTGGCCTGGGCGCTGGGACTCGTGCTGGTCGACGGCGAGGCGGGGCTGACCCGCCCGCTGCGCGACCCGGACAATTTCCTATCCGAGATCGGCGCTGTCCGCAACGCCCCTTTGCACTATTTACAGCACTTTACGCAAAATACCGCCATCCACTCGGTCGCCGCTCGAGGGCACCCGCCCGGCCCGGTACTGCTGCTGTGGGCGCTGGATCGGGCCGGCCTGCACAGCGTTCTTGGGCTGGCCCTGCTGATCACCGCGGTCGGCACGTTGACCGTACCGCTGGTGCTCTCGGCGGTCCGCGGAGTCTGCGGGGAGACCCAGGCCCGCCGGTACGCCACGGTGCTGATCCTCGCGCCGTACGCGATCTGGGTGGCGGTCAGCACCGACGTGTTCACCGCGGCGCTCGGCGCGGCCATGGTCGCCGCCGGGGTACGCGCCAGCGACCGGCGCCGCACCGGGCCGCCGGCCGGCGCGTGGGCGCTGGTCTCCGGCGCCCTGCTCGGCCTCGCCTCACTGTTCTCGTACTCCGCGCCGTGGCTGGGCCTGTCCGTGGTCTGCCTGTACTTCGCCCGGCGCCGCCCGTTCCTGAACATCGGTACCGGGCTGGGCGCGCTGCTGCCCGTACTCGTGGCGGACCGGCTGGGCTTCCCCTGGCTGGCCGGGCTGGCCGTGGCGCGGGCCGACTACGCGTCCCGGATCGAGCCGTTCCGCCCGGTGCTCTGGTGGAGCGTCATCAGCATGGTGGCCCTGCTCCTGGCGTGCGGGCCGGCGCTGGTGGCGAGCATGCGCAAGATGCGCAACACCCCGGGCTGGCCGTTCCTGGTCGGCGCCGGGTGCGCCGTCGCCTTCTCGGTGCTGGCCGGCCTGGCCCGGGGCGGGGTCGAGCACGCCTGGCTCGCGTTCTTCCCCTGGCTCACGGTCGCCGCGGTGGCCCCGCGGCGGCAGGCGGGCCCGGACCTGCCGGCACCGGTCATCCTGGCCGCCTCGGGGGCGGTCGCCGCGATGGTGATCGAGGCGGTCCTGGCGACCCTGTGAGCCGGCGCTCAGGCCAGCTCGACCAGCTCCAGCAGGTCGTCGCTCCACGCGTCCTCGACGCCGTCGGGCAGCAGGATCGCCCGGTCCGGCTTGAGCGCCTGTACCGCGCCCGGGTCGTGGGTCACCAGCACGATGGCGCCCGGGTACCGGGCGATGGCGTCCAGCACCTGCTCCCGGCTGACCGGGTCCAGGTTGTTGGTCGGCTCGTCGAGCAGCAGCACGTTGGCGCCGGAGCAGACCAGCGTGGCCAGCGCCAGCCGGGTCTTCTCCCCGCCGGAGAGCACCCCGGCCGGCTTGTTCACGTCATCGCCGGTGAACAGGAACGCGCCCAGGATCTTGCGCAGCTCGGTGTCGTTCTGGTCGGGCGCCGCCGAGCGCATGTGCTCCAAGATCGTCCGGTCGACGTCGAGCGTCTCGTGCTCCTGGGCGTAATACCCGATCCGCAGCCCGTGGCCGGGCACCACCTCGCCGCTGTCCGGCGTCAGCAGGCCGCCGAGCATCCGCAGCAGGGTGGTCTTGCCGGCGCCGTTGAGCCCGAGAATGGCCACTCTCGAGCCCCGGTCAACCGCGAGGCTGACATCGAGGAAGATCTCCAGCGAGCCGTACGTCTTGGACAGCCCGTGCGCGGTCAACGGGGTCTTACCGCAGGCCACCGGGGTCGGGAAGCGCACCTTGGCCACCTTGTCGTGGGCGCGCTCCTCCTCCAGCCCCTCCAGCAGCTTGTTGGCCCGCCGGGCCATGTTCTGGGCGGCCACCGTCTTGGTCGCCTTGGCCCGCATCTTGTCGGCCTGCGCCATGAGCGCACCGGCCTTCTTCTCCGCGTTGGCCCGCTCCCGGTGCCGGCGCCGCTCGTCGGTCTCCCGCTGCTGCAGGTACGTCTTCCAGCCGACGTTGTAGACGTCCACCACCGAACGGTTGGCGTCCAGGTACCAGACCTTGTTGACCACCGCGTCGAGCAGGTTCACGTCGTGGGAGATCACGATCAGGCCACCCTTGTGGCTGGCGAGGAAGCCGCGCAGCCAGGTGATCGAGTCCGCGTCGAGGTGGTTGGTGGGCTCGTCGAGCAGCAGGATGCCGCCGTTGGCCTCGCCCGCCTCGGCGAACAGGATCCGGGCCAGCTCGATGCGGCGGCGCTGGCCGCCGGACAGGGTGCCCAGCGTCTGCGCGAGAACCCGGTCGGGCAGCCCGAGGTTGGCACAGATGCGCGCCGCGTCCGCCTCGGCCGCGTACCCGCCGAGCCCGGCGAACTGGTCCTCCAGCACCCCGTACCGCCGCACGGCCCGGTCGCTGGGGTCCTCCGCGAGTTGGACCTCCAGCTTCTTCATCTCGGCCAGGATGGTGTCCAGCCCCCGGGCGGACAGCACCCGGTCGCGGGCGGTGACGTCAAGATCGCCGGTGCGGGGGTCCTGCGGCAGGTAGCCGAGCGGCCCGCGCCGCTCGACCTGCCCGGCGAACGGCAGTCCCTCGCCGGCCAGCACCTTGAGGCTGGTGGTCTTGCCGGCCCCGTTGCGACCAACCAGGCCGATGCGGTCGCCCGGCTGCACCCGCAGCGTCGTCTCGGACAGCAGGATGCGGGCGCCGGCGCGCAGTTCCAGGCCGGTGGCTGTGATCATCGGATCGGCTCGCTCTCGTGTGGGTTCGGACTGATCAGGACAGACGCATGCACCGGCCGGGATGCCCGGTCGGTGCGGGTCTGGTCAGTCTTCGCAGAGCAGCACGTGTGCCAGTGTAGCCCGTCCGCGGCGACGCCCACCACGGGGACGACCGGCAAGATCAATCCACCCCGCCCCGGGCCGGGCGGCCCGCGACCGCCTGGCGTACCAGCGGGATCACCTCGTGGGCGATCCGGTCCACCTGCTCGTCCCGGTCCGGGCCGGCCGGCTGGAAGTTGAAGCCGGTGAAGCCCAGCTCGACGAATTCGACCAACCGCTCGGCCAGCCGCTCCGCCGATCCGGACAGCAGGGACGGGTCTGTCGACGCCCGCCCGTCCACCCGGATGCCCAGGTTGTACACGCAGGTGAGCGCGTCCGCCGGGCGTCCGGTCTGGGCCGCCGCGGCCAGGATCCGCTCCCGCATGGCCGGAATCCGCTCAGGTGCGGCGGACCCCAGCGACGGGATCCAGCCGTCGGCGGCCGCGCCGGTCAGCGACAGCGCCCGGTTACCGTAGGTGCCCAGCCAGACCGGGATCGGGCGCGGCGGCTTGGGCTCCAGGTCCGCCTCGCGCACCCGGTAGCGCCGCCCGTCGAGGCTGAACCGCGGGGTGGACCAGAGCCCGTGCGCGATCTGGATCGTCTCGGACAGCCCGTCCACCTTCTCCCGCGGAGTCGGCACGTCCAGCCCGAACGCCCGGAACTCCTCGTCGGAATAGCCCCCGCCGAGGCCGAGGATGAGCCGGCCACCGGAGAGCCGGTCCAGCGTCTCGGCCATCTTGGCGACCATCGCCGGCGCCCGGTACGGCACCCCGAGCACCCGGGTGGCGATCCGGATCCGGCTGGTGCGCGCGGCCACCCAGGACAGCATGGTCCAGGTCTCGTTCGTGGGCTGGTCGCCGCACGGGTGATCGGACGTGGACACGAAGTCGTAGCCGAGCCCCTCGGCGCGCAGCGCCGAGGCCACCGGGTCGTACCCGGGCGAGACCGCGGCGGGCAGGTCCAGCCCGAACAACAGGTCAGCCATTGAAGGACACCTTCCGGTCGATGATGTGAAAGCGGCGAATGAAGAACTGGGCCAGCGGCCCGATGCTCAGCGCGTACACGACGGTGCCCACCCCGACCGTTCCGCCCAGTAGCCAGCCCACGGCCAGGACGGACAGCTCGATGCCCATGCGGGCCCAGCGGATCTGCAGTCCCCGCGCGGCCAGGCCGGTCATCAGCCCGTCGCGTGGGCCGGGCCCCAGCCCCGCGCCGATGTACAGCCCGGTGGCGGCGCCGTTGGCGACGATGCCGAGTACGAGGAGGGCGAGGCGCACCCCGAGCGGGTGGGGATCGGGAACGACGGCCAGCGCGGCCTGGGCGGTCAGCCCCACCACCACGACGTTGCTGACCGTGCCCAGGCCGGGGCGCTGCCGCAGCGGCAGCCACGCCAGCAGCACCAGGGCGCCCACCGCGATGACTATCCAGCCCAGGCCGATACCGGTCCGCCGGGCCAGCCCCTGGTGCAGCACGTCCCACGGGTCCAGACCCAGGTCGGCGCGGACCATCAACGCCACGCTCACGCCGAACAAGATCAGGCCGAGGTACAGGGCGAACAGGCGTCTTGTTGACATGTCAAACAACGTAGCTCGGATCGAGTTGACATGTCAACAAAGGTGCTACGCTGGTCCCGTGACGAGGTGGCTGGACGACGCGCAGATGCGCGCCTGGCTGGGGTACCGGCGGATGCGGCTCCTGCTGGACCTGCAGGTCTCGCGCGATCTCGCGGAGTCCTCGGGGCTCTCGGACGCCGACTACGACGTGCTGTCCAACCTGTCCGACACCGACGGGCACCGGCTGCGGCTGACCGAGCTGTCCGCGCACATGCGCTGGTCCAGGAGCCGGCTGTCACACCACCTCACCCGGATGCAGCAGCGCGGACTGATCACCCGCGAGGAGTGCCCGTCGGACGGGCGCGGCGCCGTCATCCTGCTCACCGACGCCGGCTGGGAAGCGATCCGCGCCGCGGCCGGCCACCACGTCGAGTCGGTGCGCCGGCACTTCATCGACCGGCTCACCGATGAACAGATCCGGGTGCTCGGAGACATCGCCGACGCGGTCGTCCCGCACCTCGACGACGTGCCATCCAGGCCGGCAGCGGACAGGCGGTAGCCGTACGGGCGAAGCGGGCCCACCCATCGTCGCCCGGGAGGGCACCCACGGCGTGCGATGCCGACTTACCGGACATCCCGGCGGATCATTTTGCCGCGGGCATCCGTACCCGCGCCTGATTTGCCGGTTACGCGCGGTAACTACGATCGGTAGCCATGTCGATCACGTTGCGGATATCCGCCGTCGCGACCGGTGCCGTCGCAGCCGTCCTGCTCGCCGCCGGCTGCGGCCCCGCCGCCACCCCGCCCGCTGGCGTACCGAGCGCCGCCGTAACGAACGCCACCGCGGCGCCGCCCGTACCGAGCGCGGCCGCGCCGACTGCCACGGCGGCCGCCGCCTCGGTGGCACCCGCGCCCGCGACGACCGCGGCCGCACCCGCCAAGGACACCGCGGCCCCGGCCCGGGTCGCCCCGACCCGGGCAGCGCCGGCCGCACCCGCCGGCGGGGACAAGCAAGGCGGCGGGGACAAGCAGGCCAGCGGGGACAAGCAGGGCGGCGGGGACAAGCAGGGCGGCGACTCCGGAAGCTGCTCCGCCGACGAGTACCGCAACAGCTCAGGCGACTGTGTGGAGCGGCCGGCCCAGGCGCCCGCAGCGCCGGCCGGGGCGAGCGCTCAGTGCCAGGACGGCACCTACAGCTTCAGCGAGCACCGGCGCGGCACCTGCTCCGGCCACGGCGGCGTCAAGCAGTGGCTCAGGGATCTACCAGCCTGATCCGCACCGCGCGGGCCTGGCGCACCGCCGCCTCCAGCACGGCCAGCTTGGGCTCCGGTACGTCGAGGAACCGCTCGGCGCGCAGCGCCGCCACCGGCCCCAGCCGCGGATCGGCCAGCACCGCGTCCACCGCCCGCCGGTCACCCCCGGTCACGACCGCAACCAGCTCGCCCGCCCGGGGAAGCAGCAGCCGCGCCACCAGGTCGGAGGCGTCCCCGGCGGCGGCGCGCGCCTGGTTCTCCCGCCGCCGGGCGAACCGCTGCTGCGACCAGCCACCGGCCGCCGTGCGGCCCTGCACGTAGCGACTGTCTACCTTGGACACCGCCAGCTCGTCGCCCTCGGCCACGCCGACCGCCACCGCGCCCCGCCGGGCCAGCAGCAGCCCGAGCGGGCCGGCCACCCGCACCGCGGCCAGGAACCCGTCCACCCCGGTGAAGGCCGGCGCGCCGGGCGACGCATGACACTCGGCGCTCGCCCCGTCCTCGGCACGCAGGTCCAGCACCCCCTGCGCGCCGACCACCGTCCAATCGCCGTGGCGCTGCGCGAACCCGGACAGCCAGCGGGGCATCCGGTCGGGATCCACCTCGACCCACCGCCCGCCACCCGCCGCCGGCCTGCTGCCCATCCGAGGAACAGTACCGGCGCTCAGCAGGCGGCGAGCAGAGCGTGCAGCGCTACCGGGTCGGCCACCTCGAAGTCCGGCTCGACCGGGGTGGCCGGCTCGTACAGGGTGCGATCGGACTGCATCAACACGGCGATGCCCACACCCGCCCGGCGGCCACACCGCACGTCCCGGGACCGGGTGTCGCCGACGAACCAGGCCTCGTCGGGGCTCACCGACAGAGCCCTGGTCGTCCGCAGAATCAGCTCCGGATTGGGTTTACGCACCCCCGCCTCGTCGCTGTACAGCTGCACGGCGAAGCGATCGGCGAGCCCGGCGCGCTCCAGGAAATCGCGGTGCACGCTGCCGTAGATGGTGTTGCTGACCACCGCGAGCAGGATGCCCCGCCCCGCCGCCTCGTCCAGCAACTCGGCCATGCCCTCCCGGACCCGCCACTCGTGGCGTACCTCGCCGAGCCGGTAGGTCAGCGTGGTGGCGTGGGCGAGGACGATCTCGCGGGCGGCCGGGGACCAGTCCGCCGCGACGAAATCCGCCCAGAGCTGTTCGTGGCGCAGCTCCGTTGGGGCGAACGACCGGGACACGCCGTCGCCCCAGTACCCGTAGGAGTTGAGCCCGGCGGAGAGGTCGGCCTCGATGGCCGCCACCTCCGGCGGCCGGGCGTCGCTCGCCGCGAGCAGCGTGTATACCGTCTCGGCCAGCTCGCGTGCCCAGGTCTTGCGGCGGACGTCGTGGACGATGACGCCACCGAAGTCGAGCAGCAGTGCGCGGGGAGCGGTCGGCATCCCCCGACGGTAACCCGGCCCGGCGCGCTGGGGAGGCGTTGGGGGGTGCTCGGCCGCGCTCCCCTGTGGGCTCAGCTGGCGCCCGATCCGTCGTCGGGGCGCCGCGCGGGGTCGGACGGGGCGGGCGGGCCGGACGGGCGGCGCTGGCGGTAGGCCCGCTGGCGGCACGCGCGCGAGCAGTAGTCCCGGGGCCGACCCCGGACGGCCGGGTCCAGCGGGGTGCCGCAGACCGGGCAGTCCCGCCCGGAGCCCCGGGTCAGGTTTTCGTCACGATTTTCGTCACGCCCCTCGCCGCCCCGGGCCCGCACGAGTTGCTCGACCCCGTCCAGGGTGCGCGCGAGACCGAAGTCGAACGGGTCCTCGAATTCAGCGAAGCCACCGGCCCTCCAGAGCCGCCCCACCGCCGGGTACGGCAGCAGCCGCCCGAACAGCTCGTCCTGGCCGTGCCACCACTGCTCCTGCGAGACGCCGGAGTCCCGCTGCTCTCGCAGTATCTCCTCGGCCTGCCGCGCGGCGGTCTCCACGAACCCGGTCACCAGCGAGACCACGGCGACCACCTGGCGAGCCGGAAGCCCGGTGCGCTCGACGATGCCCAGCGCGCGGTCGTACGCCGCGGCGGCGTTCGGGCCGGGCAACCGCCGGCTCCGGGCGGTATGCACGAGCCACAGATGCCTCAGGTGCAGGGCCCAGTCCTCCCGCGCCCAGCACTCCAGGTCCGCCCGCCAGCCACCGCCCGTGCCGGGCGCGCCCGCGCCGTCGGTGTCGCCGTCGGTGTCGCCCGGCGGCGCGGCGGCCAGTTCGCCGAAGACCGCGTCCCGCATCAGCTCGACGAGCTCCGCCCGGCCCGGTACGTGCCGGTACAGCGACATGGTCGTGAAGCCCAGCCGGTCGGCGACGCGACGCATGGACAGCGCACCGAGCCCGTCCGCGTCGGCCAGTTCGACGGCGGTGGCGACGATCCGGTCCAGGCTCAGCCGCGACCTGCCATGGCCGCCCCCGCCATCGCCGGCCCCACCGCCCCACAGCAGCTCGATGGCCGGGGCGTCCCGTCCCGCCACGCTCACCCCTCCGCGCTTGACATCCGCTCGACACGAATGTTTATCGTATAAACACATCGTATACGCAATAAGCCACAGCGGGAAGGTCGGCCCATGCCCGAGAATCAGTTGTACGTCGCGCCCTGGGGCCGGGACTCCTGGCCCGGTACGCCGCAGCGGCCGCTCGCCAGCCTGCCGGCGGCCCAGCGCGCGGTCCGGGCCCGCACCGCCACCATGACGGCCGACCTCGTGGTCAACCTGCGCGCCGGCACGTACCGGCTGACCGAGCCGTTCACGCTGGACGGCGAGGCCGGCGACTCGGGCGGCAACGGGTACCGGGTGATCTACCAGTCCTTCGGCCACGGCACCGCACGGCCGGAGGAGGCGGTGCTCAGTGGTGGCCGGCCGGTCACCGGATGGCGGCCGGTACCCGGGGGCCGCGCCTGGCGGGCCGACGTCGGCGACCTGCCCACCCGCCAGCTGTACGTGAACGGGCGCCGGGCGCCGCGCGCCACCGTCCGCCCGGGCCTACCGGGAAACGTGACGAAAACCGAGACCGGTTTCGTCACAGACAGCACGCTCCCGCAGACCTGGCGCGACCCGGCGAGCATCGAACTCGTCTTCCAGGGAGTCAATCCGTGGTCGGAGGCGCGCCTCGGGGTGGCCGCGATCTCCGGCGACGAGCGGTCCACCACCATCACCATGGCCCAGCCCGGATTCGGCCGGTCCGGCGAGCTGTACGCCGCGCGGCTGGACGGCAGGCCGTCCGATCAGTGGGGCATCCTGGCCGCGCCCACCTCGGCGGAGAACAGCGTGAGCTTCCTGACCGAGCCGGGCACGTTCGCCCTCGAACGGCTGGATGCGCAGCGTCGCGGAGGCGACCGCGCCGCCGGCCAGCACGTCCTGTACTACCTGCCGCTGCCCGACGAGGATCCGGCCACGGCCGAGTTCGTCGTGCCGGTGCTGGAGCGGCTGGTCGTGGGGCGGGGTACCGGGTCGCGACCGCTGCACGACGTGACCCTGCGGGGGCTGACCCTCTGCCACGCCGGCTGGACCGAGCCGAGCGGAGCCGGTGGCTTCCTCCACTACCACGGCAACGCATACCACGACGGTGGGCCGCTCGCGCTGGTCGACCTCGCCGAGGGTCTGGCCCAGCTCGCGGTCCCGGAGAGCCCGGCCCAGGTGCCGGCCGCCGTCGCATTCACGCACACGCAGCGGATCACCTTGCGGGACAACCGGTTCACTCGGCTGGGCGCGGGCGCGGTGGCCTTCCGGGGAGCGCAGCCGGAGCCAAGTTCCGGCGCCGGCGAGCACCCTCCACGCGGTCAAGCCGGGCCGAGCGAGGACAACGCGGTGCTCGGCAACGTCATCGACGATGTCTCCGGCGGCGGGGTGGCGATCGACTCCGGAACCCGTACCCGCGTGGAACGCAACCTGATCCACGATGTCGGGCGGGAGTACCACGGCTGCCCCGCCGTGTGGGTGGCGGAGTCGCGCGAGGTGACCGTGGCGCACAACGAGATCCACGACGTGCCGTACAGCGGCATCATCGTGATGGGCGGCGACCGGGCCGGCCGGGTGCAGGTGGTGGAAAACCTCGTGTACCGCACGATGACGGTGCTCGCCGACGGCGGGGGCATCTACCTCGCCGGGCCGCAGGGTGCCTCGTACGCCAGCGGCACTCTGGTACGCGGCAACGTCATCCGCGACACCATCACCCCGTACAACTTCGGGCTCTACACCGACTTCGGGTCGGCGTGGGTGACGGTGCAGGGCAACGCCGTGTACCGCGCCGACACCCCGGCCGTGCTGCGGGTCACGCCGCCGCTGGACAATGTCGCGTTCCTCGGCAATTTCTGGGACGACGAGCCGGTCGGCCACGACACCCCGCCGCCCGGAGTCACCCTCGCCGGCAACACGGTGCTGCCCCGGGACGGCTTCGAGCAGGCGCTGGCCGCCGACCCGGCCGGCGCGGACATCCTTGCCGGGGCGGGGCGGCGCGCCGGCTGATCGGTACCGGCCGGATCAGCCGGTCACGGCCAGGCGCACCGCGAGTACCACCATCACCGCGCTGGACACCAGCGCCGTGGCCAGCCTGCCGCGCGCGCCGGCCAGCGCCCGGCCCAGCACCGATCCCCCGGCCGCCACCAGCAGTTGCCAGCTCGCCGAGGCGGCGAACGCGGCCGCCACGAACAGCACGCCGGCCGGCACCGAGCGGTCGCCGCTGACGGCCTGCCGGCCCAGCACCAGCGCGCTGAAGTAGACCACGGTGGTCGGGTTGAGCAGGGTGAGGCCGAGCAGTCCGGCGTAGGCGCGCCCCGGGGTGGACAGGGCGATCCGGGCCGGTCGCGCGGCGAGCGCGTCCCGGTGCGTGCGCCAGGCCGACCAGGCGGTGCGGGCCGCCAGCCCGACAAGTACGACCAGGGCGGTCCACCGCAGCGGCGCGGCGGCCGGCCGGATCAGCCCGGCGATGGCGGTGCCGCAGGCGACGGCCAGCAGGGCATACAGCCCGTCGGCGGTGGCCACGCCCAGCCCGGCGCCCGCGCCGACGGCCAGCGAGGTGCGCGCGGCCAGTCCCATGATGAGTACCCCGATGGCGCCCACCGGAATGGCCACGCCATACCCGGCCAGCAGCCCGGAGAGCAACGCGTCGGTCACGCCGAGATGGTGGCAAGCGAAACCGCCCGTCCGCCACCGAATTTAGTGGCGGACGGGCGGTTCGTCGTGACTCGGGCGCCTCAGACGTTGAAGCCGAGGGCGCGCAACTGCTCCCGACCGTCGTCGGTGATCTTGTCGGGACCCCACGGCGGCAGCCACACCCAGTTGATCCGGATGTCGCTGACCAGGCCGCCGCCCGGACCGGTGCACAGCGCCTGCCGCGCCTGGTCCTCGATGACGTCGGTCAGCGGGCACGCCGCCGAGGTGAGGGTCATGTCGACGGTCGCGACATTCTCCTCGTCGATGTGGATGCCGTACACCAGGCCGAGATCGACCACGTTGATGCCCAGCTCCGGGTCCACGACGTCCTTGAGCGCCTCTTCGATGTCGGGCACCGCAGTGGTCATCCTTCGCTCCCTAAATTCGCCGCCGCCGTCACTGTTCCACTGGAACCCGGCCGCTTGACCGCGGCGCCTCCTTCGTCGGCACCGCTGGCGGCCGCGCGAGCGGCGGCATCCTTGAACGCCATCCACGGTAGCAACGCGCACTTGACCCGGGCCGGGTACTTCGCGACGCCTGCGAACGCGACCGCGTCCTCCAGTAACTCTTCGTCCGGTTCGGCCTGGCCCTTGGAGCTCATCAGCGTGACGAACGCCTCCTGGCGCCGCAGCGCCTCGTCCAGCCGCCGGCCGTGGACCAGGTCGTAGAGCACACTGGCCGCCGCCTGGCTGATCGAGCAGCCCATCCCGTCGTACGACACGTCCTGCACCGCGCCGTCGTGCATGTGGACCCGCAGGGTCACCTCGTCGCCGCAGGTCGGGTTCACGTGGTGCGCCTCGGCCTCGTAGGGCTCGCGCAGGCCACGCCCGTGCGGGTGCTTGTAGTGATCCAGGATGATCTCCTGGTAGAGCTGGTCGAGCTGGGGCTGCGTCATGAGAACACCTTCCGCACCTGGTTCAGGCCTCGCACCAGGGCATCGATCTCTTCCGTGGTGGTGTAGAGGTAGAACGAGGCCCGGGTCATCGCCGGGACGCCGAAGCGCACGCAGGTCGGCCGGGCGCAGTGGTGACCCACCCGCACCTGCACACCGACGGTGTCGAGCACCTGACCCACGTCGTGCGGATGCACGCCGGCCAGGTCGAAGGAGATCGTTCCGCCGCGCCCGACCGGTACCGTCGGCCCGAAGATCCGCAGGCCCTCCACTGTGGACAGAGCGTCCAGGGCGTAGGTCGTGATCTTCCGATCGTGCTCGGCGATCGCCGGCATGCCGATCGCGGTGAGGTAGTCCACCGCCGCGCCGAGCCCGATCGCCTGCGCGATCGGCGGGGTACCCGCCTCGAACCGCGCCGGGGGGGCCATGAACGTGGTCTTCTCCATGGTGACGGTCTCGATCATCGACCCGCCGGCGAGGAACGGCGGCAGGTCGGCGAGGAGTTCGGAGCGGCCCCACAGCACGCCGATCCCCGTCGGGCCCAGCATCTTGTGCCCGGTGAAGGCGATCAGGTCCACGTCCAGCGCGGCCACGTTCACCGGCAGGTGCGGGACCGACTGGGAGCAGTCGAGCATGACCAGCGCGCCAACCTCGTGCGCCCGCCGGGTGATCTCTTCGGTCGGGTTGATCGTGCCGAGCGTGTTGGACATGTGCACCACGCTGACCAGCTTGGTGCGCTCGTTGACCAGAGTGTCCAGTGTGGACAGATCCAGCCGGCCCTCGTCGGTGACCCCGAACCAGCGCAGCGTCGCGCCCGTGCGCTCGCACAACAGCTGCCACGGCACGATGTTGGAGTGGTGCTCCATCTCGGAGATCACGATCTCGTCGCCCGGGCCCAGCCGCGCCCCGTACGAGTACGCCACCAGGTTGATCGCCTCGGTCGAGTTCTTCGTGAACACGATCTCGTCGGGCGAACCGGCGCCGATGAACGTCGCTACCTTCGCCCGTGCGCCCTCGTACGCCTCGGTCGACTCGGTGCCCAGGGTGTGCACCGAGCGGGCCACGTTGGCGTTGTGCCGCGAGTAGTGCTCGTCGAGCACGTCGAGCACCTGGCGCGGCTTCTGCGACGTGTTGGCGCTGTCCAGGTACGCCAACGGGTACCCGTTGACCTCCCGATCCAGGATCGGGAAGTCCTGGCGGATCTTCTCTACGTCGAAACTCATGATGAGGCTCCCGTTCCGCGCCTAGGCCGCCGCGCTGACGAAGCGCTCGTACCCCTCGGCCTCCAGCCGCTCGGCGAGCTCGGGCCCGCCCTCCTCGACGATCCGGCCGGCGACGAACACGTGCACGTGGTCCGGCTTCACGTAGCGCAGGATCCGGGTGTAGTGGGTGATCAGCAGCAGGCCGGTGTCGCCGGTCTCGCGCACCCGGTTGACTCCCTCGCTGACCACCCGCAGCGCGTCGATGTCCAGGCCCGAGTCGGTCTCGTCGAGGATGGCCACCTTGGGCTTGAGCAGTTCCAGCTGGACGATCTCGTGCCGCTTCTTCTCACCGCCGGAGAAGCCCTCGTTGACGTTGCGCTGGGCGAAGGCCGCGTCCATGCCGAGGCGGTCCATCGACTCCTTGAGTTCGCGGCCCCAGGTGCGCAGCTTCGGCGCCTCACCGTCGACCGCGGTCTTCGCGCTGCGCAGGAAGTTGGCCACCGAGACGCCGGGCACCTCGACCGGGTACTGCATGGCCAGGAACAGGCCGGCGCGGGCCCGCTCGTCCACGGTCATGGCCAGCACGTCCTGCCCGTCCAACAGCACGCTGCCGCCGGTGATCTGGTACTTCGGGTGGCCGGCGATGGAGTACGCCAGGGTGGACTTGCCGGAGCCGTTGGGGCCCATGATGGCGTGCGTCTCACCCGCCCGTACCGTCAGGTCGACGCCGGCCAGGATCGGCTTGAGCTGCCCCTCGGGCAGCTTCACCGACACCTGCAGGTCACGGATTTCAAGGACACTCACGGGGTAACTCCATTGCTTGGTTCCAACGTGACGAAGACAGAGCCGTCGCGGATCTCGACGGGATAGACGGGCACCGGTTCGGTGGCCGGCAGGCCGGTCGGCTCCCCGGTGCGCAGGTCGAACCGCGACCCATGCAGCCAGCACTCCAGCGTGCAGCCCTCGATCTCACCCTCGGACAGCGGCACCGCGGCGTGCGTGCACTCGTCGTAGACCGCGTACACCTCGCCGTCGTCGGTGCGCACCACGGCGACCGGGATGCCCTCCAGCTCGACGCCGATCGCGCTGCCGGGCTTGAGGTCCTCCAGCTCACAAACCTTGATCACGCCGATGCCTCCTGCAGCCGGGCCTCGATGTCGGCGCTCAACCGCTCGCGCAGCCCCTCAACAGGGATCTTGTTCAGCAGCTCGGCGAAGAAGCCACGGACCACCAGCCGGCGGGCCTCGGTCTCCGGGATGCCCCGGGCCATCAGGTAGAACAGCTGCTCGTCGTCGAACCGGCCGGTCGCGCTGGCGTGCCCGGCGCCGACCACCTCACCGGTCTCGATCTCCAGGTTGGGTACCGAGTCGGCCCGCGCGCCGTCGGACAGCACCAGGTTCCGGTTGACCTCGTACGTGTCGGTGCCGGTGGCCTCGGCACGGATCAGCACGTCGCCGACCCACACCGTGTGCGACTCGGCGCCCTGCAGCGCCCCCCGGTAGTTCACGTTGCTGCGGCAGTCCGGCACCGCGTGGTCGACCAGCAGCCGGTGCTCGAAGTGCTGCCCCGCGTCGGCGAAGTACAGCCCGTACAGCTCGGCCTCGCCGCCCCGGTCGGCGTAGTCCACGCTGGCGTACTGGCGGACCAGGTCGCCGCCCAGCGACACCTGCACGTGTACCAGCTTGGCGTCGCGGCCCAGCCGGAAGCGCAGGTGCTGCGCGTGTACCGCGTCGGAGTCCCAGTCGGCCACGGTGACCAGGGTCAGCCGGGCACCCGCGCCCACCGATACCTCGACGTTGTCGGCCAGCGTGCCGTGGCCCTCGTACCGCAGCACGAGCGTCGCCTCGGCCAGCTCGCCGACCTCGACGAAGGTGTGGCCGAACGCGGCGAGTTCGACCGGTCCGCCGGACACCTCGATGACGGCCGGTTCGGCGGGCGTGGCCCGGGCGGCGACGCTGATCAACGTGGCACTGTCGAACGAGCCGTACGCCAGCGCGCTGATCCGGTCGAACGGGGTCAGCACGCTGCCGACGCGCGGGTCGTCCCGGCCGATCCCGCTGACCGTGACGCCGGCCGGCAGCGGTCCGTCGCTGAACGCCGGCCAGTGCGCGGCATCCTCTTCGACGTCGCTGACCTTCATCCGGTCCAGGCCACGCAGCCGCTTGAGCGGGGTGAACCGCCACTCCTCCTCACGCCCGGTCAGCGTGGGGAAGTCGGCCACGTCGAACGAGCGCAGCGCCTGAGACTTGGTCTTGGGCGGAGGCGCGGCTATTGAGGCGGGCGCAGTCATGTCCTTCGGGTTCTCCATCGTGGGTTGCTCGACTCGGGGCGGTGGCGGCCGGTCAGCCGACCGCCCCCTCCATCTGAAGCTCGATCAGGCGGTTGAGCTCCAGCGCGTACTCCATCGGAAGCTCCTTGGCGATCGGCTCGATGAACCCGCGCACGATCATCGCCATCGCCTCGTCCTCGGTCAGGCCGCGGCTCATCAGGTAGAACAGCTGGTCCTCGCTGACCTTCGAGACCGTCGCCTCGTGCCCCATCGCCACGTCGTCCTCGCGGATGTCGACGTAGGGGTAGGTGTCGGACCGGGAGATCGTGTCCACCAGCAGCGCGTCGCACTTGACCGTCGAGCGGCTGTGGTGCGAGCCCTCCAGCACCTGGACCAGGCCGCGGTAGCTGGTGCGGCCGCCGGCGCGGGCGATCGACTTGCTGATGATGGTCGAGGAGGTGTTCGGCGCGGCGTGCACCATCTTGGCGCCCGCGTCCTGGTGCTGGCCCTCGCCGGCCATGGCCACCGACAGCACCTCGCCCTTGGCGTGCTCGCCGACCATGTAGACCGCCGGGTACTTCATGGTGACCTTGGAGCCGATGTTGCCGTCGATCCACTCCATGGTGCCGCCCTCGTGGCAGACGGCGCGCTTGGTGACCAGGTTGTACACGTTGTTCGACCAGTTCTGGATCGTCGTGTACCGGCAGCGGGCGTTCTTCTTGACGATGATCTCGACGACCGCGCTGTGCAGCGAGTCGGAGGAGTAGATCGGAGCGGTGCAGCCCTCGACGTAGTGCACGTAGGCGCCCTCGTCGACGATGATCAGCGTCCGCTCGAACTGGCCCATGTTCTCCGTGTTGATCCGGAAGTAGGCCTGCAGCGGGATCTCCACATGCACACCCTTCGGCACGTAGATGAACGAGCCGCCGGACCAGACCGAGGTGTTGAGCGCGGCGAACTTGTTGTCGCCGACCGGGATCACCGTGCCGAAGTACTCCTTGAAGATGTCCTCGTACTCACGCAGGCCGGTGTCGGTGTCCACGAAGATGACGCCCTGCGCCTCCAGATCCTCCTGGATCTTGTGGTACACGACCTCGGACTCGTACTGCGCGGCCACGCCGGCGACCAGCCGCTGCTTCTCGGCCTCCGGGATGCCCAGCCGGTCGTACGTGCTCTTGATGTCGTCCGGCAGGTCGTCCCAGCTTGCCGCCTGCTTCTCGGTGGAGCGGACGAAGTACTTGATGTTGTTGAAGTTGATGTCGGTGAGGTCGGCGCCCCAGGACGGCATCGGCTTGCGCTCGAACAGCCGCAGCCCCTTCAGGCGCAGGTCGAGCATCCAGGCCGGCTCGTTCTTCTTCCCCGAGATGTCCCGAACCACCGCCTCGTTCAGACCACGTTGCGCGGCCGCGCCGGCCACGTCGGAGTCGGCCCAGCCGTAGCCGTACCGGCCGAGCTCCGCCAGCTGCTGCTCCTGGGTAGCCACCCCGCCAGCAGCGCCGGAAGAGGAGGCGCCGCCGTCGAGCGGCTGGTTGATCGCGGTCATGGCATCGTCCTCACAGAGTCGTTCTTATTGATCACGGCGCGCCGCGGGTCCGGGATGTGCGTGGTGCACACTCCGTCGCCGTGTGCGATCGTTGCCAGTCGCTGTACATGCGTGCCCACGAGCTGCGATATGACCCGGGTCTCCGCCTCGCACAACTGCGGAAACTCGGCGGCGACATGCGCCACCGGGCAGTGGTGCTGGCAGAGCTGGCCGCCGGAGGCGATCGCCGTCGCCGAGGCAGCGTAGCCCTCGGCGGTGAGCACGCAGGCGAGCGCCTCCGCCCTGGCCATGGGGTCGTCGCCGGCGTCGGCCATCGCCGCGCGGCACCGCGCTTCCAGCGCGGCGACCCGCTCCGCGGCGAACTCCCCGACCGCCTCCTCGCCGCCCTGGGCGGCGATCCAGCGCAGTGCGGCCGCGGCCAGGTCGTCGTAGGTGTGCCGGCCCTGGCGCCGCCGGGCATCGTCGGTGAGCAGGAAGGTCTTGGCCGGCCGGCCACGGCCGCGCTGGCTCTGCGCGGGCTGCTCCCGGAAGATCACGCCGCCTTCGGCGATCAGGGCGTCGAGGTGCCGGCGGATGGCCGCGGGGCTGAGCCCCAGCGCCTGGCCGAGCTCCCCGGCGGTGGCGGACCCGCGCTCCAGCAGGAGCTGGATCACCCGGTCCCGGGTGCGGCGATCGGCGCCGGCGGCCTGGCCGTCGGTGGCGCCGAGGGACGGCACGTCCCTGATCTTCGCCGCGTTTTTCACAACACCAGTGTGACGTATTTCGAATGAGCTGTGCAAACCGGCCCCCCGGTGATCCACACCACCGGGCGCCCGGGCGCGGCCGGTGATTTGGCTGCTTCTAGTCTGGACAGCGTGTTGAGGAGCCCGGTGACCCTGCGTTGGGTGGCGCTGGCGTCGCTCGTCGTCAACGTCGTGCTGGTGTTCACCGGAGGCGCCGTCCGCCTCACCGGCTCCGGCCTGGGCTGTCCGACCTGGCCGAAATGTACGAATTCATCGTATGTCACCACCTCGGCCATGGGGTACCACGGCGTCATCGAGTTCAGTAACCGGATCTTCGGCGTGCTGGTCGGCATCCTGGTCGTCGTCGCGGTGCTGCTGGCCCTGCTCCAGCCGGTCCGCGACCGGCGGCAGATCGGCTGGTCGGTGGCCATGCTCATGACCATCCCGGCCCAGGCCGTGGTCGGCGGCATCACCGTGCTGACCAAGCTGAACCCCTGGGTGGTGGCCTGCCACTTCCTGTTCTCAATGGTGATCATCGTGGTCGCGTACCGGATGTGGCTGGCCACCCGGGAGCCGGGCGGGCCGGTGCGGTGGCTGATCTCGGCCCCGGTACGGGCGCTCAACTGGCTGCTGCTGGTGGTCACCGCCGTGGTACTGGCCGCCGGCACCGTGGTCACCGGCAGCGGCCCGCACGCGGGCGACGCCACGGCGCACCGCACCGGCCTGGACCCGGGCATGGTCGCGCAGCTGCACGCCGACCTGGTGATGCTGCTGATCGGGCTCTCGGTGGCCTGGTGCTTCGCGCTGTGGGCGATCGGCGCGCCCCGGCAGACCCGGCGGGCCGGGGTGGTACTGGTCGGCGTCGAGCTGGCCCAGGGCGTGATCGGCTTCGTCCAGTACTTCACCCACCTGCCGTCGCTGCTCGTGGCCGTGCACCTGATCGGCGCGTGCGCGGTCTGGCTGGCCGCCCTGCGCACGCAGTCCGCCGGCCGGGTACGCGAACCGGAGGCCGCCGCCGAGGCCGTGCCCGCGCCGACGCTTCCGGCCGCCGCGAGCGCCCGCTGAGCCAGCCGCCCGCTGAGCCAGCCGCCCGCTGAGCCAGTGCCCCGCTGAGCCAGCGACGAGTGGGTCCCGGCGGCCAGGCCGCCGGAACCCCGTCGGCGTCGAGTCAGCCGTTCGCACCGGCCAGCCGGGCCGCTATCGCCTCGGCGAACCGTCCCGCCGCACCGGGCTCGTGCGTGAGGAACAGTGACGGCTCGGTCAGCTCCAACTCGATGAGCACCGGCGTGCCGTCCGGGTCCGGAATCAGGTCGACCCTGGCGTAGAGCAGGCCGTCCGGGCCGGCACCCAGCACCGCGGAGGCGGCCTCCAGAACCCGCGTCGCCACGGCCAGTTCGCCGTCGCTGGGCCGCCGGGGGTCGATCAGCTCGGGCCGGTACAGCCCCTCCATGCCCCGGTACGGGCCGTCGAGCATCGGGCCCTTGCGGATGGCGTGGCTGAACCGCCCGCCGAAGAACATCAGGGCCGTCTCACCGTGCCGGTCCACCGCCCCCAGGTACGGCTGGACCATCACCGTCTGGCCGGCGGCGTGCAGCCGCTCGACGTGCCGCTCGGCGAGCTCGCGCTGGCCGGGGTCGGACAGGTCGTAGCGCCCCGTCTCGTAGCTGCCGGCGCTGATCGCCGGCTTGACGACGTACTCGCCCTCGGCCCCGAGGCCGGCGACTGGCGCCGGTGAGGCGTCTCGCGCCGGTGATTCGTCGGGCGCCAGCCAGCGGGTCGGTACCACCGACACGCCCGCCTCGGCGAGCCCGGCGAGGTAGCGCTTGTCGGTGTTGCGGCGCACGACCGTGGCCGGGTTGGCCAGCCGGGGCACGGTGTCCGCCCAGGCCACGAACTCGTCCCGCCGGCCGGAGTAGTCCCACGGCGAGCGCAGCACGGCCAGGTCGAAGGCGTCCCAGTCGACGGCCGGGTCGTCCCAGACCGCGGGCACCACGGTGATGCCGCGGCGGGCCAGCGGCTCGATGACCAGGCGGTCGTCCGGGTCGAGGTCGGGCAGGTCCGCGCAGGTAATGAAGGCGACCCGGGGAGCATCTCCCCGGGCCGCACTGGAAATGGATCTTCTATTCACCGGGCGAGCGTACGACGCCCCATCGACCGCCAGAGGTCGTTGCTGGGCCGCATCTGCTCGATCAGCTCCCGCTCCCACTCGTTCTCCACCTCGACACCCGCCGTCACACACGCCCTGCGGGCCACGTCGGTGCTGCTGGCGAACTGGTCATCCCAGGTGCCGTCCTCCCCCACGAGGACGATCCGGGCGCCACGCCGGCCGACGTACTCGATGACCGCCTTCGCGCCGCCGTGTCCCTCGGCGAACGACTTGATCCCGGCGATGAGATTGTCTGCCGGGGCGATCTGATCGGTAGTCAGCGTCGTATCGGAACCTTCTGCCATGACCGCAGGGTAAGCAGATTCGCGAGGTCAGCGCCGTGCTACCAATCACCCGATGTGATCACGGTTACCCGCTGGTCACGTGACGGACACCTGCGTTCTGCGCCTATTTTTCCGTCATTTCCCGCGAGATCACGCGGAGAATTCCGGCATTTCGACAACCCTTGCGAATTGGCAACAGTATGGCCACGGAATGCGGCAATAAAGCAACCAATGCGGACAGTTGCCGCTTGCCAGGGATCGCTACTGAATGAGCGCGTCCACCGCTACCGCGACGAACACCAGGGTCAGGTACGTCGTGGACCAGTGGAACAGCCGCATCGGCTTGACCGGCTGCCCCCGCCAGGCCCGGCGGGCCAGCCCGTGCGCCTCGAAGACGAACAGCGCGCCGACCACGGTGGCGGTCACCCCGTACAGCGGGGTCATGCCCAGCGGCCAGACGGCGAGCGAGGTGAGCAGGGTCAGCCAGGCGAACACCACGGTCTCCGTGCCGACCCGGCGCATCGAGGCCACCACCGGCAGCATCGGGATGCCGGCGCGCTGGTAGTCGTCGCGGAACTTGATGGCCAGCGCGTAGAAGTGCGGCATCTGCCAGAAGAACACCACGCCGAACAGCAGCCAGGCGCGCAGCGGCAGGGTGCCGGTGACCGCCGCCCAGCCGATGAGCACCGGCAGGGCGCCGCAGATCCCGCCCCAGAAGGTGCTCTGCGAGGTGCTGCGCTTGAGCCACTTGGTGTAGATCAGGTCGTAGTAGACGATCGCGGTCGCGGTCAGCGCGGTGGCCAGAACGTTGGTGAACGCGGCCATCAGCGCGATCGACACGACCCCGAGTACCAGCCCGAACACCAGCGCGTTGCGCGGCGAGACCGTGTGGGCGGGCAACGGCCGGCGCGACGTCCGCTTCATGACCTGGTCGATGTCCCGGTCGATGTAGCAGTTGAGGGCGTTGGCCGCGCCAGCGGCCAACGCGCCGCCGACCAGCACGACCAGCGTCAGCCAGAGGGGGGACACCCGGTTC
This sequence comes from Rugosimonospora acidiphila, assembly GCF_039543385.1. Classification (NCBI taxonomy): domain Bacteria; kingdom Bacillati; phylum Actinomycetota; class Actinomycetes; order Micromonosporales; family Micromonosporaceae; genus Rugosimonospora; species Rugosimonospora acidiphila. Next base: position 97,342 of record NZ_BAABJQ010000016.1, read on the forward strand.
CGGGCCAGGAACATCGCCGGCACGGTGGTGATCAGCAGCAGCTCGACGATCCGCGGCTTGGTCAACGCTAGGTACGAGCCGACCACGGCACGCAGGCCCGATCGCTGAGGGGCCGCGACCAGCTCCGCTACCGGAATGGGCTGGGCCGTCAGCGGCACCGAGGCTGTGGGCGTCTCGCGCTCCGCGATCGTGGTCATGCCACCTCTTCTAGCCTCGGTCGGCGATGTTCGGATCGGTAGACAGAGTACGCGTCCGGCCGGCGTGACCTGCAGGCGGCCGGCCGGATTGCCCCATCTGGCGTCACCAGCGGCAACCGGATGCTCACCGCCGGAATCCGGGGCGCGCCAAAGGGTTCGACCAACCTCGCGGCCGGACCGCCGGGCCGCCCGCCCGGTCACCGGTAACGGCGCGCCCGGTCGGTCGCGAAATGCCCGGCCGGGCGAGGGCCACGCCGGACGGGGGCCACGCCGGACGAGGGCCGTGCCGCGCCGGGTCCTGGACGGACGATCAATGTGGACGGGCAGTCAATGTGGACGGGCAGTCAATGTGGACGGGCGATCCCCTCGACGGGTCGTCACCCGCGTATCGACCGGCCATTCCGATCGGCCGACGCGGTGTGACGGATGAGACGTGCGTGGCGCCGGACACATCGCCCGAACCCGCTTTCCGATCCACGACGATGCCCTTAAATGGCCCTTCACGGGGAAATGTGGGAAAAGGCAACCAACGGAAGATGAACTTTGCCGCGCCGACCACCGTGCCACCGGCCCGCTGCATCATTCTGGGACGGCCGGAAGCGGCCGGCGATCTCCGCCCGGGCAGCGGCGGAGGGGGAGATGGCGCGCCGCGCCTTCGCCCTGGTGGGTAGGGTCGGCAATGACAGCTCTAGAGCGACACTTTATTGGGGGAACGGCCGCCGTGACCGACAGTAAACTCGACTGGTCTGACCTCGACCGCCGCGCGGTCGACACCGTCCGGGCGCTTGCCATGGATGCCGTGGAGCAGGCCGGCAACGGCCATCCCGGCACCGCCATGAGCCTGGCCCCCGCGGCCTACCTGCTGTTCCAGAAGATCATGCGACATGATCCGACCGATCCGCAGTGGCCCGGTCGGGACCGGTTCGTGCTGTCCGCCGGGCACAGCAGCCTCACCCTGTACATTCAGCTGTACCTGGCAGGCTACGGGCTCGCGATCGAGGATCTGAAGTCGCTGCGGCAGTGGGGGTCGCTGACCCCCGGCCACCCCGAGCACGGACACACCGCCGGTGTGGAGACCACCACCGGCCCGCTCGGCCAGGGCCTGGGCAACGCGGTCGGGATGGCCATGGCCGCCCGCCGGGAGCACGGCCTGTTCGCCCCCGACGAGGGTCCGCGGGACAGCCCGTTCGACCACTTCGTCTACGTCATCTGCTCCGACGGTGACATCGAAGAGGGCATCAGCCACGAGGTGAGCGCGCTGGCCGCCCACCAGAAGCTGGGCAACCTGGTCGTCATCTACGACGACAACGACATCTCGATCGAAGACGACACCAACGTGGCCAAGTCCGAGGACGTGGCCGCCCGGTACGAGGCGTACGGCTTCCACGTCCAGCACGTCGACTTCCGCACCGCGGACGGGTACCACGAGGACTTCGAGGCGCTGTACAACGCCATCGTCGCCGCGAAGGCGGAGACCGACCGGCCGTCGTTCATCAACCTGCGCACCATCATCGGCTGGCCCGCGCCGAACAAGCAGAACACCGGCAAGGCGCACGGCTCCGCGCTGGGCTCCGACGAGGTGGCCGCCACCAAGACGGTCATGGGCATGGACCCGGGCAAGACCTTCCAGGTCGACGAGGACGTGCTCGCGCACACCCGCGAGGCGGTCGCCCGCGGCGCGCAGTGGCGCGAGGAGTGGCAGGGCCGGTTCGACACCTGGGCGCAGACCAACCCGGCCGGCAAGGAGCTGTTCGACCGGCTGGCGGCCCGCTCGCTCCCGGCGGGCTGGACCGACGCGCTGCCCGTGTTCCCGGCCAGCGAGAAGGGCATGGCCACCCGCAAGGCCTCCGGCGAGGTGCTGACCGCCCTGGCGCCGGTGCTGCCGGAGCTGTGGGGCGGCTCGGCCGACCTGGCGGAGAGCAACAACACCACCATGGAGGGTGAGCCGTCGTTCCTCCCTCCGGAGCACGGGACCAAGGCGTTCCCGGGCGGCTGGTACGGGCGGACCCTGCACTTCGGCATCCGCGAGCACGGCATGGGCTCGATCCTCAACGGCATCGTGCTGCACGGAGGTACCCGCCCCTACGGCGGCACCTTCCTGGTCTTCAGCGACTACATGCGCCCGGCGGTCCGGCTGGCCGCGCTGATGAAGCTGCCGGTCGTCTACGTCTGGACGCACGACTCCATCGGCCTGGGCGAGGACGGCCCCACCCACCAGCCGATCGAGCACCTCACCGCGCTGCGCGCGATCCCGGGGCTGGACGTGGTGCGCCCGGCCGACGCCAACGAGACCGCCTGGGCCTGGCGGATGGCGCTGGAGCACACCGACCGGCCGACCGCGTTCGCGCTGACCCGGCAGAACCTGCCCACGCTGGACCGCACCAAGCTGGCCGGGGCCGACGGCGTGGCGCACGGCGGTTACATCCTGGCGGAGGCGGGTAACGGGCAACCAGAGGTGATCCTCATTGCCACCGGTTCGGAGGTTTCCCTGGCGCTGACGGCGCGGGACCGGCTGGAGGAGGCCGGCACCCCGACGCGGGTGGTCTCCATGCCCTGCCGGGAGTGGTTCGACGACCAGGACGCGGCGTACCGCGAGCAGGTGCTGCCGACGGGCGTCAAGGCCCGGGTGAGCGTGGAGGCCGGGATCGCGATGTCCTGGCGGGACCTGGTGGGCGATTGCGGCGAGTGCGTCTCGATCGAGCACTACGGTGCCAGCGCGCCCTACCAGGTGCTGTTCGAGCAGTTCGGATTCACGGCCGACCGGGTGGTAGCGGCGGCTCGCGCCGCGCTGTCTCGGGTCGGTTCACTCAAGGGTTCCACCACGGGTAACTGAGGGAGAAACACGATGACTGACCGGCTTGCCGAGCTTTCCGCCGCGGGTGTGGCGGTGTGGCTTGACGACATTTCCCGGCAGCGGCTGAGCAGCGGCGGCCTGGACGCCCTGCGCCGCCAGCAGCACGTGGTGGGCGTGACGAGTAACCCGACCATCTTCGCCAAGGCGCTGGCCGAGGCCGCCGACTACGCGGAGCAGGTCAAGGACCTGGCCCTGCGGGGAGTTACCGTCGAGGAAGCTACCCGGATGATCACCACTCGCGACGTCCGCTGGGCGTGCGACGTGATGCGCCCGGCGTTCGACGCCTCGCACGGCGTGGACGGGCGGGTCTCGATCGAGGTCGACCCCCGGCTCGCCCACGAGACGGCCAAGACGGTCGCCGAGGCCAAGCAGCTGTGGTGGCTCATTGACCGGCCCAACCTGTACATCAAGATCCCGGCCACCGAGGCCGGGCTGCCGGCGATCACCGCGACGCTGGCCGAGGGGATCAGCGTGAACGTCACGCTGATCTTCGCGCTGGAGCGCTACGACCAGGTCATGGATGCCTTCCTGGCCGGCCTGGAGCAGGCCAAGGCCAACGGCCACGACCTGTCCAAGATCGGCTCGGTGGCCAGCTTCTTCGTCTCCCGGGTGGACACCGAGGTAGACAAGCGGCTGGACAAGATCGGCACGCCGGAGGCGCAGGCGCTGCACGGCAAGGCCGCGATCGCCAACGCGCAGCTGGCCTACCAGCACTACGAGAAGGTGTTCGGCGGCGAGCGGTGGCAGGCGCTGGCCGGCGCCGGGGCGCAGCCGCAGCGGCCGCTGTGGGCCTCGACGTCCACGAAGAACCCGGAGTACCGCGACGTCATGTACGTCGAGCAGCTGATCGCCCCCGGCATCGTGAACACCATGCCGGAGTCGACCATCCACGCGTTCGCCGACCACGGCGAGGTGCCCGGCGACACCGTGACCGGCTCGTACGCGCAGGCCCAGCAGGTGCTCAACGACCTGGCGGCCATCGGCGTCGAGTACAAGGACGTGGTGGACGCGCTGGAGCGCGACGGCGTGGAGAAGTTCGAGCAGAGCTGGAACGAACTGCTCGCCTCGATGACCGAGCAGCTGAAGAGCACCAACGGCGGTTCGGCCCGTCCGGAGGACGCGCGATGAGCGAGCGTAGCGAGCGAATCACGCAGCACAGTCCGGTCGTGCCTCATCGCGCCGCCGAGCGGAGCGAGGTGGCGCGATGACCGACGCATCCAACCAGGGCGGGCTGCTCGACGGGGTCGAGGCCGCGGCCGGGATCTCGGTATCCGGCGCCGCCTCGGTGCCGGGAGCGGCCGACGACCGGGCCCAGCTGGTCCAGGCCGGAGTGCCGGGCCTGCTGGCGGCCAAGGACCCCACGCTGTGGGGCCCGGACGCCGAGTCCGAGGCGAAGATCCGGCTGGGCTGGGTGGACACCTTCCGGCGCAGCCGGGACCTGCTGCCCGAGCTGGCCCAGCTGCGCGAGGAGCTGGCCGACCTGACCCACGTGGTACTGGCCGGGATGGGCGGGTCGTCGCTGGCGCCCGAGGTCATCGCGCAGACCCTGGGTCGGCCGCTGACCGTGCTGGACACCACCGATCCGGGTCAGGTGCGCGCCGCGCTCGGCGACCGCCTGGCCCAGACCCTGATCGTCATCTCCAGCAAGTCCGGCGGGACCGTCGAGACCGACAGTCACCGGCGCGCGTACTGGCAGGCGTTCAAGGACTCCGGGCTGGACGAGGCCGAGATCGGGCGGCACTTCGTGATCGTCACCGACCCGGGCTCGCCGCTGGAGACCGTCGCCACCGAGATGGGGGCCGCGCTGCTGCTGGCCGACCCCGACGTCGGTGGCCGGTACTCGGCGCTGACCGCGTTCGGGCTGGTGCCCACCGCGCTGGCCGGGGTGGACGTCGCCGAGCTGCTCGACCAGGCCGAGGCGCTGCTTCCCGCGCTGGGCCAGGACTCGGACAACCCCGGGTTGGCGCTGGGCGTTGCGCTGGGTGCCGCGGCGAAGAACGACGGTCGGGACAAGGTGGCCCTGATCGACGACGGCACCGGCATCCAGGGGCTGGGCGACTGGGCGGAGCAGCTGCTCGCCGAGTCGACCGGCAAGCTGGGCACCGGCATCCTGCCGGTGGTGGTCGAGTCCCCGGACGCCCCCGGCGCCTCGGGCGAGGACGTGCTGAGCGTCTGCCTGGGCGGCGCGCTGGCGCCCGGCACGGTGCCCGGTGGCGGCATCCAGCCGCACGCCGCGGTCAACGGCCCGCTCGGCGCGCAGTTCCTCACCTGGGAGTACGCGACCGCGATCGCCGGACGGATCATCGGTATCAACCCGTTCGACCAGCCCAACGTCACCGAGTCCAAGGACAACACGAAGCACATCCTGGAAAGCGGCCTGCCCGACGAGGGGCCGTCGGTGACCGACGGCGCGATCCAGATCTTCGGTGACGTGGCGACCACCGTGACCGAGGCCCTGCGCGACCTGGTCAACGGCATCGACACCGCCGGGTACCTGGCCGTCATGGCCTACCTGGACCGGCATGTCGACGCCGACGCCGCGAAGCTGCGGGCGCTGCTGGCCCGGGCCGGCCAGGAACGGCCGGTCACCTTCGGGTGGGGGCCCCGGTTCCTGCACTCGACCGGCCAGTACCACAAGGGCGGCCCGCAGGTCGGCTCTTACCTTCAGATCACCGGCGTGGTCAACGAGGACCTGCCCGTACCCGGCCAGCCCTACACCTTCGGCACGCTGCAGGCCGCCCAGGCCGCCGGCGACCGGAAGGCGCTGGCCGACCGGGGTCGTCCGGTGCTCCACCTGCACCTGATCGATCGCGCGGCCGGCATCGCCCAGTTGCTGGCCGCCGCGAAGGATTTGAAGTGAGAATGCGAAGCCAGCAGACCATGACCGCGATTGCGCGGCGACCGATGACCGTACAGGAGCGGCCGTGACTGCCAATCCGTTGCGGGATGCCCAGGACCGGCGGCTGCCGAGGATCCCGGAGCCGTGTGCTCTGGTGATCTTCGGCGTCACCGGGGACCTGGCCCGCAAGAAGTTGATCCCCGCGGTGTACGACCTGGCCAACCGCGGCATGCTGCCCTCCGGCTTCGTGGTCCTGGGGTTCGCCCGCCGCGACTGGGGCGACGGCGACTTCGAGGCCCTGGCCCGCAAGGCCGCCCAGGATCACGCCCGCACCCCGTGGCGGGAGGAGGTCTGGTCGCGGCTGGCCGGCAACATCAAGTTCGTTCCGGGCTCGTTCGACGACGACGAGGCCTTCGACACCCTGGCGCGTACCCTCGATGAGCTGCGCGACAGTCACGGCATCCACGGCAACGCCGCGTTCTATCTGTCGATCCCGCCGACCGCGTTCCCCATCGTGCTCAAGCAGATGGGGCGCACCCGGATGGCCGACAACGAGGCGGCCGGCGGCTGGCGGCGCGTGGTGGTGGAGAAGCCGTTCGGCACCGACCTGCAGTCGGCCAAGCAGCTCAACGAGCTGGTCGACGAGGTCTACACCGCCGACGACGTGTTCCGTATCGACCACTACCTGGGCAAGGAGACGGTCCAGAACATCCTGGCGCTGCGCTTCGCCAACGCCCTGTTCGAGCCGACCTGGAACTCCAAGTACGTGGACTCGGTGCAGATCACCATGGCCGAGGACGTGGGCATCGGCAGCCGGGCGGGGTTCTACGACGCCACCGGTACCGCCCGCGACGTGCTGCAGAACCACCTGCTGCAGTTGCTGGCCATGGTTGCCATGGAGGAGCCGACCAGCTTCGACGCGGCCGAGATCCGCACCGAGAAGCTGAAGGTGCTGCGGGCCATCTCGTTGCCCAAGGACATCAACGCCGACACCGTGCGCGGCCAGTACCTGTCCGGCTGGGTGGCCGGCGAGCGGGCCGTGAGCTACCGCGAGGAGCAGGGCGTCCCGCAGGACTCCACCACGGAGACGTACGTGGCGGTCAAGCTGGGCATCCAGAACCGTCGCTGGGCCGGCGTGCCGTTCTACATCCGGGCCGGCAAGCGGCTGCCCCGGCGGGTCACCGAGATCGCCGTGCTGTTCAAGCAGGCCCCGCACCTGCCGTTCCACCCCGCCGACGTGGAGATGCTCGGCAACAACCAGTTGGTCATCCGGGTGCAGCCGGACGAGGGCGTGACGCTCAAGTTCGGTTCGAAGGTGCCGGGTACGGCCATGGAGGTCCGCGACATCACCATGGACTTCCAGTACGGCGAGGCGTTCACCGACTCCTCCCCCGAGGCGTACGAGCGGCTCATCCTCGACGTGCTGATCGGCGACCGCACCCTGTTCCCGGACGCCGCCGAGGTGGAGGCCAGCTGGCGGGTGGTCGACCCGCTGGAGGCGGCGTGGACCGGCACCAAGCCGGAGACCTACCGGGCCGGTGAGTGGGGCCCGAGGTTGGCAGACGACCTGCTGGCACGGGACGGTCGGCAATGGCGGCGAGCGTGAGCGGGTGGCGGCGGGCCACCGGGCACCAGGGGCCCGGGGCTCACGCCGCCGGTGAGCGCGGCACAGCGACGTCGGGGGCAGTGAAGTGGAGAGCAGCGTGATCGGTCTGTGGGACACCACCGGCAATGAGGTGGTCAAGGCGCTGGCCGCGGAGCGGCGCAGCGCTGGCGGCGTGACCAGCGGGCTGGCCCTGACCCTGGTCGCCGTGGTGGACGAGAAGCGGGTACGGGAGGCCGAGGCGGCATCGACCATCGCCGCCGCGGCCCACCCGTGCCGGCTGCTGATCGTGGTACGCAGCGACGTGACCCGCGACGTCAACCGGCTGGACGCCGAGATCGTGGTCGGCGGCCGGCTCGGCCCGTGCGAGGCCGTGGTGATGCGCATGTACGGCCGGCTCGCGCTGCACGCCGAGTCGGTGGTGATGCCGCTGCTGGCCCCGGACGTACCGGTGGTCACCTGGTGGCACGACCAGCCGCCGGAGCGCATCGCGCACGACTTCCTCGGCGTGGTGGGCGACCGGCGGGTCACCGACGCCGCCCAGGCCGTCGACCCGGTCGCCGCGCTGCGGCAGCGGGCGGTCGACTACGCCCCCGGCGACACCGACCTGGCGTGGACCCGCATCACCCCGTGGCGCACGCTCGTGGCCAGCGCGTTCGACACGGTCGACGCCCGGGTCACGGAGGCCACCGTGGTGGCGCCGCAGCACGACCCGACCGGCGCGCTGATGTGCGGCTGGCTGGCCGCGCGGCTGCGCATCCGGCCGACGCTGGAACCGACCGACCAGTACCCGCGGATGCGCGCCGTGGAGCTGAAGTGCGCCAACGGTGACACGCTGCGACTGACCCGGGAGGACAACACGGCGATCTTCAGCCGTACCGGGCAGGTCGACCGCCAGCTGCCGCTGGTGCGCCGCCCGCTCGGCGACGAGCTGGCCGAGGAACTGCGCCGGCTGGACGCCGACCAGATCTACTCCGAGGCGCTGTCCGCCCTGTCCGGCATCCCGGACCTCGACCGGCGCAGCCCGCACCGGCAGCACATCTGGCGCGACCCGGCCCTGGTTGGGCGGCAGAGCGCGGCGTCGGCGTCTCCCGAACCCGCGGGGACGCCTTCGTGAGCGAGGCCAGCGTCATCGTCCACGCCGACCCCGAGTTGCTGGCCCCCGCCGTCGCGGCGCGGCTGGTGATCCGCCTCATCGACGCCCAGGCGACCCGTGGGGTCGCCTCGGTCGTGCTGACCGGTGGCCGGATCGCCTCCGCCGTGTATTCGGCGGTGGCCACCAGCCCGGGACGCGACGCGGTGGACTGGTCGCGGGTGGACTTCTGGTGGGGTGACGAGCGGTTCCTGCCCGCCGGGGACCCGCAGCGCAACGACACCCAGGCGCGGGCGGCCCTGCTCGACTCGCTGCCGCTGGACCCGGAGCGGGTCCACGCCATGCCGGCCTCCGACGGGCCGGACGGCGACGATCCCGAGGCCGCGGCCGCCCGGTACGCGCGGGTGCTGCACGAGGTCGCGCGGCCCGGCAGCGAGGCGCTGCCGCGCTTCGACGTGCTCATGCTGGGGGTCGGCGAGGAGGGGCACGTCGCCTCGGTGTTCCCCGAGAGCCCCGCGGCCCGCGAGACCCGGCCGGTGACGGCGGTGTTGGGCAGCCCCAAGCCGCCGCCGACCCGGATCAGCCTGACCCTTCCGGCCATCAACACGGCCGAAGAGGTGTGGTTGGTGGCCACCGGAGCGGACAAGGCCGGCGCGGTCGGAATGGCGCTGTCGGAGTCCGGACCGGCGCGGGTACCGGCGGGCGGGGTACGCGGCGTCGGCCGCACGCTCTGGCTGCTCGACGGTGCCGCGGCCGCCCAGGTGCCGCAGCGGATGCGCAGTCCGCGCTGACGGCTTCCACGGCGCTGCCGGGCTGATCGCCACTGAACGACTCAGCCCGGCTGCGCCGGCAGCCGTACTTGCTGCCGGCGCGGCCGGGAGTGATTGCCACTCAATGATTCAGCCCGGCAGCGCCGGCAGCCGTACTTGCTGCCGGCGCGGCCGGGAGTGATTGCCACTCAATGACTCAGCCCGGCAGCGCCGGCAGCCGGTCCAGCTCGATGCCGAAGTACGTCCGGTAGGCGTCGCGAATCTCGGCGTCAGTCGAGAGCCTTCGCTCGTCACGCACGCCGCCGGTGGTGGTGATCAGCCGGTTCCCGGACAGCGTGACGCGCCCCGCCGGGGTCGGCAGCGAGCACGTCACGGACCTGGTGAAGTGCGAGTCCGGCGAGGTCTGCTGCCACCAGCAGGTCGGTACGAAGTCGGTCAGCGCGTAGGCCCGGGTGTCGAGCCGGTACTGGGGGACGCCGTTCATCGACACGTCGATGCCGTCCGGCCCCGACACCACCCGGAACACGCCCTCGGGGTCGTACTGCTCGGCGTCGGTGTCGAGGCGCAGCGGCTCCGCGGAGAACCGCCCGAAGCCGACGTCGACCAGCCACGGCCCATCCGCCTCGACGCGCAGCGCCAGATGGTCCAGGGGCGGTCCGTAGCCCCCGTCGCCGTGGGTCCGGGCGGACAGCAACTCGACGCGGTAGCCGAGGGCGCTGAGCCCAGCGGCGAACAGGCCGTTGAGTTCGTAGCAGAAGCCGCCCCGGCGCCGGTTCACTACCTTGTCGAACAGCGCATCCTCGCTGAGCACGACCGGCTCGCCGAGATGGATGGAGAGATTCTCGAACGGTACGGCGGCCAGATGAGCCCGTTGCAGCGCCCGCAGCGTGGCTGGGTCCGGGGTGGAGAACTCGGCCCCGATCCTCGCCAGATACCGCTTCGTGTCCACGTCGTCCCTCCGTCGCCTCGCCCCGATCCAGTCGGAGCCCCGATCCGGTCGGATCGGCGGCCGGGAGGGGCTACTCCTCGCCCCGACGCTGGCGCAGGTTGCGCAGCGCCTCCGCGAGGATCGCGGCGCCCTCGGCCTCGGTGCGCCGCTCCTTCACGTAGGCCAGGTGGCTCTTGTAGGGCTCGGCGCGCGGGGCGCCCGGCGGGTGCAGCCGATCCTGGCCGGCCGGCTGCCCGCAGCGCGGGCACTCCCAGGTTGGCGGGGCGGTCACCTCGGCGGCGAACAGGGGCGCGACACGATGCCCGTTCGCACACCAGTAGCTGACCGTCCGGCTGGGGGCCGGCTCACAGCGTTCATCGGCACGAATCGGTCCGGAACCGACCCGTATGCCCCGGATAGCGTTGCCACTTGCCACGACTGTCGGCTCCTCGTCGTTCTCGGCGCAACGTGCTTTGGCTGCAGCTGATGGTGGGCCGAACGTGGTGGTCAACCCGGTTGATCAACTGGCCGCTCTCAGCACCACCCGGCATCCGGGTCGCGCACCGTGCCCGAGTGTAGGACGAAAAGTGCTGATCAGGAACCGTTCATTGCGATTCGGAGCCAGAGGCCAATCCCGACAATGCAGGCGAACCAGATAATCCCGACGAGAATGGTGTAACGGTCGAGGTTCTTCTCGGCGACCGAGGAACCGGCCAGACTCGAGGAGACGCCACCCCCGAACATGCTCGACAGGCCACCGCCCTTACCGCGGTGCAGCAGGATCAGCAAAGTGAGCAGCACGCTGGTGATCACGAGAATAGCGATCAGCGTATACGCGAACCACGTCATGGCGGTGCTCAGTCCTCTCGGGGAGGCTGCCGGCTCTCGGCAACCCCACAACAATAGCGGGCTCCGGCTCGCGGCCGGAGCCCGCTATCGACTGTTCAGTTTTCGTTGTACCGGACGATCCTGACGAATTCCTCGGCGTCCAGGCTCGCCCCGCCGATCAGTGCGCCGTCGACGTCGGGCCCCGCCATGATCGCGGCGATATTCGACGACTTCACCGAGCCGCCGTACAACAGCCGGATCCGCTCGGCGGTCGGGCCCCCGAAGTTCTCGGCGATGCGCTGGCGGACACCGCCGACGACCTCCTGGGCGTCATCGGGCGTAGCGGTCTTGCCGGTACCGATCGCCCAGATCGGCTCGTACGCGATCACAATCTTCTCGATCTGCTCGGCGCTCAGCCCGATCAGGGCCGCGTCGAGCTGGTCGATGCAGTGGCGCATGTGGCCGCCGGCCTCGCGGACGTCGAGCCCCTCGCCCACGCACAGGATGGGCACGATGTCGTGCGCCAGGGCCGCCTTGACCTTCGCCGCCACCAGGGCATCGTCCTCGTGGTGGTACGCCCGGCGCTCCGAGTGCCCCACCACCACGTACTGGCAGCCGAGCTTGGCGAGCATCGGGCCGGACACGTCCCCGGTATACGCCCCGCTGGGGAACGGCGACAGGTCCTGCGCGCCGTAGCCGAGCAGCAGCTTGTCCCCGTCGATCAGCGTCTGCACACTGCGCAGGTCGATGAACGGCGGCAGCACCACCACCTCGACCTCGCTGAGCAGCTTCTCCGGCAGGCTGAACGCCAGCTTCTGGGTCAGCGCGATGGCCTCGAGGTGGTTGAGGTTCATCTTCCAGTTGCCGGCCATCAGCGGCCGCCGTGCCTGCTTGGCGGCCACCCTCAGCCCTCCAATGCGGCGACGCCGGGAAGGCTCTTGCCCTCCAGGTACTCCAGGGACGCACCGCCACCCGTCGAGATGTGGGTGAATCCGTCCTCGGGCAGCCCGAGGCTGCGCACCGCGGCGGCCGAGTCGCCGCCACCGACCACGGTGAAGCCGTCCACCTTGGTGATCGCCTCGGCCACCCCGCGGGTACCCGCGGCGAACGGCGCCAGCTCGAACACGCCCATCGGCCCGTTCCAGAACACCGTCCGGGCACCGGCGATCGCCTCAGCGAACGCGGTCACGCTGTCCGGGCCGATGTCCAGGCCCAGCCACCCGTCCGGAATGGCGCTGTCCTCGACCGTGCGCACCTGCGCGTCGGCGGCGAACCGGTCGGCGGCCACGATGTCCGTGGGCAGCTTGATCTTCCCGGCGAACCGCTCCAGCAGATCCCGGCAGGTCTGCACCATGTCGTCCTCGAGCAGCGACTTGCCCACCTCGTAGCCCAGGGCCTTGAGGAAGGTGAAGCACATGCCGCCGCCGATGAGCAGCTCGTCGACCTTGGGCGCGAGCGCCTCAATGACGGCCAGCTTGTCGGAGACCTTGCTGCCGCCCAGCACCACGACGTAGGGCCGCTGCGGCTCGCCGGTCAGCTTGCCGAGCACCTCCAGCTCCCGCAGCACCAGGCCGCCCGCGTAGTGCCGCAGCAGCTTCGCCACGTCGTACACGCTGGCGTGCTTGCGGTGCACCGCGCCGAACGCGTCGTCGACGTACACCTCGCCGAACGCGGCCAGCTCCCGCGCGAAGGCGGTCCGCTCGGCCTCGTCCTTGCTGGTCTCCCCCGGGTTGAACCGCAGGTTCTCCAGCAGCGCGAGCTGGCCGTCGGCCAGGCCCGCCACGATGCCCTTGGCCGAGGGGCCCACGGTGTCGTCGGCGAAGGCGACCTCGCCGCCGATCAGCTCACCCAGCCGCCGGGCCACCGGGGCCAGGCTGTACTTGGGCTCCGGCGCGCCCTTGGGACGCCCCAGGTGGGACATGACGGTGACCCGGGCGCCGGCGCCGAGCAGCGCGGAAAGCGTCGGCAGCACGGCCCGGATCCGGCCGTCGTCGGTGATCCGGTCCCCGTCGAGGGGGACGTTCAGGTCGGCGCGCACCAGGACGCGCCGGCCCGAAACTCCCTCGCTCAGCAGAGCGTCGAGCGTGTTCACAGGCTCGAACCCACCAGCGCGACCAGGTCGACCAGCCGGTTGGAGTAGCCCCACTCGTTGTCGTACCAGCCGACGACCTTGACCTGGTTGCCGATCACCTTGGTCAGGCCGGAGTCGAAGATGCACGACGCCGGGTCGGTGACGATGTCGCTGGACACGATCGGGTCCTCGGTGTAGACGAGGATGCCCTTGAGCGCGCCCTCGGCGGCGGCCCGCATGGTCGCGTTGACCTCCTCGACGCTGGTCTCCCGGCCGGCCGTGAAGGTCAGGTCGGTCGCCGAACCGGTCGGCACCGGCACCCGCAGCGCGTACCCGTCGAGCTTGCCCTTGAGGTCCGGCAGCACCAGGCCGATCGCCTTGGCGGCACCGGTCGAGGTCGGCACGATGTTCAGCGCGGCGGCGCGGGCGCGGCGCAGGTCCTTGTGCGGCCCGTCCTGCAGGTTCTGGTCCTGCGTGTACGCGTGGATCGTGGTCATCAGGCCACGCTCGATGGTGAAGGTGTCGTGGAGCACCTTGGCCATCGGGGCCAGGCAGTTGGTGGTGCACGACGCGTTGGAGATGACCGTGTGCTTGGCCGGGTCGTAGCTGCCCTCGTTGACGCCCATCACGATGGTGACGTCCTCGTTCTTGGCCGGCGCGGAGATGATCACCTTCTTGGCGCCGTTGGCCACGTGCACCTTGGCCTTCTCGGCGTCGGTGAACAGGCCGGTCGACTCGACCACGATGTCCGCGCCCAGGTCGCCCCAGGGCAGCTTGCCCGGGTCGCGCTCGGCGAGCGCCTTGAACGTGTGCCCACCGACAGTGATCTCGTCGGCGCTGGCCTTGACCTCGTGGCCCAGCCGACCAAGGATGCTGTCGTACTTCAGCAGGTGCGCGAGGGTCGCATTGTCGGTGAGGTCGTTGACACCCACCAGCTCAATGTCGGCGCCCCGCTGCAGGGCTGCCCGGAAGAAGTTACGGCCGATACGGCCAAAGCCGTTGATGCCAACCCGGATGGTCACAGGACACATCTCCTTGCCGCAGTTGTTATGGTTGGTCCGCCTTCGCGCACCCGGCGACGCTGCCGGTCCTGCCCTCGGTACGGCGCGTCGGCTCCGTCGCCGAACAAGGACGACCATACCGAATTAGCGGTGCTGGTCCGTATCCGGGGAGCGCGGCGAGGCCGGCTCGTCGCGCGGGAGAACACCCCCTGACGCCCCCGCTGGCCAGCCCTTTCTCGGAAGGTTCCCGGGCAGGCGTCGCGGGGAGCGTGGGGCGAGGGATCAGCTGGCGAGCATCTCCGGCGTGACCGCGGCCTCGGTGTCCGGTACGCCCAGATCACGGGCCCGCTTGTCGGCCAGGGCCAGCAGCCGCCGGATCCGCCCGGCGATGGCGTCCTTGGTCAGCGGCGGATCGGCCAGCGCGCCCAACTCTTCCAGCGACGCCTGGCGGTGCTCCAACCGCAGCCTGCCGGCGCTGGTCAGATGGTTGGGCGCGTCCTCGGCGAGGATCTCCAGCGCCCGGGTGACCCGGGCCGCCGCGGCCACCGCCGCGCGCGCCGAACGCCGCAGGTTCGCGTCGTCGAAGTTCGCCAGCCGGTTGGCGGTCGCCCGCACCTCGCGGCGTACCCGCCGCTCCTCCCACGCCAGCACGCTGGCGTGCGCACCGATCCGGGTCAGCATCTGGGCGATCGCGTCGCCGTCCTTGACCACTACCCGGTCGACCCCGCGCACCTCGCGGGGCTTGGCCGCGATGCCGAGGCGGCGGGCCGCGCCGACCAGCGCCAGCGCCGACTCCGGCCCCGGGCAGGTGATCTCCAGCGCGCACGACCGGCCCGGTTCGGTCAGCGATCCGTGCGCCATGAACGCACCGCGCCAGGCCGCCGCCGCGCAGCACACGTTGGCCGACACGACATGGGGCGGCAGGCCGCGCACCGGTCGGCCGCGCACGTCCAGCAGCCCGGTCTGGCGGGCCAGGGCCTCGCCGTCCTTGACCACCCGCACGATGTAGTGGCTGCCCTTGCGCAGGCCACCCGACGCGAGCACGTGAATCTCGCTCGGGTACCCGTACACCTCGGCGATCTCCCGCCGCAGCCGGCGGGCCACCGCGCCGGTGTCCAGCTCAGCCTCGACCACCACCCGCCCGGAGACGATGTGCAACCCACCCGCGAACCGCAGCAGGGCGGCCATCTCGGCCCGCCGGCAGCACGGCTTGGGAACGTCCACCCGGCTGAGTTCGTCCTTGACCGCAGCCGTCATCGCCATCGTCTGGTCACCTCACGCCCACCCCAACTTTGTTTCACCTTGCGGTCCCCAACACTGGTGACAGGGCCACCGCGAGCGCGGACGGATCATGTCGCGGGCACCCGGAATCGACCGCTACCGGAGCCAGGACAAGGCGCGCACCCAGCGATTCTGCCGCACGCTGCACTGGTTCGGGGTCACCTACAGCTTTCCCATCCGCAAGAACTACATCTGCCGTCAGGCCCGGCAGGTAACGGGTCAACGCGTGGAGATGGTCGGGTACCGGCAGGCTGGCGGTCTCCTTTTCCGCGGCGAGGTTGAGCGTCACGACCCGGCGGGCCGGGCTGGCCAGGATCGCCGCCGCCAGCTCGGGTACCAGCAGGTGCGGGATCACCGAGGTGTACCAGGATCCGGGGCCGAAGATCAGCCAGTCGGCGGCCTCGACCGCGCGCACCGCCTCGGCGCATGCCGGTGGCGAGGGAGGCAGGATCCTGACCACCTCAACGTGACCCGGTGTAATCGCCACCTCATGCTGCCCGCGCACCGACTCGACCACGCCGGACGCGTGGCGCACCTCGGCCTCGATCTCCACCGGTACCCGCGACATGGGCAGCACCCGGCCGGCCGAGTGCAGCAGGGCTGCGGCGTGGTCCAATGCCGCCACGGCGTCCCCGTGCAGCTCCATCAGCCCGCACAGCACCAGATTCCCGACCGTGTGCCCACCCAGCGGATCGGCTCCGTCGAACCGGTACTGGAACAGGTCGGCGGTGCCCGCCGACAGCGGATCGGAGCCGGCCAGCGCGGCGAGGGCCTGACGCAGGTCGCCCGGCGGCAGCACGCCCCGATCGGCGCGCAGCCGCCCGCTGGAGCCACCGTCGTCACCGACCGTGACCACCGCGGTGATTTCCAGGTCCGGTACGCGGCGCAGCGCGCGCAGTGAGACGGACAGCCCGTGACCGCCGCCGAAGGCCACCACCCTCATCGGCGCCCACATCCCGCCGCCCGGCGCCACCGGGCCGCGTCGCGGATCGCGGCCGCGCTCATTCCCGACCCAGATCCCGGTGGTGCGCGTTGGCCACCACCCGCAACTCGCGCAGCCGGCGGGCCAGCTCCTCGGCGATGGCCACGCTGCGGTGCTTACCGCCGGTGCAGCCGACCGCGACGGCCAGGTATCGCTTGCCCTCACGTTCGAAGCCGGGCGCGGTGGCATTGATCAGTCGCGCGTACGTCTCGACGAAGGTGACCGCACCGCGCTGGCCCAGCACGTACCGGCTGACCTCGGGCTCCTGCCCGGTGTGATCGCGCAGCTCCGGCACCCAGTAGGGGTTGGGGAGGAAGCGGGCGTCGAGCACGAAGTCGGCGTCGGGCGGCAGGCCGTACTTGAAGCCGAAGGACAGCACGGTGACCCGCAGCCGCCGGGCGTCCTCGCCGCCGAACAGCTCCTCCACCCGGCTGCGTAGCTGGTTGACGTTCAGGTGGCTGGTGTCGATGAGCACGTCGGCCGCCTCGCGCGCCTCGCGCAGCAGCTCCCGCTCCGCCGCGATGCCGTCGGCCAGCCGGCCGTCGCCCTGCAGCGGGTGCGAGCGCCGGACATTCTCGAAACGACGGATGAGCACCTCGTCGTCGGCGTCCACGAACACCACCCGAGGGCTGTAGCCGCGCTCCTTGAGCGC
Organism: Rugosimonospora acidiphila; assembly: GCF_039543385.1. NCBI lineage: Bacteria > Bacillati > Actinomycetota > Actinomycetes > Micromonosporales > Micromonosporaceae > Rugosimonospora > Rugosimonospora acidiphila. Next base: position 114,441 of record NZ_BAABJQ010000016.1, read on the forward strand.
CTGGACGGCCCCGCCCAGATCCGTGGAGAACGCCCTGCTGCGCACGTCGAGGACCATCGCCGTCTGCCGAGCGGTGCCACCGGCCCGGTGGGCGAGCTCGGCCATGTCGAGCATCAGCGCCTGCGGCAGGTTGTCGACCACGTAGTAACCGACGTTCTCCAGGGCGCGGGCCACGGTGCTTCGCCCGCCGCCGGACACGCCGGTAACGATCACCAGGTCGGTATCGGAGCGCGGCTGCTCCTCCTCGATCACGCTTCCCCCCTCGCGTGGCGCGCCAACCACGGGTCGGGCGTGACGGCGCTGGCGTTCCAAATCCTAGGCGAACTGCCCAACTAGGCTTCTTCGCCCCTGCTCGGGGCCTCGATGACCTCGCCTGCCACATGATCATCGCTGCCCGGCGCGGGCCCGCCGCCCGCCGGGCCGCCCGCGATCGCCACCGCGCCGGCGCCTGGCGCCGCGTCCGCCGCAGTGCCGGCGTCCGGCGCCGCATCCACCGCCACGTCACCCTGCGGCCCCGCATCCGCGACCGCGTCGGCGTCCGACGCCGCATCCACCGCCCCGTCGGCGTTTGGCACCGCGTCCGGCGCCGTTTCATCGCCGCGCAGCGCGGCCACGATCGCGGCTGCGGTGCGCGGACCGATGCCGGGCACCGTGGCGATCTCGTCCGGGCCGGCCGCGGCCAGCCGCCGCAGCGAACCGAAGCGGGCCAGCAGCGCCTTGCGCCGGGTGTCGCCCAGGCCCGGGATGGAGTCCAGCTGCGACGCGGTCATGCGCTTCGACCGCCGCTGCCGGTGGAAGGTGATCGCGAAGCGGTGCGCCTCGTCGCGGACGCGCTGCAGCAGGTACAGGCCCTCGGAGGCGCGCGGCAGGATCAGCGGGAAGTCCTCGCCGGGCAGCCACACCTCCTCCAGCCGCTTGGCCAGCCCGCACAGCGTGATGTCGGTGATGCCGAACTCGGCGAGCACCTCGGCGGCCGCGTTGACCTGGGGGGCGCCGCCGTCGACCACCAGCAACTGGGGCGGGTAGGCGAACTTGCGCGGCTTGCCGGTCTCCGGGTCGACGCCGGGGCGGTCCGGGTCGCCGTCCCCGGCCGTCACCGCCTCCACGTACCGCGCGAACCGCCGGCGCAGCACCTCCGACAGCGCCGAGAGGTCGTCCGTGGCGCCGCGCACCGCGAACCGCCGGTACTCGGCCTTGCGGGGCAGCCCGTCCTCGAAGACGACCATGCTGGCGACCACGTCGGTGCCCTGGATCTGGGACACGTCGTAGCACTCCACCCGCAGCGGCGCCTGCTCCATGCCCAGCGCCTCGGCGATCTCCTCCAGTGCCTTGCTCCGGGTGGTGAGGTCGCCGGCCCGGCGCAGCTTGTGCTGCGCCAACGACTGGGCGGCGTTGCGCGCCACGGTCTCCAGCAGGGTGCGCTTGTCGCCGCGCTGCGGCACCCGCAGCTGCACCCGGCTGCCCCGGTGCTCCGACAGCCACTCGGTCAGCGCCTCGGCGTCCGGCGGCAGGGCCGGCACCAGCAGTTCCCGGGGCACGTCGGCCTCGCCGGTCTCGGCGCCGTAGACCTGGCTGCAGAAGTGGTGCACCAGGTCGCCGGTGTCCAGCTCCTCGGTCTTCTCCACCACCCAGCCGCGCTGCCCGCGCACCCGCCCGCCGCGCACGTGGAAGACCTGCACCGCGGCCTCGAGCGGGTCCTCGGCGAAGGCCACCACGTCGGCGTCGGTGCCGTCACCGAACACCACCGCCTGCTTCTCCATCGCCCGGCGCAGCGCGGTGAGGTCGTCCCGCAGCCGGGCGGCCTTCTCGAACTCCAGCGCGTCGGAGGCGGCGTGCATCTCCCGCTGCAGCCGGCGCTCCATGGTGTCGGTGCGCCCGGCCATGAAGTCGCAGAACTCGTCGACGATCCGCCGGTGCTCGTCCGCGTCGACCTGCCCGACGCAGGGCGCCGAGCACTTGCCGATATAGCCGAGCAGGCAGGGCCGGCCGATCTGCCCGGAGCGCTTGAACACCCCGGCCGAGCAGGTGCGCGCGGGGAACACCCGCAGCAGCAGGTCGAGGGTCTCCCGGATGGCCCAGGCGTGGGAATACGGCCCGAAGTAGCGCACACCCTTGCGCTTGGCGCCGCGCATCACCTGCAGGCGCGGGAACTCCTCGTTGAGGGTGACCGCCAGGAACGGGTACGACTTGTCGTCGCGGTATTTGACGTTGAAGCGGGGGTCGTACTCCTTGATCCAGGTGTACTCCTGCTGCAGCGCCTCGACCTCGGTGCCCACCGTGATCCAGTCGACCCGGGCGGCGGTGGTGACCATCTGCTGGGTACGCGGGTGCAGCGTCCAGGGGTCGGCGAAGTAGGAGTTGAGCCGGCTGCGCAGGCTCTTGGCCTTACCGACATAGATCACCCGGTCGGTGGGGTCGTAGAACCGGTACACACCGGGCGCATCGGGGATCGTTCCGGGCGCCGGGCGATACGTGGTCGGATCGGGCACGCAGCAAGCCTAGTCCGGTGGTCTGACATTACCGCTGGAACCATCGCGGGCAGCCGGACGACGGGTCCGGATCGTCGCTCGACGCCAGACGCGCCGAGCCAGACTGACCGGCGGCGCCATGCGGATTGCGGAGGGGTGGCCACATCGGCCTTTGGATCGGTCGGACCGGCCGCACCGCCGGCCCGACCCGCATAGCGTGAACCCGCCGATCAGCTCACGGTCAGGGTGTCGCCGGTTACGGTGACCGTCTTGCTGGCCAGCGGCCTCGGCGCCGGGCCGGCCTTGACCGAGCCGTCGGTGATCGAATACTGGCTGCCATGGCACGGACAGTCGATGGTGCCGTTCTGGACCTTGGAGACCTGGCACCCCTGGTGCGTACAGGTGGCGCTGAAGGCCTTGAAGTTGCCGGCCGTCGGCTGGGTGACCACGATGTTCTGACCCGGGAAGACCATGCCGCCGCCGGACGGGATCTCGGAGACCTTGATGGCGGGGCCGTCGGAGCCGCCGCTGGAGGAGTCGCCCCCGTCCGCCGGGCCCGCACCCGCGTCGTTGTTGGAGTTGCCGGCCGGGTTGCCCGCGCCCGTCGCCGCGCCGGAGCTTCCGCATGCGGCCAGTGCCACGACCGCACCGGCCGCGCCGACGCCGGCAAGCATCAGCTTGCGGCGCGGTAGATCCACGCTATCCGTATCGTTCATTGCCTCTCCTACAAACCGACGTGGTCAACCCTCTGCACTGGTTGACACGCCAGTTTGCCCCACATGGTTCAGCTACGGGGCGAAGTGGCCCTTCTTCTTGAGGCGGAACTCACGCTCGGCTTCGGGGCAACGCTACCCTGGCCGGCGCTCTTGGTCGATGGCTTGGCGGCGGCCTGACCGCTCTTGGCCTGGGTGGACTTCGCGGCCGAGGCACGGGCCGTCCCGTTCTTGGCCGTAGCGCCGGCGGGGGTCGGGGTGCCCTTGGCGGTCGGGCTCTTGGCCGCCGGGCTCTTCGCCGTCGCCGGACTCTTCGCCGCCGAACTCTTCGCCGACGGGCTCTTGGCCGCGGCGCTCTTCGGGGCCGGGGCGCCGTTCTTGCCGGCGGTCCCGTCCTTGCCGGCCGGACCGGTGCCGTTCTTGCCGGCCGGAGCGCGGGTCGCGGTCGGGAGGCTCTTGGCGGTCGCGCCGTTCGCCTTGCTGGCCCGCTCCAACGCCTCGTCGGAACCGTTCGGCTCGCCGGTCAGGCCCAGTGTGTGGCGCAGGAACTGCCCGGTGTGGCTCTCCGGCGTCTCCGCCAACTCCTCGGGGCTGCCCACGGCGACCACCACGCCGCCGCGGTGGCCACCCTCCGGGCCCATGTCGATCAGCCAGTCGGCAGTCTTGATCACGTCGAGGTTGTGCTCGATCACGATCACCGTGTTGCCCTTGTCGACCAGGCCCTCCAGCACCATGAGCAGCTTCCGGATGTCCTCGAAGTGCAGGCCGGTGGTCGGCTCGTCCAGCACGTACACCGTGCGGCCGGTCGAGCGCTTCTGCAGCTCGCTGGCCAGCTTGACCCGCTGCGCCTCGCCGCCGGACAGGGTGGGCGCGGGCTGGCCCAGCCGCACGTACCCGAGGCCGACGTCGACCAGCGTCTTGAGGTGCCGGTGGATCGCCGGAATCGCCTCGAAGAAGCCGGCCGCCTCCTCGATCGGCATGTCCAGCACCTCGGCGATGGTCCGGCCCTTGTAGTGCACCTCCAGGGTCTCCCGGTTGTACCGGGCCCCCTTGCACTCGTCACACGGGACGTACACGTCGGGCAGGAAGTTCATCTCGATCTTCTTGGTGCCGTCGCCCGCGCACTCCTCGCACCGGCCGCCCTTGACGTTGAACGAGAACCGCCCCGGCCCGTACCCGCGCACCTTCGCCTCGGTGGTCTCGGCGAACAGCTTGCGAACGTTGTCGAACACACCCGTGTAGGTCGCGGGGTTCGAGCGTGGCGTGCGCCCGATCGGCGACTGGTCGACGCCGACCACCTTGTCCACGTGGTGCATGCCGGTGATCCGGGTGTGCCGGCCCGGTACCAGCTTGGCGCCGTTGATCTGGTTGGCCAGCACCGCGTACAGGATGTCGTTGACCAGCGTCGACTTGCCCGAGCCGGACACACCGGTGACCGCGATGAACTGCCCCAGCGGGAAGGTGACGGTCAGGTTGCGCAGGTTGTGCTCGCGGGCACCGTGCACCACCAGCTGGCGGTCCAGGGTCTGGGGGCGGCGCACCGCCGGGACCGGGATGGAGCGCCGGCCGGACAGGTATGCCCCGGTCATCGAGCGCTCGTTGGTCAGCAGCTTGTCGAACGGACCGGCGTGCACGATGTGCCCGCCGTGCTCACCCGCGCCCGGCCCGATGTCCACGATCCAGTCGGCCGTGCGGATGGTGTCCTCGTCGTGCTCGACGACGATCAGCGTGTTGCCCAGGTTCTTCAGGCGCACCAGCGTCTCAATCAGCCGGTGGTTGTCCCGCTGGTGCAGCCCGATGCTCGGCTCGTCCAGCACATACAGCACGCCAACCAGGCCGGAACCGATCTGGGTGGCCAGCCGGATGCGCTGCGCCTCGCCGCCGGACAGCGTGCCGGCGGCCCGGTCCAGCGACAGGTAGTCCAGCCCCACGTCGAGCATGAAGTGCAGCCGCGCGTTGATCTCCTTGAGCACCCGCTCGGCGATCAGTTTCTGCCGGTCGGTCAGCTCCAACTCGGAGAGTATCTGGGCGCACTCACCGATGGACAGCCCGCAGACCTCGGCGATGTTGCGCCCGTCGATGGTGACGGCCAGGATCTCCGGCTTGAGCCGGGTGCCGCCGCAGGTGGGGCACGGGATGTCGCGCATGTACCCCTCGTACTTGTCGCGCGACCACTCCGACTCGGTATCCGCGTGCCGGCGCTCGATCCACTGCATCACGCCCTCGAAGCCGGTGTAGTACGACCGCTCCCGGCCGAACTTGTTCCGGTACCGGACGTGGACCTGGTCATCGGCGCCGTACAGGATGGTCTTCTGGGCCCGGGTGGACAGCGCCCGCCACGGGGTGTCCAGGTTGAAGCCCTCCTCCTTGCCCAGCGCTTCGAGCAGCCGGAGGAAGTAGTCCAGGGTGTGCCCGCCCGACCAGGGCTGGATGGCGCCCTCGCGCAGCGACCGCTCCGGGTCCGGGATGATCAGCTCGGGGTCGACCTCCTTCTTGGTCCCCAGGCCGGTGCATTCCGGGCAGGCGCCGTAGGGCGCGTTGAAGGAGAAGGCCCGAGGCTCCAGGTCCTCGATCGCCAACGGGTGGTCGTTCGGGCAGGCCAGGTGCTCGGAGTAGCGGCGCTCGCGGTGCGGGTCGTCCTCGGGCAGGTCGACGAAGTCGAGCACCACCAGCCCACCGGCCAGCCCCAGGGCCGACTCGATCGAGTCGGTCAGCCGCTGCTTGGCGTTCGCCTTGACGGTGAGCCGGTCGACCACCACCTCGATGGTGTGCTTTTCCTGCTTCTTCAGCTTCGGCGGCTCGGTCAGGGGGTGCACCACGCCGTCGATGCGGGCCCGCGCGTACCCCTTGGACTGCAACTCACCGAAGAGGTCCAGATATTCACCCTTACGGCCGCGCACCACCGGGGCGAGCACCTGGAACCGGGTGCCCTCCGGCATGGCCAGCACCCGGTCGACGATCTGCTGCGGGGTCTGCCGGGAGATCGGTTCGCCGCAGACCGGGCAGTGCGGCTGGCCCACCCGGGCGAACAGGAGCCGGAGGTAGTCGTAGACCTCGGTGATCGTGCCCACGGTCGAGCGCGGGTTGCGGGAGGTCGACTTCTGGTCGATCGACACCGCCGGGGACAGCCCCTCGATGAAGTCGACGTCCGGCTTGTCCATCTGGCCGAGGAACTGGCGCGCGTACGACGAGAGCGACTCGACATAGCGGCGCTGGCCCTCGGCGAAGATCGTGTCGAAGGCGAGGCTGGACTTACCGGAGCCGGATAGGCCGGTGAAAACGATCATCGCGTCGCGAGGAAGGTCGAGGTTCACGTCACGCAGGTTGTGTTCCCGCGCACCACGGATGATCAGTCGGTCGGCCACGGCCCGCCCACTCCAGAGTTTTGTCCCGTTATGTCCTGGCACGAGGATGCCGCCGCAACCATAGCTACGCCGTATGACATTTTTCGTCGACCACGACAGCAGGAGCCAACTCTCCCGCGCCGGCGACTATTCCGGCACCCGCCCCGCTGGTCGCTTCGGCATCCAGCCCGCTGATCGCACGACGGTCTCATCACGACGAGCTGACCGTCACGACAAGCGCCTCGCTCGAACAGCTGTTCGGCGACGAACATATCACGCGTCAGCCGGGCAAGTGCCCAACCCGGCCAGCCGCGCGTCCCTGCCGTTGCCGGCGCCGCCACTCGGCCCCGGACTCGACGGCCAGCCGGGCGTCACGCCGGCGCGACTGCCCGTCCAGCTCCCGGCGCAGCCTGCGCCAGCTGTCCAGGCGCCGCGCGGTCAGCTCGCCGGTGGCCAGCGCCTCGCGCACCGCGCACCCGGGCTCCAGATCATGATCACAGTCGGCGAACCGGCACCCCTCGGCAAGCCGGTCGATCTCGGCGAAGACCTGTCTGAGCCCGGGTTCGGAGTCGAACAGTCCGACCGCCCGCACGCCCGGGGTGTCCAGCACCGCACCGCCGCCGGGCAGCGGAACCAGCACCCGGTACGTGGTGGTGTGCCGCCCCCGCCCGTCCGAGCGGCGGATCGACCGGGTACCCATCACCGGCGCCCCGGCCAGCGCGTTGACCAGCGTCGATTTGCCCGATCCCGACGGGCCGAGCAGCCCGAGGGTGCGCCCCGCGGCCACCAGCGGGCGGAGCCGGTCCAGGCCCGTACCCCGTTGGGCACTGACCGTGATCACCTCCACTCCACCGGTCGCCTCGGCGACCTGCCGCGCCACCGGCTCCGGGCGGGCCAGCAGGTCGGCCTTTGTGAGCAGTACCAGCGGCCGGGCGCCAGACGAGATCGCCAGGGCGAGCAGCCGTTCGATCTGGGCCAGGTCGGGCGCCGGCGCCATCGGCTCCACGACCGCGGCCACGTCGAGATTCGCCGCCAGCACCTGGCCCCGCGAGTCCCGGCCGGCGGTGGCCCGCAGGATGCGGGTACGCCGGGGCAACACGGCCTCGATCGTGGTGCGCCGGTCGGGCCAGGTCCGCACCGCCAACCAGTCTCCGGCGCACGGCAGCCAGACCGGATCCCGGGCGCACCGGGCCAGCCAATCGCCGCCCAGGCTGGCCCGGTCGGCCCCGTCCGCGGTGAAGATGGTGCACACGCCGCGATCCACCCGGGCGACCCGGGCCGGTCGGTACCCGGACAGAGCGGCACCCGACCTCCTCGGCGGCGCCCCGTGGGTCAGCTCGGCGTACGCGGAGGCGAAATCGGCGTCCCAACCGAGGGACGCGAGGTCGAACGTCATGAGTCCCTACTTCGCGGAGAACGGGGATGAGGCGGGCAGCGCGCGACTTCGGGGCACCGGGCCCACCTCCTCTCGCCATGCCGCTGACCGCGCGGACGCGATGCGCGAGCGCCGGATCCGCGGCGCTGGCCGGTTCCGGCACGCATCGGTATCGACGGTACGGCGGGCGCTCGCGCGAGGGAAACGCATTAACGGTACGGTCGGTGGCGTGACAGCGGATCCGCTCGCACTCATCCCCGACCTCGACCGGGCCACCCAACGGGTCATCGCCACCGCCGACGCGCTGAAGGACCCGGCCGCACCGTCTCTGCTACCCGGCTGGTCCCAGGGCCACGTGCTGACCCACCTCGCCCGCAACGCCGACAGCATGGTCAACCTGCTGACCTGGGCGCGCACCGGCGTCGTTACGCCGCAGTACCCGAGCTGGGAGGTGCGGGAGTCGGACATCGAGGCGGGCGCGGGACGTCCGCTCGCGGACCAGATCGCGGACCTGCGCGACAGCTCCGCCCGATTCGCCGAGGCCGCCTCGGCGCTGCCCGCCGAGGCCTGGTCGGCGGAGCTGTCCGTGCGGACCGGCCCGATCCCGGCCGCGCTGGTGCCCTGGCGGCGGCTGCGCGAGGTCGAGATCCACCACGCGGACCTGGGCGCCGACTACGCGCCGCGGGACTGGCCGGAGGCCTTCGCGCACCGACTGCTGCACGAGGTGGCGACCGGCCGCGAGGGCATCTCCTGCACCCTGCGCGCGGCGTCGCTCGGCCACCCGGTGGTCGTCGGTACCGGCGGCCCGCCGACCATCAACGGACCGGCGTACGCCCTGGCCGCCTGGCTCACCGGCCGCTCCACGGGCGACGGACTCGTCGTCGAACCGATCGGGCCACTTCCCGCTCTCCCGGATTGGATCTGAGAATATGGCTTACACCGGCGACGTCGCACCGGGCTCGGCTCCGCAGGTTCGAGAGCTTCCCAACCTGGTGATCACCAAGGTCTCCGTCGGCCCGATGGACAACAACGCCTACCTGCTGCGCTGTGTGAGCACGGGCGACCAGGTGCTGATCGACGCCGCCAACGAGCCGGAGCGGCTGCTGTCCCTGACCGGTACGGCCGGCCTGTCCACCGTGGTCACGACCCACCGGCACGCCGACCACTGGCAGGGGCTGTCCGAGGTGGTCGGCGCGACGGGTGCCCGGTCGCTGGCGCACCGGGTGGACGCCGGTGAGCTGCCGGTCGCCTCGGAGCCGGTCGAGGACGGCGACGCCATCCCGGTCGGCGACTGCGCGTTGGAGGTCATCCACCTGGTCGGGCACACGCCGGGCTCGATCGCGCTGCTGTACCGCGACCCGTCCGGCATCCCGCACCTGTTCACCGGGGACTCGCTGTTCCCCGGCGGGCCTGGCCGGACGACGAGCCCGACCGATTTCAACTCGCTGATGGACGACCTGGAAACGAAGGTGTTCGGGCAGCTGCCGGACGAGACCTGGTTCTACCCGGGTCACGGCAAGGACAGCACGCTGGGTACCGAGCGGGCGGCCGTCCCGGAGTGGCGGGCCCGCGGCTGGTAGCTCGTGATGTCGTGGGACAGGCGTGAGCCGGACGGGCCGGCCACACACTGCTCCACGTCGACAAGGACTTCGACGTCATCACGGGCGTCACCGGACAGCCGACGGAGCGGCTCCGCACCTGACCGAACCACCAGCCTCACCCGCACCGCGCGGGCGGTCAGTAGTTCCGGTACCACCGCCGGCGAAGGAAGCGGTCGCGTCACGGGTGAGTCGGCGAACCGACCCCCTACACCGCCCGCGTGGCAGCGACCTCGGTGGCGCAGCTCTTCTTCTGCCGGTCACGGTAGGCGTGCGAGGCGGCCTGCTGGCTGCACCGCATGCTGCAGTAACGGCCCGAGGAGTTGCGGGTGCGGTCGTAGAAGCCCTGGTAGCAGGAGGAGGAACTGCACATCCTCAGCCGGGGCCACAGGTCGCGGGTGGTGAGGTCGACGGCCGCCGCGAGCAGTGTCTCGAAGACGCCGACGATTCCGGTGTGCGAGGGCTGGAAGGTACAGCCGCCGGCCTCGATGACCGGGGTCAGCGGGTAGCGCTGACCGTAGGCCCGTAGCAACTGCTCCGCTCCGCCGAGGAGCTCGGCCCCCTGTACGCAGCCGACGTGCTCGCGGAAGACGATCGTGTAGGCGCCACGGAGTTCGCGGATGGCCGCGGCGTCCGCGTCGGTGATGACCGCCTCGCCGTCGTACAGGTTCTGTGACGTGAGCCACTCCACCAGGGCCGCCCGGTCGTCGAGCAGGTCCCGGGCGCGCTTCGGCCCGGGCTGCGTGTTGACGAACTCCAGCAGCAGGTTGGCCGAGGCGAACGGCGGGGTGGCCGTGGGAGTTTCGGTCATGACCCTCCTTATGTCACTGCTAATGGTACGACGGCTAGGGCTGGCGGTTGGATCCGTCTTGGATCAACGAGCATGACATAAGCTAACGGCATAAGGATGTGACGTTGGCTTCGTCGATCCAGCTTGACGCCAAGGTTCGCGAGGTGCAAACCTGGGATGCACGCGTCGCCGGCACCCAGGTTCCAACACCCGTGTCGACCGTCACAGAGATAAGCAAAAGCCGTTCGTGTATTCAGGTTGAGAGGCCCGTGCCAGACGCCGCACGGTCTCCCCGGGCGCTGCCTGGAAATCCTCATCGGGGGTTCCCCGGCTCTCACCGTCACGGCCGGACTTCACAAGCCTTGGAGTAGCACATGTCCTCGAAGATCGTCCTCATCACCGGAGCGAGCAGCGGGATCGGTGCCGCCACCGCTCGCCGACTCGCCGCCGACGGGCACCACGTGGTGCTCGGCGCCCGCCGCGTGGACCGCCTCGAAGCCCTCACCCGGGAGCTGCGCGAGGCCGGCCACAACGCCGAGCACGCGGCGCTGGACGTCACTGACCCCGAGAGTGTCAAGGCTTTCGTCGAGGGCGCCCACACCCGGCACGGCCGAATCGATGTCCTGATCAACAACGCCGGCATCATGCCGTTGTCGCGCCTTGATGACACCCGGGTCGACGACTGGAACCAGATGATCGACGTCAACATCAAGGGGGCCCTCAACAGCATCGCGGCGGCCCTGCCGCTGATGAAGGCCCAGGGACACGGTCACTTCGTCAGCGTGTCCTCCGCCCTGGCCCACTACGTCGCCCCCGCCACGTCCGTCTACAGCGCCACCAAGTACGCGGTGCGCGCGATCTTCGACGGCCTGCGCAAGGAAGACGACCAGATCAGGGTGACCGAGATCAGCCCGTCCTTCACCGAGTCCGAGCTGCTCCAGGGCGGCGACCCCGCCACCATGGCGTGGGTGCAGTCGATGGCCGAGCGCTTCAACCTCCCCGCGTCCACCGTCGCGGGTGCCATCGCCTACGCGATCGACCAGCCGGCCGACGTCGACGTCAGCGAAATCGTCATCCGCTCGCGGGCCGAACTCGCCTAGTGATAGCGGAACGCGGGACGTCTCGGTGATCGCCTCTTCGTGACACGGGATCGCCGGGCGCGGCGGCGCCCGGCGATCCCGCCCTCGTCAGTTGACGCGATGGCTCTCGCGCGGCGCGGCGCCCCGCTCCGGACCCGGCTCCCCCGCCCCCGTCCTCATGCCAACGGCGGCAGCTCCGTCCGGGTCCATCGCGGGCAGTCCACGGTGATCGGCCAGATCGGCCCCACCAGCACCGTCCGCGCCTGGGCCTCGCGCCGCGCGCTGGTGCCGACCCACAGCTCGACCTCGCCGGGCTCGACCACCCGTGTGTACGTGCGGTCGCTGAACGCGAGCCGCGCCGTCGGGACAGTGAACCGTACGGTCACCGATCGGCCCGGCGCCAGGTGCACCCGCCGGTAACCGAGCAACTGCGCCACGGGCCGCGTCACGGACCCCACAAGGTCGTGGCCGTAGAGCTGTACCACGTCGTCGCCCGCCACGGATCCCGTGTTCGTCACCCGCACGGAGACGGTCAGCTCACCATCCGTCGGTACCTCCTCGGGCACGGTCAGGTCGCCGTAGTCGAAGGTCGTGTACGACAGCCCGAACCCGAACGGGGCCGCCGGCGTGGTGGCGAGGCTCGTCACCTCGTCGCCCTCGCCCAGGGCCACGTGCAGGTACGAGTACGGCTGCGCCCCGGCCGCGCGCGGGAGGCTGACCGGTAGCCGCCCCGAGGGGTTGATCCGGCCGGAGAGGACACCCGCGACCGCGCCGGCCCCCTCCTCGCCGGGGAAGAACGCCTGGACGACCGCCGCGCACCGCCGCATGGCCCAACCCACCGCGTACGGGCGGCCGGTGATCAGCACCAGCACGGTCGGCGTACCGGTAGCGAGCACGGCCTCGACGAGGTCGCGCTGGACCCCTGGCAGTTCGAGGTCGTCGCGGTCACAGCCCTCGCCGACCGTGCCGCGCCCGAACAGTCCGGCCTGGTCGCCCATGACGAGCACGGCGACCTCGGCCTCCGTGGCGGCGGCCACCGCCGCGTCGAACCCGGAGCGGTCGGCGTCGTCGACGCCGCACCCGGCGCTGAACGAAACCGCGCCGAGCTCGGCGCGCAGGGCGCCGAGCACCGTCGGTACGGCGATACCCGCGTCGACCCCGGGATGCTGCGCCAGCACGTGGTTGAGGAACGAGTAGCAGCCGAAAAGCGCCGCCGGCCGGTCGGCGTTCGGGCCGATGACCGCGATCCGCCGCGCCGCCGCCAAGGGCAGCACGCCATCGTTGCGCAGCAGCACGACCGACTCCTCGGCGAGCCTGCGCGCGATGGCACGGTGCTCGGGAGAGTCGAGGTCCACCCCGCCGGGCGGCTCCTCGGCGAAGGTCGCGTCGAGCAGCCCCAGCTCGAGTTTCTGGCGCAGGACCCGCAGCACGGCCCGATCGACGAGCGCCTCGTCGACACGTCCCGCGCGGACCGCCTCGGCCAGTGGCGCCAGGTACGCGTCCCCGGTGGGCAGTTCGATGTCCACCCCGGCGGTCAGCGCCTGGACGGCGGCGTCGCCCAGGTCGGCCGCGACGTGGTGCAGCTGGTGCAGGAACGCCACGCTGAAGTAGTCGCCGACGACCGGGCCCTCGAAGCCCCACAGGTCGCGCAGCACGCCGGTGAGCAGGCCGCGATCCGCGGCGACGGGCACGCCGTCGATCTCGGCGTACGAGTGCATCACCGAGCGCGCCCCGCCGTCCAGGATCGCCAGCTCGAACGGGACCAGCAGCACGTCGGCGACCTCGCGGGCGCCGGCACTCACGGGGGCGAAGTTGCGCCCGGCACGGGAGGCCGAGTAGCCGACGAAATGCTTGAGCGTGGCGTGCACTCCCTGCGACTGCAGGCCCCGTACGTAGCCGGTGCCGATCGTGCCGACGAGGTACGGGTCCTCGGCGATGCACTCCTCGACCCGTCCCCATCGGGGGTCACGGACGACGTCGAGTACGGGCGCCAGTCCCTGGTGGACACCCAGTGCCCGCATCGACTCCCCGATCCCGGCGGCCATCCGCTCCACCAGTTCGGGGTCGAAGGTGGCGCCCCACGCGAGCGGGGTGGGGAAGGTGGCCGCCTTCCACGCCGACAGGCCGGTGAGGCACTCCTCGTGCACGATCGCGGGGATGCCGAGCCTCGTGCCGGTGACCAACCCGCGCTGGAACTCCCAGAGCCAGCGGGCCCGCTCGGCGGCCTCGATCGGGCGCGTGCCGTACACGCGGGTGAGGTGCCCGAGCCCGTGGCGGGTGAACTGTGCCAGGTTGGTGGGGGCGCCGAACTCACCCTGCAGCGGCGCGACCGCCTCACCATCCTCCTTCTCCCAGAACCCGACGATCTGCGCCAGCTTCTCTTCCAGGGTCATCTGGCCCAGCAGCTCGAGGATGCGCTCCCGCCGTTCCGTACTGACGCCTGCCAAGGTCGGAACCTCGGTCATGTTGTGCTTCTCCCCAGCCCTTGTTGGTATCGGATCCCCGCGGCACTATCCCTTGACCGCGCCCTGCAGGCCCCCGACTATCTGCCGCTCGGCGAAACTGAAGAAGAGCAGGGCAGGCATCATGGCCAACGACGTGAACGCCAGGACGCCGGCGGTGTCCTGACTGTGCTCGGCGGAGAAGTTCTGCACGCCCAGCGGCAGGGTCTGCATGCTGTCGTCCTGGAGAACGAGCAGCGGCAGCAGGAACGAGTTCCAGCTCGCCACGAACGCGAGCACGGCCACGGTGACCAGCGCGGGCCGGGACAGCGGCAGCAGGATGCGCCAGAAGAAGCCGAGCTTGTCCGAGCCGTCGATCAACGCGGCGTCCTCCAGCTCGGCCGGGAAGGCGGCGAGGAAGGGGCGCAGGATCACGATGGTGATCGGCAGCTGGAAGGCGACCTGCGGGATGATCACACCGAAGTACGTGTTGGCCAGGGACAGGTCGCGCAGCAGCAGGTAGAGCGGCAGGATCGCGGCCGCCGCCGGGAAGAGCAGCCCGAGCGTGAAGTAGGTGTACAGCCCCTCGCGGCCACGGAACTGATAGCGGGCGAGCACGAAGGCGGCGCAGACCCCGAACACCATCACGCCGAGCGTGGTGACGACGGCGATGAGTAGGCTGTTGAGCAGCTCGTGCCAGAACGTGGGCTGGGTCAGCACGTTGGCGTAGGTCCCCCAGACCCACGGGTGGGGCAGCCCGGCGGGGTGCGCGGCGATCTGGCCGGTCGTGCGGAATCCGCCGAGGACGACGTAGACCACCGGAGCGATCGAGACGGCGGCGACCGCGAGCGCCAGCACGTACGTGAGCGGGTTGCTCCATTTCTTCGGTCGCCGGTTGCGGCCAAGGCTCGGCAGCGTGGCGGTCGCGGCCATGTTCACCTCACCCTTCGGGTCTGGGCGCCTTCGATGTCACGGCGCAGGACGAAGCGCTGGAACAGCAGCGCGGCGAGGAACGAAATGACGAACAGGATCACGGCCACCGCGTTGCCGTAGCCCCACTCGCGTTCGTTGAAGCCGTGATCGACCATGTAGGTGGCCATCGAGTTGGAGGCACCGAGCGAGCGAACCGCCGGCGTCGAGGCGACCCAGAGCACGTCGAACAGCTGCAGCGAACCGATTATCGACAGGAACATCCAGATCCGGATGGTGGATCCGAGCAGCGGGATCGTGATGTGCCGCTGGATCTGCCACCAGCTCGCGCCGTCGATCGCGGCGGCCTCGGTCAGCTCGGTCGGGATGTTGGCCATGCCGGCGAGGAAGAGGATGAGGGCGAAGCCGGTGTACTTCCAGGTCAGGATGAACAGCATCGTCCAGAGGACGATGTGCAGGTTGGCCAGCCAACCCGTGATCAGGCTGCCCAGTCCCAGGCTGGTCAGGAGGGTGTCCACGGTGCCGCCGCGCAGCAGGATGAGCTGCCACATGATGCCGACCGTGACCTCGGCCAGCACGTACGGGACGAAGACCAGCAGCCGGAACACGGCGCGCCCGCGGAAGCGCCGATTGAGTAGCAGCGCCATGGCCAGCGCCAGCGGCCCCTGGATCACCAACGAGCCGCCGATGATGATGGCGTTGTTGCGCAGCGCGTCGAGGAAGATGGGGTCGCGGAACGCCCCGAAGGGACCGAAGTAGTTGTCCAGCCCGCGGAACTCGGTCGGCCAGCCGTACCCGCTCCACTTGTAGAGGCTGTAGTAGACGGCGAAGCCGATCGGTGCCAGCACGAACACCGTGAAGACGATGAACGCCGGCCCGGTGAGCCCGATGATCTCGTACCACTTGCGGCGGGTACGGGCCGCACGACTGGGTCCGGTGGGCCGGAGCCTCGCCGGGCGCGCGTCCGCGCGTCCGGCGAGGCTCACAGACGGTTCGGTGGCGGTCACCGCGCCGAGGCCTTCTTCAACGCCTCGACAACACCCTGGGGCGTGCCCTTGTGCGCGAAGATGGCGACGATCGCGTCATTCATCGCGGTACCTTCGTTGGAGCCGAAGGCGGTGTCGAGCCACAGCTGCACCGAGGGTGCCTGCTGGGTGGCCTTCGCGATGATCTGGAGCACCGGGTCGGCCAGGCCGGTCTCGGCACCCTTGACGGTGGGGATCCCGGCGCCGGTCGGGGCGAAGCCCTTCTGCACCTCGGGGCTCACGATGTACTTGAGGAACTCCACGCACTCCGGCGGAGCCTTCTTCGAGCACGAGAAGCCGTCACCGCCACCCATCTGGGTGCCCTGGTCGCCCTGTGCTCCGGGTACCGACGGGAACGGGAACCAGCCGAGGAAGGTGGGCTCCTTCTGGTCTGGGGTCAGGGTCTGCATGACCCCGCCGTCCCAGGCGCCCATGAGCTCCATCGCGGCCTTACCGTTGGCGACCAGACCGGCCGAACTCGTCGCGCCGACCTGGCCGGAGGTGGCGAGGAAGTTCGGCTGGAACGGGTTGGTGCCGACAAAGCTCTGCACGTCCTGACCGGCCTTGGCGAAGCAGGGGTCGTCGAAGCTCTGCTTGGTGGACGCGTTGGCCAGCGTGGCGGCGGAGCACTCACGCACGGCGAAGTTGTACCACCAGTGCGCGGCGGGCCACTTGTCACCGGCGCCGACCGCGATCGGGGTGATGTTCTTGGCCTTGAGCTGGGCAACATCGCTGGTCAGCTCGTCCAGGGTGGTGGGCGGAGAGCTGATGCCGGCCTGGGTGAACAGGTCCTTGTTGTACCAGATCCCCTCGATGCCGAAGTCCCACGGCAGACCGTACTGCTTGCCGTCGACGGCCCAGATCTTGGACACCGGGCCCATGCTGGCGACCTCGGTCTTGGTGTCGGCCGTGAGGTCCTTGAGGTAGTCGGACTTCACCTGGTCGGCCATCTCGCCACCGCCCCAGGCCTCGAACAGGTCCGGCGGATTGCCGCTGAGCAGCGCGGCGGGGATCCGGTTGTGCTGGAGATCATTGGTCTCGATCGCCGAGATCTTGATCGTGACGGACGGGTGGAGGGCGTGGAAATCGTTCGCGACCTTCTGCCAGTAATCCCGCAGCGGGCCCGGTTGGTTCGCGTTATGCCACCAGGTAAGAGTCACCGGGTGCTTGTACAGGTCCCCCGTCGACTGGCTGCTGCTGTCGTCGCCGCTGGAACATCCGCTCGCGACAAGGGCGACCGTCGCAACCAGCGCCAAGATAGCGCCTGACCGGCGCCTCATGATCATAGGGTCTCCTAAGGTTGTCGCTGACTCGATCGACTGTGGCGAGTGTTACAGCGTGCAAACCTGATGTCAATCGATGTCGATAACGTTTGCGAAACGTGGCCGCAAGCCCTCTATCATCCCTTGCGTGGAGATCCCGCAACGCGTGAAGATGTCTGACGTCGCCCGCACGGCAGGCGTCTCGGTGGCGACCGTATCGAAAGTAGTCAATGGACGCTGGGGGGTCGCACAGTCCACTGTGGACCGCGTACAGCGGGTCATCGAGCAGCTCGGCTACGAGGCTAGCCTCGGCGCACAGAGCCTGCGTAGCCAGCGCACCAACGTGCTGGGCATCCTGGTCGCCGAGTTCGAGCCGTTCTCCACCGAACTGCTCAAGGGAGCGTCCGCCGAGGTGGAGCGGACCGACTACGAGCTGCTCGCGTACGCGGCCGGTGCGCGCGGGTCCAAGGTCGGCTGGGAGCGACGATCGCTCGCCCGCCTGTCCGGCACGCTCATCGACGGCGCCATCCTCGTCACCCCGACGGTGGTGGAGGCCAAGCAGGGCGTCCACGTGGTCGCGATCGACCCGCACACCGGGCCGTCGGGGATGCCGACCGTCGACTCCGACAACTTCGCCGGCGCCATGCTGGCGACCAATCATCTGCTGGGGCTCGGCCACCGGCGCATCGGGTTCATCGGCGGACGGCCCGACCTCGAGTCGGCCCGGTTGCGCGAGGCCGGCTTCCGCAAGGCGATGGCGCAGGCGCGAGTCGGCGTGGACGAGGCGCTGGTCCGCGTCGGCGGCTACCGGACCGAGTCCGCCGAGGGTCCGGCGCGCGAGCTGCTCAGCCGGGCCGAACGCCCCACCGCCGTGTTCGCCGCGAACGACCTCTCCGCGATCGCCACCGTGATGGCCGCGCGTGGCCTCGGCCTGACCGTCCCGGACGACCTGTCGGTCATCGGCTTCGACAACGTACCCGAGTCCGCGCTGAGCAGACCGCCGCTGACGACGATCAAGCAGCCGCTGCAGCAGATGGGCGCCGAGGCGCTGCGCCTGCTCGTTGATCTGATCGCCGGCGTCGAACGCGACACGCACGTGCGGCTGCCCACCGAGTTGGTCGTGCGCGACTCCTGCACCCCGCCGCGCTGAGCCCGCCGCCGTGCCGGGTCCGCCGCCGGGCCCGGTCCGGCCAGGACCCATTCGGCGGGTCGGAGCCGACAGCTCGGGCCGGCGGCCGGCGGCGGCATACGATCCGGGCATGCGTGCGTCAGGAACGTTCAAGGTGGCCGGCTTCACCCCGGCGCCGGTGGCCGGCCCGGCGATCGAGACGGCGCTGCCGGTCGGGGTCGCCACCATGGACAAGCTGTACGAGGGTGAGGTGGCGGGTCGCTCGGCCACCCTGTTCACCGCCGCGTTCGATCAGGCCACCAGCACCGGCACCTACGTCGCGATGGAGTCCTTCGAGGGGGAGCTGAACGGCCGCGTGGGCGCCTTCAACTTCGCGCACTCGGCGACCACCATGGGCGCGGGCGGCCAGGACGAATTCTTCATCATCGTTCCGCGCAGCGGAACGGGTGCGCTGGCCGGGATCGGTGGGACGGGCGGCATCGCCGTCGACGCGGACGGTACGCACCGGATCTGGTTCGACTACGACCTGCGGCGATAGCGCGCGTCGGGTCAGGCCAGCCGCCCGACGGCCGGCGGCTCCCCGCGCAGGTAGCCGGCCAGCGCCTCGCCCAGCCGTCGGCTGGCGGCCCGGGAATAGTCGCTGGTCAGCGCGGCCGGGTGAGCGGTCGCGACCGTGCGGGGGTGGGTGATTTCACCAGCCAGGCTCCCGGACGCATCGCCGCGAGCACGGCGCCGTCGATCCGGCTCACCCGCGCCGAGTCATCGGCAGCGGGATCCGCGATCCGGGACGGACCCCACGCCAGCCGCCCGGTGAGTCCGGGTTCGGTGCCCGACGGGGCGCCCGGGGTCAGCCGAAGGTGAAGGAGTACGCGCTCAGGCCCGGCGACAGGGTCACCCGCAGGATGCCTTGTTCCTGGCTCGTGCGGCTGAGCACCGTATAGATGTTCGGCGCGCCCGAAACCTGGTACGTGGTGGTCTTCCCATCGACCGTGGCGGTGATCGTGCCGGTACCGCCGACGTCCAGGTAGATGTCGTCGGCCAGGTAGTTGAGCGTGATGCCGGCGTTGGCCTGGGCGGTCAGCGACTCGTCGCTGGCCGACCAGGTGCCGGTGAGGGCGAACTCGTCGGCGGGTACCGAGGAGGGGTACTTGTAGGTGGCCGTACCGGGCTGCAACGGCGTGTCGCCCCCGTACGTCTGTGCGCGCGCCAACCCGAGGTACGTCTCCGGGGTCTGGCTCGCGTTGGTCGGCGTGGTGTCGGCGACGTTGGTGGCCGCGGGCAGGCTGACGTTCGGGTTGGCGGCCTGCAGCAGCTGCCGGATCAGGGACTCCGTGCCGCCGTAGTCGCCCTCGCCGATCGAGACGTTACGCACCGTGCCGGTCGAGTCGATGAGGTAGTCGGCCGGCCACGACTCGTTGTTGTAGTTGGTCCAGGTCGTGTAGTTGTTGTCCAGCGCGACCGGGTACTTGATGTGCAGCCGGTTGGCGCCGGCCTCGACGTTGCTGGCCACGTGCTCGAAGGCGTACTCCGGGGTGTGCACCCCGATCACCTCGAAGCCGTCGGCCTGGTACGCCGAGTACCACGCGGTGACATGGGTGATGGCGCGCTGGCAGTTGATGCAGGAGTACGCCCAGAAGTCGACCAGCACGACCTTGCCCTTGAGCGAGCTGAGGCTAATCGGTGCTCCCCCAGGCGTGTTCAGCCACTGGGTGATGCCCGAGATCGCCGGCGCCGCGCCGCAGTTCTCCAGGGTCGCACCGGCGCCCGCCTCCGCCGCCCCCGCGCACGCGGCCAGCGAGCCGCCGGCGCTGCCTCCGAGGGCCTTCGCGAGGCTGCCCCCGGCAGCGTGCGCCGCCGCGTTCAGGCCGGTGGTGTAGTCCGGGATCGTGCGCTGGATGGCGTCGGTGATGTTGAACGTGAGCGCCACGGCCAGCCCGATCACCACCACACCGGCGGCGATGCGGATGCGGCGCTGCCGGCGGCGGAAGGCCCGCAGGCGCTCGGCGAGCCTGCGCCCGGCCAACGCGAAGAACAGCAGCGGAACGGCGTTGCCGGCGGCGTACGCCAGGGTCAGCACGACTGTGCCGCCGCCGATCTTGCCGGTGGCCCCGGCGACCGCGATGGCCGCGAGGACGGGCCCGGCGCACGGGACGTAGACGGCGCCGAGCGCGAGCCCGAGCACGAAACCCCCGCGCTCCCCGCTCACCCCGCGCTGCGGGATCCGCGAGAACGGCAACTCCAGCAGCGCCTGCACCCGCGGCACCATCATGCCGAGGCCGAGCAGCACCAGCACCGCCAGGCCGACCCAGCGGATGATGTCCTGCGGCACCGGAAGCGCGCGCAACACCAGCGATCCCAGCAGCGTGAAGACGCTGAAGCTCAGCGTGAGCCCGGCCACGACCAGGTACGGCCGCCGGCCCGCGCGCCGCTCGCGCTCCCGCTGCTGCGCCGCGAGGCGCTTGCCGACCCGGGGCGCAGCCTTCCCGGCGCCCGGCCTGCCGCTTCCCGACTTGCCATTCGCCGGACTGTCGTCGCCCGCCGCACCCGGTGCGGTGCGAGCGCTCTGCACGCCGCCGGACAGGAAGATCACCGGGAGGACGGGCAGGATGCAGGGCGAGATGCCGGTGATCAGGCCGCCGACGAGACCGATCAGGACGAGCGTGAGCACGGGATCCTCCGGTACCTGGACGGCCTGCATCGCGATCCGGTCACGACGCCATCCGCGATGCTGGCAGGCGCCGACCCCCGGCGCACAGGCCGGGGGCCGGTGCGCATCCGCCGGCCGGCCGCCACGAACCTGCCGACAGACATGGCTCCATGATGCTCAGGCCGGACGACGGCGACCAGGACACCCCGGTACCAAGTCCTTACAGCCCTCTTACGCGGACGGACCCGGCCCCGGGCGGCGATCAGGACTCACCGATGTCCGAACCCGGCCAGTTGAACGAGCCGCCCTGGTACTCGGTGCCGTCCTCCACGATACAAAACGGATTGCCCCACGGGTCCCGGGCGAAGAAGGAGCGCTCGCCCCAGGGCTGCACCTCGATCTCGCCGCGCACCGGATCGAGCGCGGCGGACAGCGCCACGGCGCGGGAGCGGACGTCGTCCAGCGGTTCGCCGGTGGAGAAGTAAACGTGACCCGGATTCGGGCCGGTCCAATCGGGGTCGCCGTCGGCGATGGGGTCCCAGCAGGCGACCAGCACGCCCTCGCAGTCGAAGTAGTGCCGGCCGGCGGTGACCCGCTCGCCGTCCTGGCCCAGCAGCGTGGCGTAGAAATGCGCGGCGGCATCGATGTCCCCGACCGGCAGGATCACTCGAAACACACGCATGGAAGCATCGTATGCGGACAAACCGGGCCGGCGGGCCAGGTCCCGGGCGCGGGGCCGGGCGAAACCGCACCCACGATGGCCGGCGCCCGCGCAGCCACGCCCCCGAACGGGCCGCCCCCGAACGGGCCGCCCGCGGAGGGGCCGCCGCGGACGGGCCCGCCCGCGGCGGGCGGCGATCCGGGATGAAGCGGAGGCCCCGCACCGGACGGAGGCCCACGATCCGGGCCGGCCGGCACTCGAAACGTGCCCGGGTATGGCGGCGCCGGTGGCACCCGCCGTACCCGGATTGGTCGCCGAGCTGGTGATTCGGGTGGTTCGGGTAGCTCAGGTGGTGATCTTGCCGGTGCCGGCACCGGTGGTCACGATGGACTTCACCGAGGCGGCCGGGTCGACGGTGTAGGCGTACGGGATGCTGGCCACCGATCCGCCGGTCGGGATCGGACCCGAGATGACCTGGTGGGTACGGCGTGGGGTGACCCGGCCGGCGACGGCGGGCGGATCCGTTGAGTTCGCTGCCGGAGGCGGCGTCGCGCGCCGCGGCCAGGAGTTGCCGCCCGATCTGCGGCCCGGGATCGCCGCGGGCCAGCCAGCCAACTCCGGCGCCCGGAGCGGCTCAGCCGCCACCGGCGTTCGGAGCGGCCCCGTCACCACCGGCGGCCGGAACGGTCCCGGCGCGGCCGGGCGATCTCGTGGTCAGACCATTCTTTGAATATATGGTCTGAACGGGATCAGGCGTTACCCAAACGGGCGCCGGGCACCCCAACAGGAATGCCCGGCGCCAGCGGGTCGTCGATCGTTACAGGTACTGCCCGAGCAGCGTCAGGTCGGCCGGGGACAGCCGGTCCCGGGCCGTCTTCGCCTGGTGCCAGTAGGGGTACAGCAGCGGGATGGCGCTGACATCGTCCAGCCGCTTGCGCTCCTCCGCGTCCAGGACCAGGTCGGCCGCGGCGAGGTTGTCGGCGAGTTGTTCGCCGGTGCGGGCGCCGATGACGAGCGAGGTCACCGCCGGCCGGCCGAGCACGTAGGCCAGCGCCACCTGGGCGGCCGAGACGCCGTGCGCCTGACCGATCTCGATGAGCGCGTCCACGGTGTCGTAGAGCTTCTCCCGGTCGTACACCGGCGGCTCGCCCCACTCGGTCAGCTGCCGGGAACCCGCCGACGGCTGCTGGTCGCGCCGGTACCGGCCGGACAGCAGGCCGCCCGCGAGCGGGCTCCAGACGAGTACGCCGAGCCCCTGGTCGACGGCGGCGGGGATCAGCTCGTACTCGGCGTCACGGGCCTGCAGCGAGTAGTAGATCTGCTGGCTGACGAACCGGGGCAGGCCGTGGCGCTCCGCGGTGCCGAGCGCCTTCATCAGCTGCCAACCGGCATAGTTCGACGCGCCCACATAGCGCACCTTGCCGGAGCGCACCAGCAGGTCCAGTGCCTCCAGCGTCTCCTCCAGCGGGGTCACGCCGTCCCACTCGTGCACCTGGTAAAGGTCGATGTGGTCGGTGCCCAGCCGGCGCAGGCTGGCCTCGCAGCCCGAGACGATGTGGTGGCGGGACAGCCCGGCGTCGTTCGGGCCGGAGCCCATCGACATGCGCACCTTGGTGGCCAGCAGGACCTTGTCCCGGCGGCCACGCAGCACCTCCCCCACGATCTGCTCGGACAGCCCGCCCGAGTAGACGTCGGCGGTGTCTATCAGGTTCACCCCGGCCGCCAGGCACATGTCCAGCTGCCGGCGAGCCTCGTCCACATCGGTATTACCGACGTTGGCGAAGTTCCCGGTACCGCCGAACGTCATCGTGCCCATAGTCAACACGGATACCTGCAGGCCGGATCGGCCCAGTGCGCGATACTCCATGCGCGCCAGCTTAGGCGCTGTTCCGCCGATCGCCCGGCGGCCGTTGGCCGCACCGGTGGCCGCCGTAGCGCCGCGCACCGAGCGTCCCGGCGGAGACGACTCAGAGTTCGCCGATGCCCGGCCGTCGCCGACGCCGCACCACCAACGCCCCACCGCCGAGCAGCCCGACGGCGCACAGCGACACCAGTAGCCAGGCGAGCCACCCGCTCCCGGTACCCGTGTTGGAGGCCAGCACGACCGGCGGCCCACCGACCGACGCCGAGGCGGCGGCGACGGCGCTCAGGGGCTTGCCCGACGGCGACGCGAATCCCGGCGCGGAGGTTGCCGGCGCGGAGGTTGCCGGCGTCGCGGTCGCGGTGACCGCTCGGGCCGGAGTGGACTTCGCGGTGACCGTTCGGGCCGCCACGGGCTTCGTCGTGGTGGTCCGGGCCTCCGGCGTGGCCGCCCGGGTCGCCTTGACCGTCGGGGCGCCGGTGGTGGCCGCGGCCGCGACGATGGTGTACGTGGTGCTCAGGCTGGGCGAGCCCGCCGCGTTCGCCGTGGCCCGGACCACGTGCTTGCCTGGCGTGCGGTCCTTCGCCGGCGGCAGGCCGTAGAAGCGGCCCCGGCAGCCGTAGTTCTCGTTGTCCGCGCTCACGGTGGCCAGCGGGCTGGAGTCGAAGAAGAAGCTGACCTGCCCGCGGGACAGGTCGGAGTTCATGGTCGGTTTCTGCCAGTGGAGTTCAATGTCGAAGTTCTCGCTCGGGGTGCCACTCGTCGCCCCATAGATCTGAGCGTCGGCCGGCAGGGTGGGAGGCGGCATCCGGCAACCCCGGTCAGTTCGGGCATGCCGGACGGCGCGCACCCATCCAAGTCAGGCAGATACCGGTCGCCTGCGACGCGACCGGTCGGGGCGCCCGCGACGGGCGGATTAGCCGGACGGCCCGGCGGGTACCTACCGATTCGTTAGTCACCGAACGATTCCCCGGCGCTTCGACCAGGAGGTGCAACGATGCGTATCTCAGGCGTCGTCATCGTCATATGGCTCATCATTGGGGCGGTCGCCGCCGGTCAACGCGGCTATTTCGGAGATTCCAAAACGAACTGCGCCAAGGCCGGCAACACCGTACTGACCATCATCTCCGGGCCGCTGAACTACATCGGCGTCAACCCCAAGGTAAATTGCCACACCCCGCAACCCTCGAAGTAACCGCAACGCGCCTCGAAGTGACCGCACACGCCGACCTGGCCGACATCGTCGCCGCGCCGAACCTCATCGGCGCGGCGACGACCGCAATCGCGCCGCAGACCGCTCCGGTCCGGGCCCGCGAACCCGGACCGGAGCCACCCGCCGAAGGGCCGAGACCTTTCACGTCACCCGATACCGGCCGCGGCCGACACCGCCCTACCGGTCAGCACGGTGGCCAGGTGCGAGCGGTACGCCGCCGAGGCGGTCAGATCGCTGGTCGGCCGGGTACCCTCGCCCGCCGACCCGGCCGCCGACCCGACGGCGTCCGCTGTGGCCGGAGCACCGGTCAGCGCCAGTTCCACGGCCCGGGCCCGTACCGGCACCGGACCCATGTTCGTCAACGCCACCCGGGCCTCGACGATGGTCCCGTTCTCCCGGCGCACCGCGGCCGCCACGCCCACCAGCGCCCACGCCTGGGCCATCCGCTGGAACTTCTCGTAATGGCTACCCCAGCCCTCGTGCGCCGGGAAGCGCACGCCGACCAGTACGTCGGCCGGCCCCAACGCCGTGGTCAGGTAGTCGACGAAGAAGTCGGCGGCCGGCACGTCGCGCCGCCCTTCCGGCCCGACGATCCGCATCGTTGCGTCCAGCGCGACCGCGACCGCCGGCAGGTCGCCGGCCGGATCGGCGTGCGCCAGCGAGCCGCCGATCGTGCCCAGGTGCCGCACCTGCCGGTCGGCGACCGTCGCGGTGGCCCGTGCCAGCAGCGGCACGTACCGGCGGACCAGCGGACTGGCCAGCACGTCGGCGTGCGGCGTCATCGCACCGATCAGCAGGTCGTCACCGTCCTGGCGGATGCCGCGCAGCTGGGTGATGCCGCCGAGGTCGATGAGCGCACCCGGCGTGGACAGCCGCAGCCGCAGCATTGGAATCAGGCTTTGGCCGCCGGCCAGCACCTTGCCGTCTTCTCCGGCTTCCGACAGCGCACGCACCGCCTCGTCGACGGTGGATGGACGCTGGTAGTCGAAGGGCACGGGGATCACGACCGGCCACCGCCATTCTGGATCGCCTGCCAGACGCGCTCCGGCGTGCAGGGCATGGGTACGTCGTCGACTCCGTAGGGACGCAGCGCGTCAACCACGGCGTTGACCACCGCCGGCGTCGAGGCGATGGTGCCGGCCTCGCCGATTCCCTTGGTGCCCAACGGATGGTCCGGCGCCGGGGTCTCCGTGCGATCGGAGACGATGTCGGGCAGGTCCGCCGCGCTGGGCGGGGTGTAGTCGACGAACGTGCCGGTCAGCAGGTTGCCGTCGGCGTCGTACACGGCCTCCTCGAACAGCGCCTGGGCCACCCCCTGCGCCACGCCACCGTGTACCTGCCCCTCCACGATCATCGGGTTGACCACCCGGCCGACGTCGTCGACGGCCACGTACGAGCGGATCGACACCCGGCCGGTCTGCGTGTCCACCTCGACGGCGCACAGGTGAGTGCCGTGCGGGAAGGAGAAGTTGACCGGGTCGTACACGTCGTCCGCGTCCAGCGTGGGCTCGACACCGTCGGGCAGGTCGTGCGCGGCGAACACGGCCAGCGCGCAGTCGGCCAGCGACTTGCCCCCGTCGGGCGTGCCCCGCACCCGGAAGGCACCGCCGCTGAACTCCACATCGGACACATCGCACTCCAGCAGGTGCGCGGCGACCGGCTTGGCCTTGTCGACGACCTTCTTGCACGCGTTGACGAGAGCGAAGCCGCCGACCGCCAGGGAACGGGAGCCGTAGGTGTCCATCCCCTTGTACGCGCTGCGCGTGTCGCCGTGCAGCACCTCGACGTCCTCGAACGCCACCCCGAGCTGGTCGGCCACGATCTGGCTCCAGGCGGTCTCGTGCCCCTGCCCGTGCGGGGAGCTGCCGGTGACCACCTCGATCTTGCCGGTCGGCAGCACCCGGATGCTCGCGCTCTCCCAGCCTCCGGCGCCGTACCGCAGGCTGCCCAGTACCCGCGACGGCGCCAGCCCGCACATCTCCGTGTACGTCGAGATCCCGATGCCCAGCTGTACCGGGTCGCCCGAGGCGCGTCGCCGCTCCTGCTCCCGGCGCAGGCCGTCGTAGTCGAACAGGTCCCGCGCCTTCTGGGTGGCCGCCTCGTAATCGCCGGAGTCGTAGGTCAGCCCGCAGACCGTGGTGAACGGGAACTCCTCATGGGTTATCCAGTTGCGCCGCCGCACCTCCAGGGGGTCCAGACCCACCTCGACGGCCAACTCGTCCATGATGCGCTCGATCGCGTACGTCGCCTCGGGCCGGCCCGCTCCCCGGTACGCGTCGGTCAGCGTGGTGTTGGTGAACACTCCCTGGCACTCGAAGCGGTACGCCGGGAACTTGTAGATGGCGTTGTACATGAAGGCGCCCAGCAGCGGCACGCCCGGCCCGACCAGGCCCAGGTAGGCGCCGAGGTTCGCGGTCAGTCGCACGCGCAGCCCCAGCACCGTGCCGTCCCGGCGGGCGGACAGTTCGAGGTCCTGGATGACGTCGCGCCCGTGGTGGGCCGACATCAGGCTCTCCGACCGCGTCTCGGTGTATTTCACCGGCCGGCCCACCCGGCGCGCCGCGAGGACCGCGATCATCTCCTCGGCCGTCATCTGCAGCTTGCCGCCGAACCCACCGCCCACGTCGGGGGCGATGACCCTGATGCGGTGCTCCGGTGTGCCGGTGACGACGGCCAGCAGGAAGCGCAGCACGTGCGGGATCTGGGTGGCCGACCAGAGCGTGAGCTGATCCGCCGAGGCGTCCACCACCACGCTGCGCGGCTCCATAAACGCCGGGATCAGCCGCTGCTGCCGGTACCGGCGGCGGATGACCACCTCGGCGCCGGCGGCGGCCTCGTCCACCGCCCCGCCCGTGCCGGCCTGCGCCGAGTCGAAGACCCACGTGTACGCCTTGTTCGTGGTCTGGTCGGTGTGCACCAGCGGGGAGCCCTCGGCCAGCGCCACCTCCATGTCCAGCACCACCGGCAGCGGCTCGTAGTCGACCTCGATCGCGGCCAGCGCGTCCACCGCGCTGGCCCGGTCGCGGGCCACCACCACCGCGACCGCCTCGCCGGTGTGGCGCACCTCGTCGACGGCCAGCGGCGGGTGCACGGGCATGACCAGGTCCTCGGTGACCGGCCAGGCGCAGGGCAGCCCGCCCTGCGTGTCGGCCACGTCCCGGCCGGAGAACGCCGCGACCACGTTGGGTTCCCGCAGAGCCGGCGAGGTGTCCAGGTGGGTGATCCGGGCGTGCGCCAGCGGGCTGCGCAGGATCGCCAGGTGGAGCATGCCGGGCAGCGTGATGTTCTCCGTCCACATGGTCTGCCCGGTGATCAGCCGCGCGTCCTCCTTGCGCCGGCGGGCCGAGCCGACCTCCGGGGCCGGTCGTGGGGCGGTGACGGTCATACCGTCACCTCCCGCTGCTCCGGCGCGGCCTGCGCCGGCACCTCGGACGGCGCCTCGGCGTCGGGCGCCCCGGCCGCGTCCCGCATGGCCGTCGCGGCGTCACGCACGGCGCGGACGATGTTCTGGTACCCGGTGCACCGGCACAGGTTGCCCTCCAGCCCCTCGCGGACCTCGGTGTCGGTGGGGTCCGGGTTGTCGGCCAGCAGGGAGACCGCAGCCATGATCATTCCGGGGGTACAAAAGCCACACTGCAGCGCGTGGCGCTCGTGGAACGCGCGCTGGACCGGGTGCAGCGCACCGCCCGGCTCAGCCAGCCCCTCGATGGTGGTGACCGCCTTGCCATCGGCCTGGACGGCCAGCATGGAACAACTCTTCACCGAAACGCCGTCGAGCAGCACGGTGCATGCGCCGCAGTTACTGGTGTCGCAGCCCACCACCGTGCCGACCTTGCCGATCCGGTCGCGCAGGTGCTGGACGAGTAGGGTGCGCGGTTCGACGTCGTCGTCATAGCGCACGCCGTCGACGTGAAGTTGGATCCGGGTCATAAACCCTCCCGGGCGGGGACGGGATCCGGGCGGTCGCACCGGATCGTGGGCACGCGTGCCCGTCGGCCCGGCGCCGGCGGCTGTCCGGCCGCGCCCGGGTCACCGCGGCGCGCTGGACATTAGCCAATATCTTCTTTCACGTTCCCGCAAGAGGCCGCCCGGCCAGGCCAATCGGCACCGGGATCGACGCCGGTCAGCAGTTGCGACACCATGACGCGTTCCCACCTGGTGGATGCGAGGCCTCGCCGCCCCTGCGCCCGCGCCCCGGATCAGCGACCCGGCGGCGGATTCATGGTCACCGCTTCGGTGCGGCGATAACCCGGACCAATTCCCGCAGCGAGGCGAGGCTGTGCCCGGCGACGAAGTCGTCCAGGTACGGCAGGGCCGCCGCCATCCCGCCGGCCACCGGCTCGTACCCGGGCTTGCCCCGGTGCGGGTTGACCCACACCAGCCGGTACGCCAGCCGGGACAGCCGGGCCACCTGGGCGGCCAGCGCCGCCGGGTCACCCCGCTCCCAGCCGTCGCTGCCGAGCACCACCACCGCCCCGCGCGCCGTGCCCCGCTGCCCCCAGCGGTCCAGGAACGCCCGCAGCGAGTCGGCCAGCCGGGTGCCGCCGCGCCAGTCGGGGATGGCGTTGCCGGCGGCGGCCAGGGCCGCGTCCGGATCCCGGTGCCGCAGCGCCCGGGTCACCCGGGTCAGCCGGGTGCCGATGGTGAACACCTCGGTCTGCGTGGGGCGCCGGCGCACCGCCGCGTGCCCGAAGCGCAGCAACGCGTCGGCGTACTGCGCCATCGAACCGGACACGTCCAGCAGCAGCACCAGCCGGCGCGGGCGCGCTCGCCGCTTCCGCCGGGCCAGCCGGGCCGCCTCGCCGCCGTGCCGCAGCAGGTACCGCACCGTGCGCGCCCGGTCGATCCGGCCGCCACCGGCCGGGCGGTACCGGCGGCTGGGGCGCACGGCGGTACCCGGTGCCAGCAGCGCCAGCAGCCGGCGCACCTCGGCGCGCTCGGCGGCCGAGAGCGTGGCCACGTCCCGGTGGCGCAGCACCTCCTCGGTGCTCGCGGACAGCGCCACGACGCTGTCCGGCTCCGCCCCGTCCCCGGTGCCCGTGCCGCCGCCGAGGGTCAGTGACGGACGCAGGCGAGCGCCAGCGGCGCCTCCCCGGGGCGAGGGCACCCGGCCGCCGAAGTACGCGTCGAACGCGGCGTCGTACACCGGCAGGTCGTCCGGCTGGGCGCACAGCATCAGCCGGCCCGCCCAGTACGCGGCGGACGGGCGCGCGACGCCGAGCACGTCCACGGCCGCCAGCATCGCCTGTACCCGCTCGAAGCTCGCCTCGATCCCGGCCCGGCGCAGCACACGGGCGAAGCCGACCAGCACCCCGGTGACGTCGTGCCCCGGCACCGCTCAGGCACCGACCAGCGCGGCGAGGCCGGCGGCGCGCACCCGGTCGGCGTCCTCGCGGTATTTCAACACGGCGCCGAGGGTGGCCGCCGCGACCTCCGGGTCCAGTCCGGTGGCGCCCAGCGCCGCGACCGCGCCCGCCCAGTCCAGTGACTCGGCCACGCCCGGCGGCTTGATGAGGTCGAGCTCGCGCAGCCGGGCCGCGGCCCGCGCCACGTCGACGGCCAGCCGCTCGGTGATCTCGGGCAGCCGGACGCGCAGGATCTCCACCTCGCGCTCGAAGCCGGGGTGTTCGACCCAGTGGTACAGGCACCGGCGCTTGAGCGCGTCGTGCACCTCGCGGGTGCGGTTACTGGTCAGCACCGTCAGCGGCGGCTGGGGCGCGGCGACGCGGCCCAGCTCCGGGATGGTGATCGCGGCGTCGGCGAGCACCTCCAGCAGGAACGCCTCGAACTCGTCGTCCGCGCGGTCGATCTCGTCGACCAGCAGCACGCACGGGCTGTGTTCCAGGGCCTGCAGCAGCGGGCGGGCGATGAGGAATCGGCGGTCGTACAGGCTGGCCTCCAGCTCGGTGCCGTCGGGCGGCACGCCGGCCGCCGAGGCCGCCGCCTCCACCGCGCGCAGGTGCAGCAGCTGGCGCGGGAAATCCCAGTCGTAGAGCGCCTGCGAGGCGTCCAGGCCCTCATAGCACTGCAGCCGCACGAAGCGCGCCCCGGTCGCCGCCGCCAGCGCCTGCGCGAAGGCCGTCTTGCCCACGCCCGCGTCGCCCTCCAGGAACAGCGGCCGCCCCAGCCGCAGCGCCAGGTATCCGGCGGTGACCAGCCCCTCGTCGGCCAGGTAACCCTGACCGGCCAGGGCCGCTGCCAGCTGCTCGACGGTCGCGGGCGGGGTGGCCCCGCTGGCAGAGGTCATTCCCTCACTATGCCGCCGCCCACCGCGACCCGCCATCCCCGCCGGCGGCTCAGGCCACCGAACGCACCCAGCGGGCGACCACCTCGTCCAGCACGCTCAGCGGTAGCGGGCCGCCGCCGAGCACCACGTCGTGGAACTGCCGGATGTCGAAGCGCTCCCCGAGCGACCGGGTCGCCTCGGCCCGGATCCGCTGGATCTCCAGCCGGCCCACCATGTACGACAGCGCCTGGCCCGGCGCCGAGATGTACCGGTCCACCTCGGTCGCGATCTCCAGCAGCGCCATCGGAGTGTTGGCCGTCAGGTAGTCGATCGCCTGCTGGCGCGACCAGCCCTTGAAGTGCAGGCCGGTGTCCACCACCAGCCGACCCGCGCGCATCGAGTCCAGGGTCAGCATGCCCAGCCGGTCGACGTCCCCGGAGTACAGCCCCATCTCGTCGGCCAGCCGCTCGCAGTACAGGCCCCACCCCTCGGTGTACGCGGTGACACTCGCGCACTGGCGCAGCAACGGCAGATCGCGCCGCTCCATCAGGACCGCCCGCTGGAAGTGGTGCCCCGGCACCGCCTCGTGGAACGCGCTGGCCTCGGACGTCTGCCGGCCGCGCTCGTGCGCCCGGTAGGTGTTGGCGTAATACACGCCGGGGCGGGTGCCGTCCAGCGACGGCGCCATGTAGTACGCCGGCGGGGCGGCGGGCGCGTCCGCCGCCGGTACCGGTTCCACCCGGCACCGGCCGGCCGGCAGCCGCCCGAACCAGGCACCCGCCGCGGCCTCCGCCCGTTCGATCGCGGCCCGGGCGGCGTCCAGCAGCTCGTCGGCGTCCCGCCAGCGCAGCGCCGGATCGCCGCGCAGGCGCTCGAAGATGGTCGCCAGGTCGGTGGTGCCGAACACCCGCGACCCAACCTCGGCGTACTCCTCGGCCAGCCCGGCGATCAGGTCCAGCCCGGTGCGGTGCAGTTCCTCCGGCGAGCGCCCGGTGCTGGTGTGCGCCCGCGACAGGGCCGCGTACATCTGCTCGCCCCCGGGCAGCCAGCGCAGCCCCGAACGGTCCTCCGGCCGGCCGACCTCGCTGAACTCGGTCGCCAGCGCGTCCCGGTACGCGGCGAACGCCGGCCGCACCACCTCGGCCAACAGCCGCTCCCGCTCCGGCCCGAACGACGGGTAATCGACCGGCGCCTGCGGGCGCAGCAACGGGTCGGCGGCCGGATCGGCCAGGTACCGGTCGAGGTGCGCGATCGCGCCGCGGACCAGGTGCGCCACCGGCGAGCGGCCAGCGGCCAGCCCCTCGCGGTGGCGGCGCAGCACCCCGCTCAGGTAGTCGGGCACCGCACGCAGGCGGGTCAGGAACGCCTCGGCCCGCTCCTTGTCCGGCAAGGTGATCATCGGCAGGAAGGACAGCAGGCTGGCCGCCGGTGCCGAGAAGTGGCCGCTGATCGCGTACTCGGTGGTATGCGCGTCGACCGAGTCGATCAGGGCCCTGGCCTGCTGGGCGACCACCGCCAGCGTCACCGCGTCATCGTCGTCCACAGTGGACCCGGTGAGCCGGTCGGCGCGCTCCCCCAGCCCGAGCATCCGCTCCCGCAGCTCCTGCTCGGCCCGCTCGGACGGGTCGCCCAGCAGTTCGTCGTACCCGGGCAGCCCGAGCAGCGAGGCGCTCAGCGGGCTCGCCTCGAACATCGCCGTGGTCATCTCGTTGGCCAGCCCGGCGGCCGAGTCTCCCGCCGGGTTCGCCGCCATCGCGCTCGTCATGCGAGCGAGCCTAGTCGGGGTGGACCCGCTCCCCGTGCGTTCAGGGGGTGACCCGCACGCGGTTGGCCGGCCCCAGCCAGTCGTGCAGCGCCTCCGGCAGGCCGGCCGGGCCCGCCTCCGGCGAGGCCCAGGCGACGTAGCCGTCCGGCCGGATGAGCAGCCCCGCGACGCCGTCGACGGGCCCGGAGTGGTCCCCGGCGCACACCACCCGTACCCGGTCGGTGTGACCGCCCGCCGCCGCGCGGGTCTCCGGCGAGTCCGCGAGGTCCAGCAGCACGGCCCGGCCCTCGCGCAGCGCGGCCGCGACGGCGGCCCGACCCGCCGGCTCCAGCGGCAGCGGCGGCGTGAACCGGCCGACCAGCGGATGCGCCGTCGGCGACCGGTCCGGGTCGTCGCGCGGGACCGGACCCGCCGAGCCGGACCGGCCGGAGCATCCGTAGTCGATGTCGGTGTTGTTGACCAGTGCCATCAGGTGCCGCTTGGTCGCCGGATCGGCGAGCAGTTCGCCCAGGACCAGTCGTAGCGCGTCGACCTGCGGCCCCGGCCGCATCAGCGCCACCTGCGCCCGGGTGTTGCGCAGGACCCGCGCGCCGACCGGATGGCGCTCCGCGGTGTACGTGTCGAGCAACCCCTCCGGCGCCAGGCCGCGCACCACCAGGCCGAGCTTCCAGCCGAGGTTCACCGCGTCCTGCATGCCGAGGTTGAGCCCCTGCCCGCCGATCGGAGAGTGCACGTGCGCCGCGTCACCGGCCAGCAGCACCCGCCCGCGCCGGTAGGTCGCCGCCTGACGGGTGTTGTCGCTGTACCGGATGCCGGCCCCGAGCCTGGCGACGGTCGCCGGCACCCCGCTGGCGCGGCGAATGCTCGCCTCCAACTCCTTGACGGTCACCGGCGCGTCGCGCTCGTCCGGCCCGCCGTCGAACTCGATGGTGGCGACCTCGCCGGCGACGAGGGACAGGTTGACCAGGCCGCCGGGGCCGCGGGTGACGGACCGCACGGCGTCCGGGTCGGCGAGTTCGGCCACCGCGGTGCGTCCGGTCATCGTCGCGGCGGTACCAGGGAAGTCGATCCCGGCCCGCTTGCGCACGACGCTGCGACCGCCGTCGCAGCCGACCAGGTAGGCGCCCCGCACCGAGCGGCCATCGGCCAGCACGGCGACCACGGCCGATCCCTCGTCGATCACGTCGACGACCGGGCAGCCGGGCCAGATCCGCACGCCCAGCTCGCGCGCCCAGCTCAGCAACACCTGCTCCAGCAGGTGCTGCTTGAGCAGGAACAGCTCCGGGATGCCGCTGCGTTCGCCGGCCTCCTCGACCAGCGGCAGCCCGGCGAAGTGCCCCTTGGCCCGGCCATCCCGCAGCATCCGGACCAGCGGAGCGATCTCGTCGGTGGCGTCGCCCGACCGACGGTCCGCCGCCCGCCGCGCGAACATCCCCCACTGCGCCTCGGCCAGCGGTCCGGTCAGCCCGCGCAGCTCCAGCGTCTGGACGCTGCGCCCGTTGATGCCGCGCATGCCGAGACTGCGGGTCTGCCGCCCGGCATCGTCCGCGGCCTCCAGCACCAGGGGGTCGGCGCCGGCCAGCCGCAGCTCGGCGGCCAGCAGCAGGCCGGTGGGGCCGCCGCCCACGACGACTACATCGTTCATCGGTCCGATCTCCTTACTTACGCCGTACGCTTACGCCGTAAGTGAAAACCATACGGTGTAAGTTGTCAACGGCGATGACGAGCGAGGGAGGCGCGACGAATGGTCCGGCGTGAACCGCTGAACCGGGAGAAGGTGCTGACCGCGGCGCTGGCGCTGGCCGGCGAGGAGGGCCTGGAGGGGCTGTCGATGCGGCGGCTCGCGAAGGCTCTCGGCGTCGAGGCGATGTCGCTCTACAACCACGTCGCGAACAAGAGCGACATCCTCGACGGCATCGCCAACCGGGTCCTCGCCGAGGTCCGGCCCGCCGATCCCGCGCTGCCCTGGGCCGAGCGGATCCGGGTCACGGCGCTGGGCATGTACCAGGCGCTGCGGCGCCATCCGGTGGTACCGCTGTCACTCGCGACGGATCAGGCGAACCCGGCGACAACCCAGGCGCTGCGGCCGCTGGACGACCTCGTCGGGGCGCTCTACGAGGCGGGCTTCGACGACGCCGGGGTACGACAGGCACTGGGCGGGGTGAGCGGCCTGGTCTTCGGCTCGATCCTGCTGTCGACCGCCGGCTTCGCCCGCCCGCCGGCGCCGGGGGACGTCGAGCACCACGAACAGTGGGATGAGTACGCCCGCCGGATCGACCCGGACGAACTGCCGCACTTCAACCGGCTGGTGACCGGCAATCGCGACGCCGACCCGGAGGAGGACTTCGTCCGGGCGCTGGACATTCTGATCGCCGGCCTGATCGCCTCGACGCCGTCCCGCACCTAGGCCGCGCCCGTCGGGGCTCAACCACGGGCGGTAAGCCATGCCGGCGTCGGCTATCGTGGCCGCGAATGCACACGCCGACCCCCACCGACCCCCGCCGGCAGGCCCGACCCGGATCGCCACGCCCCACCGCCGCCGACCTGGCCGCCGCGGCGGGCCGCACGCTGCCCGACGTGATAGCGCCCGGCCTCGCCGTCCTGTTCTGCGGCATCAATCCCGGCCTGCTCTCCGCCGCCGTCGGGCACCACTTCGCCAGGCCCGGCAACCGCTTCTGGCCAACCCTGCACCGCAGTGGGTTCACCGACCGTCAACTGCTCCCGCAGGAGCAGTCCGACCTGCTGGACCTGGGACTGGGCGTGACGAACGTGGCCGCGCGGGCGACCGCCCGGGCCGACGAGCTGAACACCGCCGAGCTGATCGAGGGTGCCGGCATTCTGCGCCGCAAGGTCGCCCGGTACCGGCCCCGATGGGTGGCCGTGCTGGGCATCGGGGCCTACCGTACGGCCTTCGGCGCGGCGGACGCCGTGATCGGCGCGCAGGACAACCCGCTGGCCGGGGCTCGGGTCTGGGTGCTTCCCAACCCGAGCGGGCTCAACGCGCACTACCCGCCGCCCCGGCTCGCGGCCGAGTTCGCGGCGCTGCGCGAGGCTGCGTTCGACCCGGCAGATCGATCTTGAGAGCCACCGGGGCGCGGGATGCCAGCATGAGCGAGCCGCAGATGTGGAGGACTCAACCGTCATGACGAAAAAGAGGACCAGCCTGGCCGGGGTGCCGGCGGCGCGGAATCTGGGCGGAGCGTTCGAGGAATCCGAGGTGGTACGGGAGCGCCGGCCGGCCAAGATGGTCACCGCTCTGCGCCTGGACCTGGACATTCAGGCCGAGTTGGAGGTCGCCGCGAGCGCCCGCGGCATCGGCTCCTCCACCCTGATGCGGCAGATCATCGAGGAGTGGGTCGCCGCGCACCGTGGCACGCCCGCCCCCGACCAGCTGAATGAGCTGGTGCGCCACCTCGACGCGGCTCGCCGGGCCGCCGCGTCGCTGACGCACGACCGCGCCGCCTGACCGGCCCCGTCGGGGACAGCGGCGGTCGAGCGAGGCGCCCGGGCAAGATGAGCGATGCTCGTGGTACCCGTAACCGGGCCGGATCGCCGTCGTTCTCGCAGATAGATGGGAACTTCCCCATCGACCCCTCGAGTAAAGGATCAACCGACGCATGTCTGTTGAGCCTGCCGCGCCCCCACGGCCCCACTCCGCGCACGTCTCCTGGGCGCTGATCCCGATCACACCGGCGGTGAGCTGCGCACTGCTGACCGTCGGTGGCACCGGGCTGCTGCCCCGGCTCGTCGCGCTGGCCGCCGCGGTCGCCGCCTCCACCGCCGTACACGCCGGCCTGCTGGTGCGGCTCGCCCTGTCCGCCCACCTGCGCCGGCGCACCGCGCGGCTCTGCCGGCGCGCCGGGCTGCTGGGCCTGAGCCTGCTGGTCACCGGCGCGACCGTGGTCGGCACCGCCGTGACCGGGTCGGATTCGGTGTCGCACGGTGCCCTGCACGATCCGTTCGCGGCCCGGCTCGGCGCGGTCGGCCTGCTGCTGGCCACCCTGCTGTTCCTGCTCGGGCTGATCCTGCCTCCCGGGTCGACGGCCGACCCGGTGGACCGGCTGCACCAGGCCCTGGATGGCCTGGCCATCGTCGCCTGCCTGGTCTACGCCGCCTGGCTGATGGTGATCCGGCCGGCCGGCGGCACCCACGCGCTCGCGGCGGGCGTGGCGCTGTTCGGCTGCGCGGCACTGGCCATCGCGACGGTCGCCGGGCTGCGCTCGGTGCGCCACCGGCCGGCCGCCCTGGCCTGCTGCGCCGGGGCCGCGCTGGCCATCACCGGCCTGGGCACCACCGTGGCCCTCTTCGCCGGTGCCGCGCCGGCCGCCTGGCTGCCGGTGGCCGCGCTGGCGCTGGTGTTCGGGCCGGTGCTGTGCTGGGCCGGAGCGCTGGCAGCCGCACCCGAGGCGGACACCGACACGGACTCCAACGCCGCGGCGGCACCGGCCGGGCACACCACCGACCCCGGGTTCGCCGGCTACCCGATCCTGGCGGTACCGGTGGGCACCGCGCTGGCCGCGACCGCGTACCGGCTGGCCGGCGCCCGGCCGTTCGACCCGGCATCGGTGGCGCTGGGCCTCGGCGTGCTGGCCGCCCTGGCGGTACGGGAGTGCTTCACGCTGCTCGACTTCCGCCGGTACGCCCGCCTGATCGCGGCGCGGGAGGCCCGGTTCCGGTCGCTGGTCACCGGCTCGACCGACATCACCGTGGTGCTCGACGCCGACCTGGTGGTGACCTGGCAGTCGCCGGCCTCGGCGCACCAGTTCGGGCTGCGCGACCAGGACGTGCTGGACCACCCGTTCATGGCGCTGGTGCACCCCGAGGACGCGGCGGCGGTACGGAAACGGCTGATCTCGATGCACGGCGCCCAGCCCGGCGGCACCGCCGCGCCGGTCCTGCTGTCGGCGCGGCTGCGCGACGGCGACGGCCACTGGCGCGAGACCGAGTCCACGGTCAGCGACCAGCGCGCGGTGCCGGAGGTCGGGGCGCTGGTGGTGCACGTGCGCGACGTCGGGACGCGCCGGGAGGTGGAGCGCGCGCGGCGGCGTAAGGCCCTCATCGATCAGCTGACCGGGCTGGCCAACCGTCGCCAACTGCTGGACACGCTCACCGCGATGCGCGCGGTACCCGGACAGCCCGGCGCACTGCTGATGATCGCGTTGAACGCGCCCACCGATCGGACCGGCAAGGCCAACACCGGCGATGCCAACACCAGCAGTGCCAGCAACGGCGGTGCCAGCAACGGCGGGGGTCGGCGCGAGGTCGCCGACGAGGTGCTCATCGAGGCCGCCCGGCGCCTGCGCGGCACGATCGCCGCGTCCGACCGGCCGGCCCGGCTATCCGGCACCGAGTTCGCGGTCGCCACGGCAGAGGGCGCGGTCCGGGCGTACGCGCTGGCCAACCGGGTGCTGTCCGAGCTCAACCGGCCCTACCAGGTCGCCGGGGCCACCGTGTGCCTGACCGGCGTCGTCGGCCTGGCCGAGTTGGCCGCCGCGGACGGCGCCGCCGACGCGCTCAACCGCGCCGGGCTGGCCGTGCGGCGGGCCGGGCAGCTGCGCGGCGGCGACCGCGTCGAGTGGTACGACGAGGCGCTGGAGGCCGCCCTGCTGCGCCGGTTGACGCTGGAGCAGGAGCTGCCCGGCGCGCTCGCCCGGGGCGAACTGGACCTGGTCTTCCAGCCCATCCTCGACCTGGTCGAGGACGTACCGGTGGGCGCCGAGGCGCTGCTGCGCTGGCGGCACCCGAAGCGGGGTACCGTGCCGGCCGCCGATTTCGTGTCGGTGGCCGAGGACCTGGGCCTGATCGACGAGATCGGCGAGTGGGTGCTGCACCACGCCTGCCGGCAACTGGCCGGCTGGCTGCACGACGGGCTGGACCTGTGGTTGTCGGTCAACCTGGCCGCCCCCCAACTCGCCGCGCCCAACCTGGTCGCCCGGGTCGGCAGGGTGCTGGACAACCACCACATCCCGGCCGAGCGGCTGGTCCTGGAGATCACCGAGCAGGGGCTGGGCCCGGACCGGCAGGGCGCCGTGGCGCAGCTGACCGGGCTGCGGTCGCTCGGCGTGCGCACCGCCCTGGCGAGCTTCGGCACCGGACCGGCCCCCCTCGCGTCCGTGCGCCGGCTGCCGGTCGACGTGCTCAAGGTGGATCAGGCGTTGTTCACCGGCACCATCGCGCACACCGGCCCGGCCACCCCGATGATCGACGTGGTCGTGGGGCTGGGCCGCCGGCTCGGCCTGGAGATCGTCGCCGAGCGGCTGGAGGACGAGGCCCACCTCGACCTGGTACGGGCCGGCGGGTGCCGGTACGGGCAGGGGTTCCTGCTGGGCCGCCCGGAGCCGGCCGAGCACTTCGAGGCGTACCTGGAGACCCACCGCTCCCCGACCGCCTAGCGGCGGTCTCAGCGGGTAGCGCGGTTCAGCGGTTGGCACCCACCGGCGCGGGCCCGGACGTTCCTGGGGTGCCCGGTGTGTCCACCGTCCCGGCGCGCACCCGGTCCCGGGTATGCCAGGCGATCACGAACACCATCAGCCACAGCCCGCCCAGCAGCGTCGAGGCGATGACCTCGCTGGGCCAACTCCAGCCGACATAGACGCGGGCCGCGCCGACCACGAACACCAGCCCGGCCGCGGCCGTCCAGGCCGGTACCGCGATCCGCCAGCCGAAACGCCGGGACAGCAGCCATGCCAGCATGCCCAGGCTGGCGGCGACCACCGCCGTCTGGTTGGGGAAGAAGCCCGGCCTGGGGGTGGCCTGCGGCGCCCGCTCCCAATCGGCGGCCAGCGAGATGATCACCAGCGGGAGGAACGCACCCCCGGTGCCCAGCACCCCGACCAGGTCCACCCGCCACACCCGCGAGCGCCAGTTCAGCGCCACGGCGAGCACGCCCACCAGGACCACCAGGAAGGTCCCGCGCAGCGTCAGCAGGGTGTCGGTGGCCACGCTCACCGCCGCGTGCGTGCGCCGGGACGACACCCAGTGGGTGATGAACGGGTCCGCCAGCAGCAGCCCGCTGTTGCGCACCAGGTGGTCGACCGCCCAGGTCAGCGCGTACCCGACGCCGAGCAGAGCGAGCCCGCCGCCGAGCACGTTGACGGCGACCGCGCCGCCCACCCCGATCCGCTCGGTGAGCCAGCCGAATGCGGCCCGGTAGGCCCGGTCCACGAACCGCAGCGGCGGCCAGGCGGCCAGCCGCTTACCCAGGTCGGCCATGGGATCCGGGTGGCGGCCCAGGTAGCGGCCGATGAGCACGATCGCCACGATCACCACCACGAGGGTGAGCAGGGCGCTGGTGGCTTGCCCGAACAGTTCGGTGGCGGTGGCGTACGAGCGGCCGGCCAGGTACCCCACGACCACGGTGCCGCCGGCCACACACGCCACACCCACCGCGTTCCAGGGCAGAAAGGAGCTGTACCGCATGCCGGACATGCCGGCCAGACGGGGCACCAGGGTACGGGCGAAGGCGATGAACCGGGCCATCAGCACCGCCCGGCCGCCATGCTTGAGCAGCAGTGCGTCCGCCTTCATCCAGCGGTGCTCGCCGACCCGCTGCCCCAGCCGGGTGTGGCGCAGCCGAGGCCCGACCCGTCGCCCCTCGAAATAGCCGACGCTGTCGCCGATCAGGCCACCGGCGATCATCAACGGCACGGCGATCCCGAGGTGCAAAGTACCCCGATAGCACAGAAACCCGACGACAAGCAGGGTGATCTCGCCGGGCGCGACCAATCCGAGTATTGTTGCGGTCTCGCTGCCAACGATCACGGCGGCGAGGAGATAGATCAACGCCGGTGGCCAATCGGCCAGGGCGCTCAATAGCTGACTCACGCCGCTCCCCGTAACATGCTCCGATCTTGCCAGCCCGCAGTGCGAGCTAAAGTGGCATATCGGACGGTCCCCCGAAGTTGGGGGGCAATCTCAGGGATCGCCCCGACACCCCGGACAATGGAAGCATGCAAACCCGCGCTGACCTTCGTAATGTGGCCATCATCGCCCACGTAGACCACGGCAAGACGACTCTGGTCGACGCCATGCTCCGCCAGTCGGGCGCCTGGCACGCCCGCGCCGAGATGGCTGAGCGGGTGATGGACTCCATGGACCTCGAGCGGGAAAAGGGCATCACCATCCTGGCCAAGAACACGGCGGTGCACTACCGCGGCCAGGACGGCGAGCAGGTCACCATCAACATCATCGATACCCCCGGCCACGCCGACTTCGGCGGCGAGGTCGAGCGCGGACTGACCATGGTCGACGGCGTGCTGCTGCTGGTCGACGCGAGCGAAGGCCCGCTGCCGCAGACCCGGTTCGTGCTGCGCAAGGCGCTGCAGGCCCGGCTGCCGATCGTCCTGGTCATCAACAAGGTGGACCGCCCCGACGCCCGGATCAAGGAGGTCGTGGACGACACCTACGAGCTGTTCCTCGACCTGGACGCCGACGAGGCCCAGATCGACTTCCCGATCGTGTACGCGTGCGCCCGCGACGGGCTCGCCTCGCTCAGCCAGCCGGCGGACGGCTCGGTACCCGACTCGGACTCGCTGCAGCCGCTGTTCAAGACGCTGCTGGAGACCATCCCCGCGCCCTCCTACGAGCCCGACGCGCCGCTGCAGGCGCACGTGACCAACCTGGACGCGTCCCCGTTCCTCGGCCGCCTCGCGCTGTGCCGGATCCGCGAGGGCAACATCCGCAAGGGCCAGACCGTCGCCTGGTGCCGGATCGACGGGACCGTCGAGAAGGTACGCATCTCCGAGCTGCTGATGACCGACGGCCTGGAGCGCAAGCCGGCCGAGCAGGCCGGCGCGGGCGACATCATCGCGGTGGCCGGCATCCCGGAGATCATGATCGGCGAAACCCTCGCCGACGTCGACAACCCGGTGCCGCTGCCGCTGATCCGGGTGGACGAACCGGCCATCTCCATGACGATCGGCACCAACACCTCGCCGCTGGCCGGCCGGGTCAAGGGGGCCAAGGTGACCGCCCGGCTCGTGAAGGACCGGCTGGACCGGGAGCTGGTCGGCAACGTCTCGCTGCGGGTGCTGCCCACCTCGCGGCCGGACGCCTGGGAGGTCCAGGGCCGCGGCGAGCTGGCGCTTGCCATCCTGGTCGAGCAGATGCGCCGCGAGGGGTACGAGCTGACCGTCGGCAAGCCGCAGGTGGTGACCAAGGAGATCGACGGCAAGACCTGCGAGCCGGTGGAGCGGCTGACCATCGACGCCCCCGAGGACTATCTGGGGGCGATCACCCAGCTGCTGGCCACCCGCAAGGGCCGGATGGAGCAGTTGGTCAACCACGGCACCGGCTGGATCCGGATGGAGTGGCTGGTCCCGGCGCGCGGCCTGATCGGTTTCCGCACCGAGTTCCTGACCGACACCCGGGGCACCGGCATCCTGCACCACCTGTTCGACAGCTACGAGCCGTGGTTCGGTGAGCTGCGCACCCGGGCCACCGGGTCGCTGGTGGCCGACCGGGCCGGCGCCGCCACCTCGTACTCGATGTTCAACCTGCAGGAGCGCGGGTCGATGTTCGTGGAGCCGGCCACCGAGGTGTACGAGGGCATGATCATCGGGGAGAATTCGCGCTCCGACGACATGGACGTCAACATCACCAAGGAGAAGAAGCTCACCAACATGCGCTCGTCCACCGGCGAGGAGTTGGAGCGGCTGGTGCCGCCCCGCAAGCTGTCGCTGGAGCAGGCCCTGGAGTTCTGCCGCGAGGACGAGTGCGTCGAGGTGACCCCCGCCGCCGTCCGCATCCGCAAGGTGGTACTCGACTCGGCCGAGCGCGGCCGGCTGGCCAGGCGCCGGGGCCCGAGCCCCGCGTGATCGACGGCCTCGACGACGTACCGGGGACCGTGTCGGTCTGGTGCGCGCCGCTGGGTTCGGCGGCTCCCCGGTACGAGAGGCTGCCCGACGAGCGGCACTACGCCGCGAGCACGATGAAGGTCGCCGTGCTCGCGGCGCTGCACCGGGCGCACGAGGCCGGCCGGCTGGACCTCGACGCGCCGGTACCGGTGCGCAACCGGTTCGTCTCGGCGCTGGCCGGGGCACCCGAGTTCAGCCTGGGCGGCCCGCGCGACGACAACGACGACGCGGTTTGGGACCGGCTGGGCGGCGAGGCCAGCCTGGCCTGGCTGGCCGAACGGATGATCGTGCGGTCCAGCAACCTCGCCGCCAACCTGGTGCTGGCCCACGCCGGCTCGGACGAGGTGGCGCGGGTCTGGCGGCTGGCCGGCGCCACGCACAGCGCCACCCCGCGCGGCATCGAGGACTACGCCGCCCGGGACGCCGGCATCGACAACCTGGTCACCGCGGCCGACCTGGGCCGGCTGCTGGACGCGCTGGCCACCGGCGCCCTGGCCGGCCCGGACGGTACGGCACGGATGCTGGCCACCCTGTTCGCGCAGGAGCACCGGGAGGACCTGGCCGCCGGGCTGCCGACCGGCACCCGGGTGGCGCACAAGAACGGCTGGGTACACGCGGTGCGGCACGCGGCCGGGGTGGTGTACCCGGACGACGCCGACCCGTACACGATCGTGGTCTGCACGACCACGACGCTGGCCGGGCGCAAGGAACCCGACGGCCGGGACGCCGCGTGCGACCTGATCGCGCGCATCGCCCGGGCGAGCTGGGACGCCCGCGTGCCCCGACCGGTCGGCTGACCGGCGCTGCGACCGGCCCGGCCCGGCGCGACGAACAGGACCAGGCCGGCCGTCAGGCCAGCGCCTGCTCCAGGTCGGC
Organism: Rugosimonospora acidiphila; assembly: GCF_039543385.1. Lineage (NCBI taxonomy): Bacteria > Bacillati > Actinomycetota > Actinomycetes > Micromonosporales > Micromonosporaceae > Rugosimonospora > Rugosimonospora acidiphila. The sequence goes on from NZ_BAABJQ010000016.1 coordinate 157,698, forward strand.
CACCAGGTCGTCGGGGTGCTCGATGCCCACGGAGATGCGGATGCTGCCCGTGCCGATGCCGACGGCGCGCAGTTCGTCCCCGTCGAGCTGCCGGTGTGAGGTACTCGCCGGATGCAGGATCAGGGTTTCCGTCCCGCCCAGCGACGGCGCGAGACGGATCAGCCGTACCCTGCCCAACAGCGCCAACCCGGCCTCGAACCCGCCGGCCAGGTCGAAGCTGAACGTCGCCCCGAACCCGGAGAGGAACTTCGCGCCGATCGCGTGGCTCGGATGGTCGGCCAGGCCGCTCCAGTGCACCGCGCTGACCGCCGGGTGCGCGGCGAGCCGGCCCGCGACCACGGCCGCGTTGGCCTCGTGCGCCCGCATCCGCAGCGGCAGGGTGTGCAGGCCACGGATGGTCAGCCAGGCGGCGAACGGATCGGCGGCGGCGCCGAACTCGACCGCGTGCCCCCACAGTTCGCGGTGGTGGGCCTCCTCGGCAAAGACCGCCACGCCGCCGGTGACGTCGGTGTGGCCGCCGAGGTACTTGGTCGCGGAGTGCACGACGATGTCGGCCCCGTGCGCGATCGGCTGGCAGTGCACCGGCGAGGCGAACGTGTTGTCCACAATGGTCAGCAGGCCCGCCTCGCGGGCGACCGCCGAGAGCGCCGGCAGATCGCTGATGTGGCCGGTCGGGTTCGAGATCGTCTCCAGGTAGAGCAGCCTGGTATTCGGCCGGATCGCCGAACGCAGCTCGCCCGCGTCGTGACCGTCGATGTAGGTCGTCTCGATGCCGTACCGCTCGGCGAGATCCCGGAGCACCGTGTAGGTGCCGCCGTAGAGCGAACGCTGCGCGACGACGTGGTCGCCGGTGCGCAGGAGCCCGTGCAGCAGCATGTTGATGGCGCCCATGCCGGAGGAGGTGGCGAGCGCGGCGGCACCACCCTCCAGGTCGGCGACTGCCTGTTCGAGGGCGCGCACGGTGGGGTTGCCGAACCGGCCGTAGACGTAGGCGCCGTCGGGCCGGGTCATGCTGTCCGCGAGCACGTGCGGGTCGTCGAAGGCGAACGACGAGGTCTGGTACAGCGGCACGGACAGCGGGGTGCTGCCGGCGACGGGAGGGGCGGTGATGTGGACCGCGCGGGTGTCCGGATGCATGGCTCCGATATTCGGCAGCCGCCCGGGTGCGGTCCATAGCCAATGCGGGCACATTGGTTTTGCCGATGAAACGAATGGCGGCCCGCTGCCCGCGGTGCCTCTGCCCGCGCGGCTTTCTGCCCGAGCTAGCGCGCCGGGCCCAGCAGCCGGCCTCGCAGCCGCGCGAGCGCCATCTCGTCCAGGCCAAGCCCGACCCGCAGGTACGCGTCCATCGAGCCGTACTCGCGGTCGGCCTCGGCGAACGCCTCGTCCAGGTACTCCGGGGCGGCCACGAAGACCGGCCGCACCAGCTCCGGGTCCACCCCGCGCCGGGAGGCCATGGCGGCGAGGATCGCCTCGTTACCGGCGGCCGAGACCTCGTTGGTCAGCAGGTAGTCGGCGCGGATGGTGTCCCGGTCGGCGCCGAGCGCGGACAGCAGGATCGCGCTCAGCCAGCCGGTGCGGTCCTTACCGGCGCTGCAGTGGTACAGCATCGGGCCGGTGGCGTCGGTGATGCGCTGCATCGCGGTGGCGAACCCGGCCCGGGCGGCCGGTGACGACACGAACCACCGGTAGATCGACAGCATGGCGCCGGGGGTGCCCTCGGTGCCGAGGTCGACGAAGGCGCTCAGGTCGTGGCCGAGCAGTACGGCCGAGACGTAGGTGAAGACCGGGTGCGCCGGATCAAAGATCGGAATGTGTGCGACCTGCGGGCCGGCCGGGAGCCGGTCGGGCGGCGCCACGTCGATCTCGCTGCCGTGGCGCAGATCGAGCAGATCGGTCAGCCCGCACCGGCCGAGCCGGGTCACGTCCTGGTCGGTGAGCCGGCCCAGCGCGGGCGCCCGGTACAGCAGGCCCTCGCGGACCGTACCGCCGCCCGCCGGCAGGCCGCCCATGTCACGGACGTTGGGCGCGCCCGCCAACCCCAGAGATCGCCGCACCTCGGTCACCGGGCCAGTCTGCCCTACCCGCCCACGATCGCCCGACCGGGTCGCCACCCGGTACCCGACCGGGTCAGGCCCTCCGCCACGCGCCTCGCGCGCCGCGTCTCCCCGGCGTGGAGCCGCTTTCCCGGCGGTCAGCGGCCACCGGCGTCGCTGCCGGCACCGGCCGGATCGGCGCTCGGCCCGGGGATCCGGGGGGCCTGCTCCGGATTCCCGGCAGCCGCATCACGGCTCGACTTGATCAGGCTGGCCACCGTGGCCACCAACAGCGCGCCCGCGATCACCGTGAGGGACAGCCAGATCGGAATGTGCGGCGCCCACGGAATCGGCTTCCCGCCGTTGAGGAACGGCAGCTTGTTGGTGTGCAGCGCGTCCAGGATCAGCTTCACGCCGATGAAGCCCAGGACCGCGGCCAGCCCGGTGGACAGGAACACGAGCCGGTCCAGCAGGTTGCCCAGCAGGAAGTACAGCTGCCGCAGCCCCATCAGGGCGAACACGTTGGCGGTGAAGACCAGGTACGCCTGCTTGGTCAGGCCGAAGATGGCGGGGATCGAGTCCAGCGCGAAGATCAGATCGGTGGTACCCAGCGCGACCATCACGATCAGCATCGGCGTGAAGGTCAGTCGGCCGGCGCGCCGCACGAGAATCCGCGCCTCGTGGTATTCGCGGGACACCGGGATCACTCGCCGGGTCCAGCGCAGCAGCGGGTTCTCCTTGAACTCCGGCTCCTCGCCCGATCCTTGCCGCGCGAGGTTGATCGCCGTGTAGAGCAGGAAGAGGCCGAACAGGTAGAAGACCCATTCGAACCGGTCCAGGGCCGCCGCGCCCACCGCGATGAACAACCCCCGCAGGATCAGCGCGAACCCGATGCCCACCAGCAGCGCCTTCTGTTGATAGGCCCGTGGCGTGCGGAATCTCGTCATGATCACGACGAAGACGAACAGATTGTCGACGGACAGGCTGTACTCGGTGAGCCATCCGGCGAAGAACTCGCCCCCGTACCGGCCGCCGTATCCGAGCGATATGCCGATGCCGAACACCACCGCTAGCCCGACGTAGCACGCCACCCAGAGCAACGACTCGCGGATGGACGGCGTGTGCGGCCGCCGGCCGATGATCAGCAGATCCACCGCGAGCATGGCGATCAGGCCGACCAGGCTGACGATCCACATCAGGAGCGACACGTGCACAGCAAAAACCTCCGAAACCACGTAAGTGACTCCAGAGGTCTCCTCCGCCGCCGGCCCGGTCCTTCCGGCGACCCGGTGGCTGACGACACCGGGTGGCTAGGCCACCGTGCTGACGACGCCGTCACATAGGGAGTACTCCCCTCCTGCTGTTCCTATTGTCCCTGATAACCCGGCCGGCGCGCGAGTGGGGGCGCGTGCCGATCCCAGGACATGGCATAGTCCCTGGTCGGGCGGCCCGTCGGGCGCTACCCGGCGAAGCCGCCGGTGTGCTCCCCGGCCGGCGGGTATGGCAGGCTACCCCGCATGGTGCTCGAAGTTGCTCTCATCGACGTGATCCCCGGCCGCGAGGACGAATTCGCCGCCGCCTACGGCAAGGCTCGCGAGATCCTCGCCGATGTGGAGGGTTGCCGTTCGATCCGGATGACTCGCGGCGTGGAGAGCCCGTCGCGGTTCGTGCTCCTGGTCGAGTGGGACTCGCTCGACGCGCACCTGGACAACTTCCGGGCCACCGAGCGCTTCACCACCTGGCGCGGGCTGATCGGCCCGTACTTCGACGGGGCGCCCCGGGTCGAGCACTTCGAGGACCTTTAGCCCTCGGGGCGGCGCCACTGACGGCCAGCGCCGTCGGGCGCCGCCCGGTCTGGTCCGGCTACCGCACGCCGGCGACGTCCATCCCGCGCAGTTCCTTCTTGAGCTCCCCGATCTCGTCCCGGATCCGGGCCGCCAGCTCGAACTGCAGCTCGCGGGCTGCGGCGAGCATCTGCTCGTTGAGGTCCTGAATGAGCTGGGCCAGGTCGGCGCGGGCCATCCCCTCGCGGGACGGCGTGCTCGCCCGGCCCCGGCTGCGGGTCTCGGGGACTGGCGCCTTGCCCCGCGATATCTGGCGCCCGGCACCGCCGACCATGGCATCGTTCTCCTCGGCATCGCGGTAGATGTCGTCGAGGATGTCGTGGATCTTCTTGCGCAGCGGCTGCGGATCGATGCCCCTGGCCTTGTTGTACGCGGTCTGCTTGTCGCGCCGGCGGTTGGTCTCATCGATCGCCTTGGCCATCGAGGGCGTCATCTTGTCCGCATACATGTGGACCTGGCCCGACACGTTACGGGCGGCCCGACCGATGGTCTGCACCAGCGACGTCCCGCTGCGCAGGAAACCCTCCTTGTCCGCGTCGAGGATCGCCACCAGGCTCACCTCGGGCAGGTCGAGGCCCTCCCGGAGCAGGTTGATGCCGACCAGCACGTCAAAGTCACCCTTGCGCAACTCTCGCAGCAATTCGACCCGGCGCAGGGTGTCCACCTCGGAGTGCAGGTACCGCACGCGGATGCCGTGCTCCAGCAGGTAGTCGGTGAGGTCCTCGGCCATCTTCTTGGTCAGCGTGGTGACCAGCACGCGCTCGTCCCGCTCGGTGCGCAGCCGGATCTCGTGCATCAGGTCGTCGATCTGGCCCTTGGTGGGCTTGACCACCACCTCCGGGTCGACCAGGCCGGTCGGCCGGATGACCTGCTCGACCACCTCGCCCTGCGAGTGCTGCAGCTCCCACGGGCCGGGGGTCGCCGACAGGTAGACCATCTGGCCCACCCGCTCCAGGAACTCGTCGAACCGCAGCGGCCGGTTGTCCTGCGCGGAGGGCAGCCGGAACCCGTGGTCCACCAGCATCCGCTTGCGCGACGCGTCGCCCTCATACATGCCGCCGATCTGCGGCACGGTGTTGTGCGACTCGTCGATCACGGTCATGAAGTCGTCCGGGAAGTAGTCGAGCAGGCAGTGTGGCGGGTCGCCGGGCTGCCGGTCGTCGATGTGCATCGAGTAGTTCTCGATGCCGGAGCAGAACCCGACCTGCCGCATCATCTCGATGTCGTATGTGGTGCGCATCCGCAGCCGCTGGGCCTCCAGCAGCTTGCCCTGCGTCTCGAACTCGGCCAGCCGGGCCTCCAGCTCCGCCTCGATCCCGCGGATCGCCCGCTCCATCCGCTCCGGACCCGCCGCGTAGTGGCTGGCCGGGAAGATCAACATCTCGTCGACCTCGCGCACGACATCGCCGGTCAACGGGTGCAGGTAATAGAGCTTCTCGATCTCGTCGCCGAAGAACTCGATGCGCAGCGCGAGCTCCTCGTAGGCGGGGATGATCTCCAGGGTGTCGCCGCGCACCCGGAACGTGCCGCGCTGGAAGGCGAGGTCGTTGCGCGTGTACTGGATGTCGACGAGGCGGCGCAGCAGGTGGTCGCGCTCGAACTCGTCGCCGACGCTCACCTTGACCGCCTGCGCCAGGTATTCGTGCGGCGTGCCCAGGCCGTAGATGGCCGACACGGTGGCCACCACGATGACGTCCCGCCGGGTCAGCAACGACATGGTGGCCGAGTGACGCAGCCGCTCGACCTCCTCATTGATCGAGGAGTCCTTCTCGATGTAGGTGTCGGTCTGCGGGATGTATGCCTCGGGCTGGTAGTAGTCGTAGTAACTGACGAAATATTCCACCGCGTTGCGCGGCAACAGCTCCCGGAACTCCTTGGCCAGCTGGGCGGCGAGCGTCTTGTTGGGGGCGAGCACCAGGGTCGGCCGCTGCATCCGCTCGATCAGCCAGGCCGTGGTCGCGCTCTTACCGGTGCCGGTCGCGCCGAGCAGCACCACGTGCCGGTCGCCGCGCCGCACCCGGCGCTCAAGTTCATCGATCGCTGCCGGTTGGTCGCCAGAGGGTTGGTACTCGCTGATCACCTCAAGGCGATTGTCGAGACGCGGGATGTCCAGGGCCATGAAAACAACGGTACGCCGGGGGTCTGACAGTTCCGCGCCACCGGCCGGAGCCCGGCCGATCGAGGTGGGCGGGGTGGGCCGGCACCGAACCGGACACCGGCGACGGTATGTGCACGATCGGATTCAACATTGCGATTGTGTGGCTGAGATCACCGCGATACCGTCAATACGTGGGCCGCTCGCGGCGGCCGACCGAAGCGACGACCGGACCTCCACACCGGCCGGTCGCGCTCGGCGCATGGGTCTGCAGCCCCGGCCACGCCGGTGAGCGCACCCGTCGCGGTCGCGCAGACGCGCAGACCGGCCGCCGCGAGCTGCCTTATCTGTTGCCCGGCATCGATCTCCCCCGATTGAGGAGCCGCCGCGCGGTCCAGCCGCCGCTCCGGCCGGGACCCTACGCAGTCGCTCGGATGCCTTGAGTCGCAGGTAGACCACGACCAGGTCGGATCGGGCCAACCGCGTGTGCGGGGCTAGACCGGGACCAGCCGCGCGAGCGGTCCAGATCGGACGCAGCCGCACGAGCGGTTCAGATCGGACGCAGCCGCCTGCGCCACATCGCGTCGACCTGAGTGCGCAACTCCTCCAGCGTGCCGTCGTTGGTCAGCACCACGTCGGCGACGGCGCGGCGCTGCTCGTCGGTGGCCTGCGCGGCGATCCGCGCCCGGGCCTCGGACTCGCTCATGCCCCGCACGTCCATCAGCCGCCGCAGCCGGGTGGACTCGTCGGCCTGCACCACGACCACCAGGTCGAAGCCCTTGCCCTGCCCGGTCTCCACCAGCAGCGGCACGTCGTTGACCACGATCGACCCCGACGGCGCCTCGGCCACCAGTTCGGCGGTCCGGGCCCGTACCCGCGGATGGATGATCGACTCCAGTCGGCGCCGGGCCTCGTCGTCGCCGAACACCCGCCGACCCAGCGCTGGGCGGTCGAGCGCGCCGTCCGGACCGAGCACCTCGGGCCCGAACACGCTCACCACCTCGGCCAGCCCGTCGGTGCCGGGCGCAACCACCTCGCGGGCGAGCTGGTCGGCGTCGATCACCCTCGCGCCCAGCTCGGCCAGGCGCCTGGCCACCTCGCTCTTGCCTGCCCCGATGCCACCGGTCAGTCCGACCTTCACGATCATGAGCCTACCGGGTTGGGCCGCGACCCACCGGCGCCCGGCCGGTGGTCGGCGTCTCCGGACGGGCGCCGTCGAATCCTCACCCCGCCGAGCGCCCCCGGACCCGCCGCCCCCGCCCGCCGGCGGCCGCAGGGTGCGAGCAGCGAAAACGGCGGGAGCAGCGAAAACGGCGCGGCCCCGGTCCGGAACGTTCCGGACCGGGGCCGCGTCGCGTGACGCTGACCGGATGGCTCAGCTCTTGCCGCCCGCGAGCTTCTCCCGCAGCGCGGCGAGAGCCTCGTCGGTGGCAAGGGTGCCGGCCGGCTCCTCGGCCGCCTTCGCGGGAGCCGGGGTGGCGGAGCTGACCGAACCGCCGCCCTGCACCGGCTCGGCCGCGGCGTCCGCCGCACGGGCCGTCTGCACCTGCTTGGTGTGGGCCTCCCAGCGCACGCGGGCCTCGGCGTACTGCCGCTCCCACTCCTCGCGCTGCTTCTCGAAGCCCTCGAGCCACTCCCCGGTCTCCGGGTCGAAGCCGTCCGGGTAGATGTAGTTGCCCTCGTTGTCGTAGGTCGCCGACATGCCGTAGAGGGTCGGGTCGAAGTGCTCCTCGCCCTCGACGAAGCCCTCGTTGGCCTGCTTGAGCGACAGCGAGATCCGCCGGCGCTCCAGGTCGATGTCGATGACCTTGACCATGACGTCCGAGCCGACCTGCACGACCTGCTCCGGGATCTCCACGTGGCGCTCGGCCAGCTCGGAGATGTGCACCAGGCCCTCGATGCCGTCGTCCACGCGGACGAAGGCGCCGAACGGCACGAGCTTGGTGACCTTACCCGGAACGATCTGCTGGATCGCGTGCGTCCGAGCGAACTGGCGCCACGGGTCCTCCTGGGTCGCCTTCAGCGACAGGGACACCCGCTCGCGGTCCAGGTCGACGTCGAGCACCTCGACCTCGACCTCCTGGCCCACCTCGACGACCTCGGACGGGTGGTCGATGTGCTTCCAGGACAGCTCGGAGACGTGCACCAGGCCGTCGACGCCACCGAGGTCCACGAAGGCACCGAAGTTGACGATCGACGAGACCACGCCCTTGCGGACCTGGCCCTTCTGCAGCTTGTTGAGGAACTCGGTGCGCACCTCGGACTGGGTCTGCTCGAGGTAGGCGCGGCGGGACAGAACCACGTTGTTACGGTTCTTGTCCAGCTCAATGATCTTCGCCTCGAGCTCCCGGCCGACGTACGGCTGGAGGTCACGGACGCGACGCATCTCGACCAGCGAGGCGGGCAGGAAGCCGCGCAGACCGATGTCGAGGATCAGGCCGCCCTTGACCACCTCGATGACCGAGCCGCGGACGACGCCGTCGTCCTCCTTGATCTTCTCGATGGTGCCCCACGCACGCTCGTACTGCGCGCGCTTCTTCGAGAGGATCAGGCGGCCTTCCTTGTCCTCCTTCTGGAGGACGAGTGCCTCGATGTGGTCATTGATCGAAACAACCTCGGCCGGATCAACGTCGTGCTTGATCGACAACTCACGAGAGGGGATCACGCCCTCGGTCTTGTAGCCGATGTCGAGCAGGACCTCGTCCCGGTCGACCTTGACGACGGTGCCCTCCACGATGTCACCGTCGTTGAAGTACTTGATGGTCTCGTCGATCGCTGCGAGGAAGGCTTCCTCGGAGTTGAAGTCGTCGACGGCGACCTTGTTGCTGGCGCTCGAGGTGGCCTCGATGCTGCTCGTCATGTGGGTTGTTGCTCCGGTCGGATTATGTCGGGCGAACCTGGTGCGTCGCGGGCTCGCCGCGGGCGCGTCCCGAACGAAATCCCCAGAAGATCGTTGGTAGCGTGCCGGCGGCCGCGGACCTGCTCCCTACCGAGATACGCGCCCACGAGTGCATTGACTAGCTTACCGTGCGCATCCGCACAGCGTGCAAGCCCTCTGGCGCGCCGACGCGTACTGTATTCGGGATGAGTTGCGAGCCCGGGGTGGCCCGGCGAGCCGTATCTCCCGAGGAGAGCCGCCGGGCGAGCCGCTCCTGGTGGGACCGGGACGCGGATGACTATCAGGCCGAACATGGCACATTTCTCGGCGACGTCGACTTCCGGTGGTGCCCGGAGGGCCTGCGCGAGGCCGAGGCCGGCCTGCTCGGCCCGGTGGCGGGCCGGCGGGTGCTCGAGGTCGGCTGCGGCGCGGCGGCCGCCTCCCGGTGGCTGGCCACGCAGCATGCCGAGGTGGTGGCGCTGGACCTGTCCGGAGGCATGCTCCGGCACGCGCGTGAGGCCGCCGATCGCAGCGGGGTGCACGTCCCGCTGCTCCAGGCCGACGCGACCGCGCTGCCGCTGGCCGACGCGTCGTTCGACATCGCCTGTACGGCGTTCGGCGCGGTGCCGTTCGTGGCCGACTCCGCCGCGGTGATGCGGGAGGTGTACCGGGTGCTGCGCCCCGGCGGACGCTGGATCTTCGCGGTGACCCATCCGATCCGCTGGATCTTTCTGGACGATCCGGGCGAGAACGGCCTGGTGGCGACCCACTCGTACTTCGACCGCCGGCCGTACGTCGAGTCCGACGAGTCGGGCCGGACCACGTACGTGGAGCAGCACCGCACGCTCGGCGACCGGATCCGTGAGCTGGTCGCCGCCGGGTTCACGCTGGAGGATCTGATCGAACCCGAGTGGCCGCCGGGGCACGAGGAAATCTGGGGCCAGTGGAGCCCGCTGCGCGGCCGGATCTTCCCGGGTACCGCGATCTTCGTGGCCGCCCGGCCCCGATCCTGACCTCGATCCCGGACCGGCGACCCCACTGCCCGCGGGGTCGCCGGCGCACGGCGCTTGTTTGCCGTTCTGAGCGGTCAGGTCCCAGGCCGGTCAGGCGTTCAGCTGCGCCAGCGCCGTCGCGATCGACTCGGCGATCGGAGTGGTCGAGCGGCCGATGAGCCGCGACAGGTCACCCGGGCCGCCGGCCAGCGCGCCCCGGCTGATCGCGGCGTCGACGTCCACCAGGATGTCGGCGAGCGCCCCGGGCACGCCCGCGCTGGTCATCAGGGCCTTGTGCGCCTCGGGCGACAGGGACTCGTGCACGACCTTCCGGCCGGACTGCCGGGACACCTCCTCGGCGAACTCCTCGAAGGTCCACTCAGCGTCGCCGCCCAGTTCGTACGCCTTGTTGAGGTGCCCGTGGTGGTTGAGCACGACCGCGGCGGCCGCGGCGTAGTCCGTGCGCGGGGCGGTCGCCAGCCGGGCCCCGGGCACGACGCTGTTGGAGATCGCGCCGCGCTCCAGGATGCCGGCGAGGTCGCCGGTGAACATCGACGCGTCCGAGTACCAGTTGTTGCGCAGGAAGGTGTACGAGAGACCGGAGTTGAGGATGAGCTGCTCGGTCTCGCGGTGCTCGCCGGCGAGCAGGAAGTCGGCCTTCGGCCCGCCGAACACGCCGGTGTAGGCCAGCTGGGCCACGCCCGCCGCCCGGGCAGCGTCGATCACCGCGCGGTGCTGGGGCATGCGGCTGCCCACGTCGGTACCGGAGATCAACAGCACCCGGTCCTCGGGCCGCAGCAGCCCCTCGAACATCTCGGGCCGGTCGTAGTCGGCGATGTGCAGCCGCAGGCCCCGGGCTGCGAGGTCGGCGGCCCGCTCCTTGCTGCGCGCAACGGCCGTGATCCCATCCGCGGAAACCCCGGCGTCCAGCAGGTCGGCGATGATCATGCGGCCGAGCTGCCCGGTTGCCCCGGTGATGACGATGCTCATACGAGGTGCTTCTTCCCGTTGTGTGTCATAAGGTGCGACCCCTACGGTCGGACCTTACCCTAGAAGCGGTACAGGATGTTCCGAAAGTACCCACTTTGAAGTAAGGTACTGGTGTGGACGTAAGGGAGCTCGACTCGCCGCCGGACGTCAACCGTGCGGATTGCCCATCCCGGCTGGTTCTTGAACATGTGACCAGCCGTTGGGGCGTGCTTGTTTTGGCCGCGCTGCTGGAACACGCGTACCGGTTCAGCGAGCTGCGCCGGCGCGTCGGCGGGGTGAGCGAGAAGATGCTCGCGCAGACCCTGCAGACCCTGGAGCGCGACGGCTTCATCCACCGCGACGCCAAGCCGGTCATCCCGCCGCGCGTCGACTATTCGCTCACGCCCCTGGGCCGCGAGGCCGCCGAGCAGGTGTGGGCGCTGACCCGGTGGGTGGAGGGCACGCTCGACGCGGTCTTCGACGCGCGCGCCGCCTATGACGGGGCGCGCGAGGCCCAGCGGGTCTAGGCCCCTCGGCTAGCGGCGCACGCGCAGTTCGGTCTCCCGGCCGCCGGCTTGGCCGCCCCGCAGCTGCCGGATGGCGTCGCGGCGGGCCGCGCCGGTGAGCCGATCAAGGTACAGGACGCCCTGCAGGTGGTCGGTCTCGTGCTGCAGGCAGCGCGCCAGCTCCCCCGAGCCTGCGACCTCCACCGGATCGCCACGCAGGTCCACCCCGGCCACCAGCGCGTACGCCGCGCGGGGCGTCTGCGCCGCGACACCCGGAACAGACAGGCAGCCCTCGGGGCCGTCGTAGGTGCCGGACAGCTCGACGACGCGCGGGTTGACAACGTAGCCGAGCTGGTCATCCACGTTGTACGAGAAGACGGCCAGGCCGACCCCGATCTGCGGCGCGGCCAGCCCGGCCCGGCCCGGCACCCGCACGGTGTCCATGAGGTCGTCGACGAGCCCGGCCAGCGAATCGTCGAACCGGGTGACCAGGTCGCAGGCGGTGCGCAGCACCGGGTCGCCGATCAGGCGCAGCGGGCGGACTGTCACTGGTCGCCGCCGGGGCGGTGAGCGCTGACCGTCTGCAGCTTGCCGACCTGGTCGAGCAGTTGATCATGCCAGGCCAGCTCGGCCTGGACCCGCAGCCGGGCGTGCTCGACGATCAGGTCGTCGGCGACCGTCTGATCCGGCCAGGCGCGCTCGCGGCGATGGTCGAGCCCCGTCGCCTGGGCCTCCAGCAGGCGCCGACGATCCTCGATGAACCCGCGCAGCGTGTCCTCGTCCAGCTCGTCACTCATGGCCAGGGCGAGGTCGACCGGGTCGGGGCGCAGCCCGACCTCGGCGAACGCCTCGGTGCGCAGGGTGCGCAGCTCCCGCCGGCCCTCGTCGGTGATCGCGTAGACCGTGCGCGCGGGCAACTGGCCCTGCTGCTCGGTGCGCACCGGCTCGATCAGCCCTTCGGCCTCGAGCCGGTGCAGCGCGCCGTAGAGCGAACCCGGGCGGACCTCGGACCACAGCTCGGCGCGGTCCAGCCGGGCATCGCGGCGGATCTGGTGCCCGTACATCGGGCCGCGACGGGCGAGCGCACCGAGGACGAACAGTCGGGTGGGGTTCACCCGGTAACTACAACACGAGTACTCAAATTTGACAACCCGGCCGCGCCGAGGCCCGCGGGACGGTCATGATCCCGCGGGCGGATCGATCAGTGATCGGCGGCGTCCCAGTCCCGGCCGGCGCCGATCGAGACCTCCAGCGGCACATCCAACGGGTACGCGCTGCCCATCTGCTCCCGGACCAGCGCCTCCAGCGCCTCCCGCTCCCCCGGCGCGACCTGGAAGACCAGCTCGTCGTGGACCTGGAGCAGCATCCGCGAGGACAGGCCAGAGTCGCGCAGGGCGGCGTCCACCCGCAGCATCGCCACCTTGATGAGGTCGGCGGCCGAGCCCTGGATCGGCGCGTTGAGCGCCATCCGCTCGGCCATCTCGCGACGCTGGCGGTTGTCGCTGTTGAGGTCGGGCAGGTACCGCCGGCGCCCCAGCACGGTTTCCGTGTACCCGTCGCGCCGGGCCTGATCGACGACCGCGCGCAGGTAGTCGCGGACCCCGCCGAACCGGCCGAAGTAGTCGTCCATGAGCACGCTGGCCTCGGCCGGCGTGATGCCCAGCTGCTGGGCCAGCCCGTAGGAGGACAGACCGTACGCCAGGCCGTAGTTCATCGCCTTGATGCGCCGGCGCTGCTCGTGGCTGACGTCGCCCGGCTCGACCGCGAACACCGACGACGCGGTGGCCGCGTGGAAGTCGAAGCCGGACCGGAACGCCTCGATCAGCGCCGCGTCCTTGGACAGGTGCGCCATGATCCGCATCTCGATCTGGCTGTAGTCCGCGGTCAACAGCGTGTCGAAGCCGGCACCGACCACGAACGCGCGGCGGATGCGGCGACCCTCGGCCGTGCGGATCGGGATGTTCTGCAGGTTGGGGTCGGTGCTGGACAGCCGGCCGGTGGCGGCCACGGTCTGATTGAAGGTGGTGTGGATGCGCGCGTCGTCGCTGACCGACTTGAGCAGGCCGTCCACCGTGGACTTCAGCTTGGCCACGTCGCGGTGGCGCAGCAGGTGCTCCAGCAGCGGGTGCTCGGTCTGGGCATAGAGCCAGGCCAGGGCGTCGGCATCGGTCGTGTACCCAGTCTTGATCTTCTTGGTCTTGGGCAGCGACAGCTCGGTGAACAGGATCTCCTGGAGCTGCTTGGGCGAGCCCAGGTTGAACTCCCGGCCGATCACGCCGTATGCCGCCTGGGCGGCCGCCTTGACCTCGCCGGCGAAGTGCGCCTCCAGCTCGGAGAGGTATTGCGTGTCGGCGGCGATGCCGATGCGCTCCATGCCGGCCAGCACGTAGGCCAGCGGCTGCTCGACGTCGCGCAGCAGCCCGACCGCCTCGCCGCCGTCGCGGCTCAGCTCCTCCCCGATCGCCTCGGAGAGGTCGAGGGTCGCCCTGGCGCGCAGCATGAGGTTGCGCTCGACCTCGTCGTCCTCGCCCATGCCGTCGAGGGTCAGCTGGCCGTTCTCGGACTCCTCGATCCGCAGCTCACGCTGGAGGTAGCGCAGCGCGAGGTCGGTCAGATCGTACGAGCGCTGGTCGGGTCGGGCCAGGTAGGCGGCCAGGGCGGTGTCGGTGGCCAGGCCCCGCAGGCTCCAGCCCCGCTCGGCGAACGCGAGCATGGCCGGCTTGGCGTCGTGCAGCACCTTCGACCGGTCCGGGTCGTCCAGCCAGGCCACCACGGCGGCGTCGTCGTCGGCGTCCAGCGCGGACGGGTCGAACCAGACCGCCGGGCCCTCGGCCGCGGCGACCGCCAGGCCGGTGAGGCTGCCGGTGCCGCGACCGAAGCCGCCCGACACCGCGACTCCGGCCGGCGCGCCGGCCGGGGCGTGCTCGGCCAGCCAGGCGGCAATGCCGCCGCCGCGCAGCACCGTGCCGTCGAGCTCGAAGCCGGACTCGGCCTCCGGCTCCACGGCCTCCAGGTATTGGTATAGGCGATCCCTGAGGATGCGGAACTCGAGCGCGTCGAAGACCTGGTGGACCGCCTCGCGGTCCCAACCCGGCCAGTGCAGGTCGGTCGGCGCCAGCGGCAGTTCCAGGTCGGAGACCAGGCAGTTGAGCTGGTAGTTGCGCAGGACGCCGGCCAGATGCTCGCGCAGGCTGTCGCCGGCCTTGCCCTTGATCTGATCGACGTGCTCGACCACGCCGTCCAGGTTGCCGAATTGAGTGATCCACTTCGCCGCGGTCTTCGGCCCGACGCCCGGCACCCCGGGCAGGTTGTCGCTGCTCTCCCCGACCAGCGCCGCGAGGTCCCGGTAGCCGTCCGGCCCCACCCCGTAGCGCGCGGCGACCGCGTCGGCGTTCATCCGGTCCATCTCGGACACGCCGCGCTTGAGGTAGAGCACCGTCACACCGTCGCGGATGAGCTGGAACGCGTCCCGGTCGCCGGTCACGATGCTGACCTGCATGCCCTGCTCGTGGCCCTGGGCGGCGAGGGTGGCGATCACGTCGTCGGCCTCGTAGCCGGGCTTCTCCACGGTCGGGATCCGCAGCGAGTCGAGCACCTCGTGGATGAGGCTCACCTGGCCGGCGAAGTCCGCCGGGGACTCCGAGCGGGTCGCCTTGTATTCCGGGTAGACATCGGTGCGGAAGGAATGCCGGGACACGTCGAAGGCGACCGCGATGTGGGTCGGCTTCTCGTCGCGCAGCATGTTGATCAGCATCGAGGTGAACCCGAAGACGGCGTTGGTCGCCTGCCCGGTAGTGGTGGAGAAGTTCTCCACGGGCAGCGCGAAGAATGCTCGATAGGCGAGGGAATGTCCGTCGAGCAGGAGAAGGCGGGGCGTTGCGGCACTCACCCGGGCGAGCCTAGTCGCACCCACCGACAAGACGCTCGACGACGCCCACCAAGCGGACCGATCGCCGCGAGCCGGGACCGGACCGGTCGGATCGCGCCAGACCCCAAGCTGGGGCCGAAACGGGACGATAATGGCGAGAACGGGCACGGGCAACGGGCCACGTGCCAGAAGGCCCGGTCTGGACCGGATCGGACGGGCAACCGCGCCCGATCCGGCCAGGACGGGCGCGCTACAGCACCTTCGCCAGGAAGGCCTTGGTGCGCTCCTGCTTCGGGGCGGTGAGCACCTCGCGCGGGTGGCCGGACTCGACCACCACGCCGCCGTCCATGAAGATCAGCGAATCCCCGACCTCCCGGGCGAACCCGATCTCGTGGGTAACGACGATCATGGTCATGCCGTCCCGAGCGAGGTCCTTCATCACGTCCAGCACCTCGCCCACCAGCTCGGGGTCCAGCGCGCTGGTCGGCTCGTCGAACAACATCAACTTCGGCTGCATCGCCAGCGCCCGGGCGATGGCCACCCGCTGCTGCTGGCCGCCGGACAACTGCGCCGGGTAGCTGTCCACCTTGTCGCCCAGGCCGACCCGCTCCAGCAGGGCCACCGCCCGCTCGCGGGCCCGCGCCTTGGGCTCCCGCTTGACCCGGCAGGGCGCCTCCATCACGTTGCCCATCGCGGTCATGTGCGGGAACAGGTTGAACCGCTGGAACACCATGCCGATCGCGCGGCGCTGCTCGGCGACCTCCTTCTCCCGCAGCTCGTGCAGCTTGTCGCCGCGCTGGCGGTACCCGATCAGGTCGCCGTTCACGAAGATGCGGCCGGCGTTGATCTTCTCGAGGTGGTTGACGCACCGCAGGAAGGTGGACTTGCCAGATCCGGACGGCCCGATCACCACGCTCACTTCGCCGGCGCGTACCAGCAGGTCGATGCCCTTGAGCACCTCCAGGTGGCCGAACGACTTGTGCACGTTCTCGGCCCGTACCATCTCGGCTCGCTCGCCGGTGGTCGCCGCACCGGCCTCGACGGTGGCGTCGGCGCTCATGACATCCCCTTGCCTTCGCCGCTGGGCAGGACGATCCGTCCACTCTGCTCGGTGGCGACGTCGCGCAGCCGCTGCCGGGCCCGCCCGCTCGTCCCGTACCCCCGACCGAAGTGTCGCTCGACGAAGTACTGGCCGATCATCAGCACGCTGCACAGGATCAGGTACCACAGGCAGGCCCCGACCAGGACGGGCAGCACCACGAAGGTGCGCGTGCTGACCGCGTTCATCTGGAAGAACAGCTCACTGGTGACCGGGACGTACGCGACGAGCGAGGTGTCCTTGATCATCGCTATGGTCTCGTTGCCGGTGGGCGGCACGATCACCCGCATCGCCTGCGGCAGCACGATGCGGCGCAGCACCTGGCCGCGGGACATGCCGAGGGCCGAGGCCGCCTCCGACTGGCCGGAGTCGATCGACTGGATGCCGGCCCGGACGATCTCGGCCATGTACGCGGCCTCGGACAGCCCCAGCGCGAGCATGCCGGCGACGAAGCCGGTGAGCAGGTCGGTGGCCTTGATGCTGTAGAACTGCCCGGAGAAGTCGTTCATCCCGAACAGCTCGCCGATCTGGTGGCCGAACGGCAGGCCGAAGCCGATCCTCGACCACAGCACGCCGAGGTTGCCGAACAGGATGGCCAGCACCAGCCGGGGGATCGCCCGGAACACCCAGGTGTAGATCCAGGCCGTCCAGGCGAGCACCGGGTTGGGCGACAGCCGCATGATGGCCACCACCACGCCCAGCACCACACCGATCACCATCGAGGTGACCGTGAGCAGGACGGTGCCGCGCAGACCGTCGAGCACCGGCGTGATGAACATGACGCCGCGCTGGCCGGGGCTGATGCTGCTGAAGATGAACGACCACTTGAAGTGGTCATTGGTCAGGATCAGGTGCAGGAACATCGCGGCGAGCACGACGATCACCGCCATGGTCACCCAGCGCGCTGGGTGCCGCACGGGTACGGCCTTGATGGGCTCAGGCCGTACCCGCTCGGGCTGTTGTTGGATCTGAGTTGTCATGGATGGAGATTCAGGAGGAGGCCGCCGGGTCGACCGCCGGCGCAGTGATGGATCCGCCGTCGACTCCCCACTTGGCGAGGATCGTCTTGTAGGTACCGTCGGTGATCAGCGACTGCACCGCACTGGCCAGCGCATCGCCGAAGTCCTTCTGGTCCTTGGGAAGCACGTAGCCGTACGGCGCCGAGTCGTAGATCTGGCCGACCAGGGCCAGCTGGCCGCTGGTCTGCTTGACCGCGTACGCGCAGACCGGCGAGTCGGCCAGCATCGCGTCGTCCTTGCCCGAGACCACCGCGTTGGTCGCGATGCCCTGGTCCTGGTACTGGTCGATGGTGATGGCGGGCTTGCCGCCATCGGTGCACGCCTTGCCCCGCTTGGTGACGTCATCGACCTGCACGGTGCCGGTCTGCACCGCGATCTTCTTGCCGCAGGCGTTGTCCGGGTCCACCGTCGCTCCGGCCTTGGCCGCCCACTGGGTGCCCGCGGAGAAGTAGGAGACCATGGTCACCTGCTGTTCCCGCTCCGAGTTGATGGTGAACGAGGACACCCCGATGTTGTACTTGCCGGAGCTGACCCCGGGAATGATGTCGTCGAACTTCGACGACTGCCACTCCGTCTTCAGCCCGAGCTTGCCCGCCACCGCGTTGAACAGGTCGACGTCGAAACCCTGCACGGTCTTGCCATCGTTGTCCAGGAACTCGCTCGGCGCGTAGGTCGAGTCGGTACCAATGATGATCTTACCGGCCGATTTGATCGACGCCGGCACCTTCGCCGCCAGCGCCGAGTCGACTGCGGTCGAGGGCGCCGCGCCGGTCGAGCTGGACCCACTGTTACCGCCACAACCGGCCATGGCCAGGGCCAGCACCGCAGTGCCGACCAGGCCGACGACCGCACTGCGGCGGGAGGCACCCAACAACATTTCTAAAACCCCTCACTAGGACGGGTGGCCCGAGCGGCGCCGCCGCTCACGCCACCCCCAGATATGCGTCCTTCACGGCGGAATCGTGGAGCAATTCCTCCCCGGTGCCCGTCTTGACGATGCGACCGGTCTCCAACACGTACGCGCGGTGCGCCCGGGACAACGCCTGCTGCGCGTTCTGCTCCACCAGCAGGATGGTGGTGCCCTGCTGATTGATCTCCGTGATGATCGTGAAGATCTGCTGGATGAGCATGGGCGCCAGGCCCATCGAGGGCTCATCGAGCAGGAGCAGCTTGGGCCGGCTCATCAGTGCCCGGCCGACCGCGAGCATCTGCTGCTCACCGCCGGACAGCGTGCCGCCGGCCTGCCGGCGCCGCTCCTCCAGCCTCGGGAACAGCTCGAAGACCCGCTTGAGGTCGGCCTGGATGCCGGCCGAGTCCCGCCGGGTGTACGCGCCCATCTCCAGGTTCTCCATGACGGTCATCCCGGGGAAGATGCCCCGGCCCTCGGGAGCCTGGCTGATGCCGCGGATCACCCGCGTGTCGGCACGCAGGTTGGTGATGTCCTGACCCGCGAAGCGGATCCGACCGGACGCGACCGGGCGCAGCCCGGACACGGCCCGCATGGTGGTGGACTTGCCGGCGCCGTTGGCGCCGATGAGCGCCACGACCTCCCCCTCCTCCACCTGCAGGCTGATCCCGTGTAGGGCCTGGATGCGGCCGTACAGCAGGGTGATGTTGTCGATCTCAAGCAGCATCGGCCGGCACTCCCAGGTACGCCGCGATCACCTTCGGGTCGTCCCGCACCTCGGCGGGCGAACCGTCAGCGATCTTCTTCCCGAACTCCAGCACCACCAGCCGGTCGCACACACCCATGACCAGCCGCATGTCGTGCTCGATGAGCAGCACGGTGATGCCCTGGTCCCGGATGGCCCTGATCAGCCCGAGCAGCTCTTCCTTCTCCGTCGGGTTGAACCCGGCGGCCGGCTCGTCCAGGCAGAGCAGGGTGGGGTTGGTGGCCAGCGCGCGGGCGATCTCCAGCCGGCGTTGCTCGCCGTAGGACAGGTTGCGCGACACGTCACCGGCGCGCCTGTCGATGCCGACGAAGCGCAGCAGCTCCATCGACCGGTCCCGACCGGTGTGCTCCTCGCGCCAGTGCCGGGGCAGCCGGAACAGGGCACTGACCACGCTGGTCTTGTGGTGGGCGTCGACGCCCACCATCACGTTCTCCATCGCGGTCATCTCGGGGAACAGCCGGATGTTCTGGAAGGTGCGCGCGATCCCCATCCGGGTGATCTCGTGCTTCTTCCGTCCCGTGATCACCTTGCCCTCGAACCGGATCTGCCCGCTGGTGGGCCGGTAGACGCCGGTCATCGCGTTGAAGCAGGTGGTCTTGCCGGCACCGTTCGGGCCGATCAGGCCGAAGATCTCGCCCTTGCGCAGGGCGAAGCTGACCTGGTCGAGGGCGAGCACCCCGCCGAAGCGCAGGGACACATCGTCGACCTCCAGCAGCGTCCCCGCCGAGCTCGGGGGCACCGGCGCCGCCGGGCCCTCGGGCGCGGTCGCCACCGGCCGATCCACCGGCTGCCGGGCGGCGTCGTCCTGCCACTCCGGCGACTCGCTGTGCGGCTCGCTCATCTCTGCGCCCCTGTCACGATCGCTGGACTCATTGAGGCGCGACCTCCTTGGCCCGGTCCTTGAGCTCCATGCTCCGGCGGCGGCTGGGGATCAGCCCCTGCGGCCGGAAGATCATGATAATGATGATCGCCAAGCCGAACAGCAGGAACCTGAACTGGTACAGGTCGGTGTGGAAGATCGGGTCGTTGATCCCCCGCAGCCGGTCCGGAATGTAGGAGATCAGCGCGCCGCCCAGGATCGCACCCGGGATGTTGCCCGAGCCGCCCATCACGACGCCGCCCAGGACGAGGATGGAGAACTGGAGCACGAAGGTGGCGGAGTTGACGAACCCCTGCTCACCGGCGAACATCACGCCGCCGAGCCCACCGACCGCCGCGCCGATGGCGAACGCCCAGAGCTTGTACTTGATGGTGCGGACGCCCATCAGCTCGGCCGCCTCCTCGTCCTCCCGGATCGCCAACCACGACCGGCCGACCCGGCTTCGGTCGAGGTTGCGCAGCGCCAGGACGGCGATGATGACGACGGTGAGGCCCAGCCAGAAGTACGGGGTGGCGTCGACCACCCCGAAGATCGGGCTACCGTCCGAGTGGCTGCCCGGCGGGTGAGGGACGTCGGTGAAGCCCCGGTTGCCGCGCAGGAAGTTCGCGCTGTCCGCGGTGATACGGATGATCTCGGCGAAGCCCAGGGTCACGATGGCCAGATAGTCACCGCGTAGTCGCAGCGTCGGCCAGCCCAGGATCAGACCGCTGACCATCGCCACCGCGATGGCGATCGGCACCGCGGCCAACCACGGCCACCCGGTGTGCAGCACGCTGTCCGAGGAGCACAGCAGCGCCACGGTGTACGTGCCGACCGCGAAGAAGCCGACATAACCCAGGTCGAGCATGCCCGCGAAGCCGACCACGACGTTGAGGCCGACCGCCAGCAGCACGTAGTACGACATGTTGAACAGGGCGCTGGGCCAGTCGATGCCCTGGGTGATGATCTGCGGACCGATCACCGGTACATCGCCAAGGTACGGCAGTAGGTACCCGCAGGCCAGGACGGCCAGGATGATGACCAGCCGGGCCGGCCAGGGCAGTTGGGAGAACCAGCCGCGCAGCTGGAACGAGCGCGCCTTGCGGGGCGGCGTCTCGACCGGTGTTGGCTCTTGCAGGGTGGTCATGCTCGCGCCCTCCCCAACGATTCGCCCAGCAGACCGGTCGGCCGGAACATCAGGATCACGATGAGCAGCACGAACGACACCACCTGATGCCATTCGGTGCCGAACAGGCCCGCGCCCCAGTTCTCGGCCACGCCCAGCACGAGGCCGCCGAGCAGGGCGCCGCGCAGGTTCCCGATGCCGCCGAGCACCGCGGCGGTGAACGCCGAGATGCCCAGGTTGAAGCCGGCGTCGTAGCGGGTGTCACCGATCTTCAGCACGTACATCACCGCGGCGATGCCGGCCATCAGGCCGCCGAGCAGGAAGACCAGGGAGATGACCCGGTTCTTGTTGACGCCCATGAGCGCCGCGCCGTCCGGGTTCTGAGCCACCGCGCGCACACCCCTGCCGAGCCGCGTGCGATTGATGAACACGTCCAACACGGCCATCATGACCAGCGCCAGCAGGATGATGAGCAGTTGCAGGTTGGTGATGGTCGTGTTGCCTATGTGGACCACCGTGGCCGGCTTGATCAGCGGCGGGACCCCGCGCAGGTTGCGGTGGGTGGCCACGCCGACCGCCTCCGAGATGACGGTGGAGGCGCCGATGGCGGTGATGAGGAAGGCCAGCGGTGGGGCGTTACGCCGCCGCAGTGGCCGGTACGCGACGAACTCGATGACGACGGCCGTGACGCCGGACATGATGATCGCGGCGATCAGGCCGAGGACCAGGTAGCCCAGGACGCTGCCCAGGCCCGGTGTCGCCGAGTTCTGGTTCAGACCGAAAAAGCCCCAGGTGATCAGGGTGGCGTACGTGCCCATCATGAAGACTTCGGAGTGGGCGAAGTTGATGAGGCGCAGCACGCCGTAGACCAGCGTGTACCCGAGGGCGAAGAGCGCATAGATGGCGCCCTGCGCCAGCCCGGTGATGGTGAGCGGTCCGAGATTGTGGATCAGACCCGAAAAGTTCACGCGCGGCTCCCGCTGCGGAAAGGGTGGTGCGGCCGGAAGAATTCTTCCGGCCGCATTGGTCCACCTAAAGGAAAAGCTGTTGCCGGGCTAACTGTCAGGAGGAAGGAACCTCTTGATCCGGCTGCGGGACACCGTTGGCGTCGACCTTGAAGGCCCAAATCTTGAGCAGGCTCGGGTCAAGCTCGCCGGTGCTGGTGAACTTGTAGGAGTTGGCCACGCCCTGGTAGTTGACGGTGCTCAGGTACGTGTTCATCTTGGCCGTGGTGGTGTTGCCGGCGTCGATGCCCTGGAGGAACATGTTCGCCGCGTCGTACGCCACGTCGCTGTAGGTACCGGCGTCAACGCCCCACTTGGCCTTGTACTGGCTGACGAAGTCGCCGCTGGCCTTGGTGGCCGGCTGCGCGGGCAGGGTCACGACGCTGCCCGCCGCGGCGGCGTTGCCGGCCGCCTTCGCGTAGCCGGGGTCGTTGACACCGTCGCCACCGAGCTGGGTGCCCTTCCAGCCAGCCTGGGTCAGCTGCTTACGCAGCAGGCCCGAGTTGGTGTAGTAGCCGCCGTAGAAGAACGCGGTCGCGCCGCTGGAGACGATCTTCTGCACGGTCGCCGAGAAGTCGGTCTGCTGGCCGTCGGCCCCGGTCTTGTCGGTGCCCACCACCGAACTGCCCAGCTTGGCCTTGACCTGGTCGGCCAGGCCGGCGCCGTACGCCGACTGGTCGTCGGCCACGAACACCTTCTGCGCCTTCAGCACGTTCGTGATGTAGTTGGCCACCGCCGGGCCCTGAGCCTGGTCGTTGGCGACCGCGCGGTGGAAGACCTTCCAGCCCTTGGTGGCCAGCGTCGGGTTCGTCGCCGACGGGGTGATCAGCGGGATGGCCGCCTGGTCGAAGATGGGGTCCGCGGCAGCGGACTCACCGGAGAAGGCCGGGCCCACGATGCCGAGGATCTTCTTGTTGGTCACCAGGTTCCGCGCGACACCGGGGGCGAGCTGCTCGCTGCCCTGCGAGTCGAACTTGTCAATCTTGATGCAGTTGGCGCCGTTCTTCTGGTTGTACTGGTCGATGGCCAGCTCCGCGCCCTGCTCGATGTTCACGCCGAGGTTGGCCTCCGAGCCGGTGAGCGCGCCGAAGAACGCGATATCGTGGCCGCACTTGCCGCTCGACGAACTGCTGGTCTTGCTGGTGCTGTTGCACGCCGCCGCGCCGGCGACGAGCGCCAGTACGGCCACGCCTCCCAGCGCACGTACAAGTCCCTGCCTCAAGGCTTCGAACCCTCCTCCGTCCAAGGACTCCACGCGCCACGGGGCGCGTCGCCCGAACGTGGTGCGCGAAGCCAGATCGCTGTGCCGATCTGGGGCGGGACGTTATCCCACTTCGCAAACCACCGTAAGGTTCTTTGGCAGCAGTTGACCTAACCGTTACTGACGGTGTCAAGCCGGGGATTGACCTGCAACATTGTCGTTACCAGGCGACTCGGCGATGATCCGGTCCGCGACCTCACGCATCGTCATCCGGTGGTCCATCGCGGTGCGCTGGATCCACTTGAATGCCTGCGGCTCATTCATTCCGTACTGCGCCATCAGCGCGCCCTTCGCGCGCTCGACAGACTTGCGGGTCTCGAGCCGCTCGTTCAGCGAGGCGATCTCAGATTCAAGGACGGCCATCTCCGCGAACCGGGACAGGGCGATCTCGATGGCGGGCACCAGGTCGCTCTTCTGGAACGGCTTGACCAGGTACGCCATGGCGCCGGCGGCGCGGGCCCGGTCGACCAGTTCGCGCTGGCTGAAGGCGGTAAGGATGATCACGGGGGCGATCTTGGCGCCGGCGATCTTCTCGGCGGCGGCCAGCCCGTCCATGATCGGCATCTTGATGTCGAGGATCACAAGGTCGGGCTTGAGCTCCTCGGCGAGCCGGACCGCGGTCTCCCCGTCACCCGCCTCGCCGACGACGTCGTAGGACTCCTCGGCGAGCATCTCGGCGAGGTCAAGCCGGATCAGCGCCTCGTCCTCGGCGATGAGTACCCGTCGGCGTGGACCGCCGTCCTGCGTCCCGGTCAACTGCTCCTACCCCCACCGTTCGATCTCAACACGCCGACTGCGGATACCGTCGGCACTAGCGTAGTGGGTAGGCTAGACCGGCTCGCGCCCCTGTAGACCAACGGCAGAGTCAGTGGACTCAAAATCCATACAGTGTGGGTTCGAATCCCACCGGGGGCACGCCACAGATCCTCAACGGCGCAGCGCGATCGGATGGTCACCCGACGTATTCGGCGGGTGCCAGCTGGCCCTGGCGGGACGCGCCGAAGGCTTGAACCGGAAGCGCGGGTTCGAGCCCTGCCGGGGGCACACCAAGGACCCGCAAAATCGCAGCGTGGTCGGTAGGCAACTGACCGTAACTGCGACCTACCCGCTCAAGTGATCTCCGTCGTGGTGGCACCGGCTCCGGCCGATGCGACCACGGCTGCCAGCCAACCGGGGCAGCCCGACTGCAGACGCTTCGAACACCCGTTGCGGCGCGGATCTTCCGAGCACCGCAGGTGCGCTTTCGCGGACCCAAAGATCTTGTCTACAGCCTGCGCCCATCGGGCAGCCGTGGCACGTGCCTGGACGTCTCTTGCAGGCATCGCCGCCGACGCCATTCCCTAGTTTGCCGTGCCCGAAGCCATTTCACGCCGAGATCGAGCCGTGGGCTGTCGGGCCTGGCGGGCATGAGCTGGCTCATGGACGATGCTCTGGTGGTTCTGGGTCAGGAGTTCGAGGCCCGCGAGGGCAGCTTCCAGCATTGGCCGCGCCCAGAGCTTGTGTGGGACCGAGATGCGTTCACTCGGTTGGAACGCGCGATGCGGGCGGTTTGCGAGCGCGCGCAGGACGACGACACGCTGGAGCGATGGATGGCCGAGGAGTTCCACTACGTTCCCCGGTTCGTGCGGGACTGGACCACGCACCCCAACTTTCCACGGCCAGGCGCCGCCTGGCGGTTCGCTTTGCAGGTCTCCACGAGTGCGGACGCCGGCCGCGTGCTGGTGCGCCCGAACGATCGTGGAGTCCACGCTCACGTCCCATGCGATCAGCCCGTCGGCGTCCGCGCGGACTTGCAACCCGAGCACTACCGTGCGCCAGACTCCGGCTCGCTGCCACCGCCGGAACAAGCCGTAGACCGTCTGCCATGGCCCGTACAGTGCGGGAACGTCCCGCCACGGCGCACCGACCCGGACCCGCCACCGAATCCCGTCAATCAGCTGTCGTTTCGTCCACTTAGCCGGCCGGCCTGACTTTTTTCCCCTGGGCAGCAACGGTTCCAGTACCGCCACTGCGCGTCGGTCAGGTCGAACCGCCTCGTCACCAGTGTGGTGGCCACGAGGTCTCCGGGTACAGGTTCTTCTTGGTCGATGAACCTCTACCGGAGACCTCGCTGTCTATCTATCCACGACACGCCGTGATCTCACGAAGCCGCAGCTCCTCACTCTGAAACACGCGCTAGCCCGCGACTGCGGTTCGGTGCTGCAGGCCGAGTCGCTGGCAGAAGTCTTGCAGCCGGGGCTCGCCGTCGCCGTGTACGGCGGTCGCCAGGCCCGAGTAGAAGTCGGCCAGGCCGTCGGGACCCAGGCGCTGGAACAGACTGAGCACGTCGTCGAGGGTGCGCGGATAGAAAAGCTCCTCGGACACCGCCGCGATCTTGCGAGTGTAAATGTCCTCGACCACCAGGCTGACGTTATCCATAGCCGCTTGAAGGTCCATTCCGCGGTGCTCCCAGTACATGCCCCACGGAACCGTCACCGACTCACGGAATGTGCAGTGTCTCCACATGGTCACCTTGCGCGACGACGGCTTCTCGACATCGATCTCGAAGCGCTCGATGCGATCGGGCATCATGATCGGCACCCGGGTATCCTCGCTCACATCGGGGAACCAGGGGTGAATGGACACCAGCGTGGGGGGCGAGTCCCGCAGGAACTGCCGCGTTTGGGCGAACATCTCCGGAGTCTCGCCGGGGAACCCGGAAATGAAGAGACCGAAGGTGAGAATTCCGACTTTTCGAGCGTTCGCGACGGCGCGCGCGTTGTGCTCTACGGAACACTTCTTGTTCATGAACTGCAGGACTTCGTCCGAGCCAGACTCGAGGCCCACGTAGACGTACTCGCAGCCGCCTTCGCGCATGCGTTCCGCGAACTCCTGCTTCGCCAGGTCGTTGGCGCGCGCGTAGCATCCCCAGCGCAATTTATTGTTCAGACCCGATTCGATCATCAGGTCACAGACCTCGAGCAGACGCCTGGGCGGCACCGTGAACAGCGAGTCGAGACACATGATGTCCGTGACGCCCATGGTCTCGTGCATCATCTGCCAATCCTCGAAGATCCGTTGCGCGCTCTTGTACCGGAACTTCTTGTTGCCCATCAAGAACGGATAATCACAGAACTCGCAGCGATATGGACACCCGCGGACACTCTCGTAGAGCACGCGTCCGCCCCCCATGTCCGACATGTTCGTGAAGTCGGGCAAGGGAAGCTCGTCGAGGTTGAGAAGGCCTGTGATTTCCGGGGTACGGCACAAGTCGCCATCGGCACGCCAGGTGAGTCCGGGCACTGTCTGCAGGTCGATGTCTTGCCCCTGGGCGTGTTGCAGCAGAAGCCGGAACCGGCCTTCGGCCTCGGTGCGCAACAGGTAGTCGAAACGCGCGCTCTCAAGGGCGCCGTGGTTGACCTTGGAGGCGCCCGGGCCGCCGACGAACATCTTGGCGGAAGCCGGGACACGCAGCGCCTGCAGCACCGCCAACAGGTACGTCGACGGCACGTAGGTGGTGCTGAAGGCGACGAGATTGTAGTCGTCGTAGAGCTTCGGATCGGTTAGCTGCCAACGGGAGTCCAGAATCTCCTCGAGCGCGACGACGTCCGAATCGATACCAAGGTCGGCAGCTTCGTTCTGCAGGATCAGCTCGGCCAGACCTGTGACCTTGTCCTGGGAGGCGCGGTGCTGGTGGATCGGGGTGCCCTTGAAGGGGAAATAGGGTTCGGCGAGATCGAGCCAGAAGTTGTCTGCTGGGTCTGAGCTGTTGATGCCCCCACCCTGCGAGTCCAATTTGCGCAGGAGGTTCCGCAGAAGGAGGTCGTGTTCAGCCTGAACGCTCTTGTACGGCGCGACCGTTCCCCCGATGATCAAGAGCTTGTCGTTCACATTGAGGCCCTTCACATCCTGGCTGTCGGTTCACGGCCTGGCCGTCGGTCACGATGAGGAGCAGCAACAGCAGTCGGTGCAGCTGCGGCAGTAGCGTGTGCACCACGACCCTCCGCCGTTCCCGTCACCGTATCCAGACCTCACGGCACGCCAGCGGGGACGTAATCGCGGTGCGCGCCTACGTAGGACAAACGGAATCCCACAAAACCGAGATGCGTAATGCACCATTGCAGTTTGTTGTGTCTTGCCCGAACCTTATTCGCCAACCTATCGTGACGATCGATTGGAAGGGGTGCCGCGGCGTGATTTCGAATTTCAGGGGTTACCTGTGTTGAGTGACGCGGCTTGGCCACCCGGGCCGCCCGACCCGATCGATCACATCGCCATGCGTCGCGATCCGCTGAGCTTCGTAACATCACTATCGCCGGAGTACGGCGACATCACCTCGCACGTTGTCGCCGGGGAACGCATGGTCATGCTCCACCACCCCGATCACGTCGGCCACGTGCTCCGCGACCGTGCCGCTTCCTACACCAAGGAGGGCACGGTGGACGTCAAGATGCTGCGACCCCTGCTCGGCAACGGTTTGCTCACCAGTTCCGGGGAGGCGTGGGCATGGCAGCGCAAGGCATACGCGCCGGCGTTCCGGCCCGCACGCGTTACGGCGTACGACGCCGCGGTGACGGCCGCGACGTCAGAGGTGCTGCTGCCCCGTTTCCACGCTGCGGCCCGGGACGAGCAAACCGTCCGCGTGGATCACCTCCTCACCTCGCTCACGCTCTCGGTGCTGTTGCGCGTCGTCCAGGGCGCCGACATAGGGGACGTCGGCGCGGGGTTCGGCCGCGCTGTCGACGACGTCAACGAGTTCATGAGTCTCATGGACCCGATGGCCGATGGTGTGGAGGCTGCGCGGCGACGCTGGATCGCGTTCCAGAAGGCACGGGCGCTGCTGCGGATGGTGGCGACGAGCCTGATCGCCACTCGCCGCGGCCGCACCACCTCCGAGGACGACCTGCTCGCCCGCGTCCTGATCGACCAACACATCGGCAGCGACGAGGAGCTTCGCGATCAGGTGCTCACACTCGTCATGGCGGGCCACGAGACCACCGCGAAATCACTCACGTGGGCGCTTTACCTGCTCAATCGGCACCCCGTCGAGCGGGCGAGACTCGAAGAAGAGGTCGACAGTGTGCTCGAGGGACGCACACCCACAGCGGCCGACGTGTTGAGTCTCGCCCGGTGCCAGCACGTCGTCGAAGAAGCGATGCGCCTCTATCCCCCGGTGTGGACTATGACGCGCCGAGCCACGGACGAGGACGAGATCGCGGGTTTCCGCATACCTTCCGGCACGTTCGTCTCCTTCAGCCAATGGGAGATCCACCGCGACCCACGCTGGCACGACGAACCGACAGACTTCGTCCCCGATCGATTCGAGGACGGGCGGCGATCGGCGATGCACCCGTTTGCGTACTTCCCTTTCGGTGGGGGACAGCGCATCTGCATCGGGCAGCACCTTGCCCTGATGGAGGCGACCCTCGTGCTCGCGATGACCGTGCAGCGGTTCCGGGTCGCGGTCGCCACCGACGCAGTGATCGAGCCGGAGGCGCTCGTCACACTTCGACCCGTCAACGGCCTGCCGTGCACGGTGAGCGAGCGATGACCTCCGGCTCCTACGATCCCCATTGCACGGTCGGCACCGGCATCGATGATGAGGTGACCAGACTCGAAGCACAGGCCGCCCTCACGGCTGAGGCCGAGTTCGCGGTCATGGAGCGGATCGGGTTGCCCGGGCGGTTGCTGGTCGAGATCGGGAGTGGCTCCGGTGCATTCCTCACTCGGCTCGCCGACCGCTTTCCTGAACACGACGTGCAAGGTGTCGAGATTCGACCCGACCTCCTCGACCACGCTCGTGAACGGGGATGTCGTGTCCTGCAGGGCGACGCCTACGCACTCCCGCTGCCAGCCGATAGTTGCGGCACCGTGGTCCTACGTTTCGTCCTCCAGCACTTGGCCGACCCCCGGGCCGCCGTCCGCGAGGCCGCTCGGGTGCTGCAGCCGGGCGGCCGGCTCATCGTGATCGACGTCGACGGCGGTATGTGGGGTTGCGTCACTCCCACCTTCCCGGAGTTCATGGACATCTACACCAGGTTCGCGGCCGTGCAGGCCCAAGACGGTGGCGATCGCTTGGTCGGGCGCAAGGCATCGGGGTGGCTCCGCGATTCGGGCCTGACCCAGGTGCGTACCGAGGTATATAGCGTCACCAACGAGAACCGGCCCATCGATGACTTCGAGATCCACGTCGGGCCGTCTCGTCTGGCACCGCTGCTGGCACGCAACGAACTTGGGATCCGCGGTCTCGCGCGGGCCACGCAGGCGTGGGAACGACTGCGCTCGGATCCGGCGGCTTGGATCATGTTGCTCGGCATCATCGCAACCGGAGTGACGCCGATCGGGACGGCATCGCGAGACACGTGGGAAGGGGATTGATCATGCGCACATCGAAGAAGCGGTTCTTCCAGACCTTCTTCGCGATCCACTGCTATATGTGGGCCGTTGTCGCAACGGTAGGCATCCTCGATGCGATGCGGACAGCACCCGTTGACAGCAGCAGGATCGCACTGTGCCTGGTTGTCATCGTCATCGGCATCGCCCTCGGAACCCTGCTCATCCGTCGGCCACGCCTCTGACACGATTCAGCCCGGGAACAGCCCCGAGAGGGCGCGGCGAGGTTGAGGGCGGGGTTGACGGCGGGGTGGGCGTCTTCGCCGGACGTGACGTCCGTAGCCCGGTGCCGGGACTCCACGGCCCGGTGTTCCTCGATGGTCGGGGCGAGGCGGGCCGGCGGCGGCTGGTGCTTGTCTGGGTGTATAGGTAGTGGGCGGTCTCGCTCTTCTTCCAGTACCAGCGGCCCGGAACGCGGATGCGGCGCCGGGTGTAGCGGACGAGCTGGGCGACCTGCCGGGCGTCGGGGAGTCGATCCCGTCGTCGTGGTGACCGATCGCGGTCACCCGGCGGGAACGTGGTGTCGCTGACCGAGCGGCGGCTGGCGCAACTTGGGCTCGGTTCGGCGGCTGCCGCGGACCGTGTCTCGTCGAGCCGGAGCCCGGGGACGGCCGTCTTGTCTGTCGCTGAGGTGCTGCGGCTGAACAACGCGAAGTAGGCGAACCGGACCCCCGGAGTATCCGGTTTCGGTTGGGACTCGGCGATGTGGGCCACGTCAACCGATCCGTGCCCGCTGGGCGCTGGTGCGGTCGCGGATGGTTCGGGCATCTCGACCGTCGTGCAGGCGCCGGCCAGAACCGCGACCAACACGCCCGTCAGCAGTCTGGACCCGCGGTGGCGCAGCCCTCGGGGCTTGCGGGGACCGGTCACGTCCGCGACCACGTCGGCGACGATCACCCCGATCCGACACTGTTCGTTCTGGTCAACCACCATCGTCGACTGTGCACTCGCCGTGCCGAGGGACAGGCGATCGCATCACGCCAGCTGACGGCGTGCCAGCATCGCGAAGTGCCCTTCCTCGTCCGCGAGGAGCTCGCTGTAGGTGCCCTGCTGCACCACCTTGCCCCGGTCAAGCACTATGATCCTGTCGGCATCGGCGACGGTCGACAGCCTGTGTGCGATGATCAACCGGGTGGCGTTGAGCGTGCGCATGCTGTTCGCGACGATCTTCTGCGTCGGGTTGTCCAGTGCCGAGGTAGCCTCGTCGAAGCACACCATGCGCGGGCGGTTGACCAGGGATCGGGCGATCATGAGTCGTTGCCGCTGACCCCCGGAGAGGGCGCTGGCCCCTTCCGAGATCACCGTCGCCATACCCATGGGCATGTTCGTGATGTCCTCCTTGAGCCCGGCCATCTCCGCCGCATTCCATGCATCCTTGAGCGTCAGTCCGGACGTACCCAGGATGTTGGAGCGGATGGAGCCCGGCGTCAGGCCGCCGCCCTGGAGCACGACGCCACACTGGGAGCGCACTGCTCGCACGTCGAGTTCCGCGAGGTCGAGGCCGTCGAACGTGACCGCCCCTCTGAGCGGCTTCTCGAACCCGAGGATGAGCCTCAAGAGGGTCGACTTGCCGCTCCCTGATCCGCCGACGATGGCAACGAACTGGCCCGGATCGATGGTGAGCGACACGTTGTCGAGGATCAGTGGACCGTCTCCGTATCGGAAGGAAACCTCGCTCACGGTCACCTGCCCCGACAGCTCACCCGGGTCAACGGATCCCGCGTGCGTTTCGGCTGGCTCAGTCAGCACGGTCTCGACGTCACGGAGCATCGGCACTATGGGCACGGCGATCAGCGCAGTGGACGTCATCTGCATCACCGCTGCGATCAAGAGGTTCGTCGCGGTGAGGATCGTCAGGAACTCCGACGTGTCGATGTGACCCTTCCAAGGGCCGCCGACCAACCAGAAAAGGAGCGTGGTGCACGCCAGCGGATAGCCGACGTTGAAGGTCAACAACGCGTTCTGAGATGTCCGCAACTTCAGCTTGAGGCGAGTGTTGTCGACCTGCATTCCCGACCACAACCGGAGCAACCGATCCTCAGTCGCCGTGACCCGGATCTTGGGGACCGACGTCAGCAGTTGCAGCATCAGTGCGGAGCTGCGCTTCTCGCTCTCGTGAATTTCCGCCTGCACCTCGGAAGACCGGCGGCCGACCCGCCAGGTGACCGCAAATGCGAACACCACCAAAGCGAGCACGACGAGCGCCAATGGCGGGCTGTAGAAGCCAATCAGGATGAGGTTGAGTGATGCGCCAACCATGCTGATGAAAGCGACGGACAGGGCGCCGGCGAGCGCTTCTTGGCTGTAGTGCACCCCCAGGACACTTCTTGTGAGGGCACCCGCCTCGGTGTTGCGGAAGAAGCCGACGGGCAGGGCGAGCAGCTTTCCCCACACGGCGGTTTGCATGCGCCCCAAAACACGGCCGATGAGTTTAAGTACCGAAAGGTTGACGACGATGCCGAGGACCCCCATGACCACGGCCGCGACCATCACGGCGGCACTGCCGACCAGAATCATCTGGCCCTCGGCCATCGCCACGAAGCCACCGAGGACTTTTCCGGTCAATACCGGGACTGCCAAGCCGACGGCGCCGGAGAGGAGGACCAGGGCCAGGATCCGCGACATGTCTCCGCCGTGGCCGCTCAAACCGAAGCGGAACAGTTTCCCCGTCGTGGTGACGTCGTTGGATAGCACCGGATAGATCTGATAGCCGGTCTGGGCGATGCCCTTCGCGACCTTCTCATCGATCGGCACCGGACGTTCGGCACCGGTCGGGTCGACCAGGTAGTAGCGGTTGCCGGTACGCAAGGCCGCGGCAGGCTTGCGGTTCTTGCGCAGGAGGACGAACGGTCCACTGTCGGTCTTCCACCACCGGCCGGTGAGAAGCACCTCCCGCGAGTGCGCATGGTTGGCATGAAGAATCCGCGCCAACTGCCGCTCGGGCTTCCCGCCCCCTACACCGGTCAACGGAGCCTTGATCTCGAGTCCGATCTGCCGCCCCACAAGTCTCAACGCTCCGAGCATGGGATCGTCCTCGCGGACGTCGGACACCTGAACCAGGCCACGGTCGTCGAAGACTTGCTCAATCCGGTCGGCCACAGCCTCGATGTGAGCGTGGGCGGCTTCAGCACGACGCCGCAGCGCGCCGCGCTCCTCTTCCTCTGACTCGAGGATGCGCAGGTCGGCAGCCTCCATGAGACGCATCATGTGCGCCGACAGGGCGCCCCAGATTCCGCCGCCTACGAGCAGGTCGAGCGTGCTGACCGGTTCCAGCTCGCAGTCGGTCTCGACGACCAGCCAGTCGAGACGTCGCACGTACAGCAGGCTCCCAGGTCCATGGCTGCCAGAGATGTGCTCGCCGTACCTGACGTCGCCTTCTCGTACCCGCAGCCAGATCGCGTCACTGACCGGGCGAGCATCCTGCCCGGCCTTCAGCTGCACCGTCGCGTAGATCGGCTCGAACTCCCTCGGCGGCAGCGCAGAGCGCCAGGCGTCGGCGAGCGTCCCCAGCGTCCGGTCGAGGGCCGCCGCGAGCCCCTTGCTTGTGCGCGACTGACTGCGGTCGACCTGACCGTCGGCGCTCTCGAAGTCGACGGGCCGGATCATGGCCAGCCTGGTGTCCTCGCCGATCCTGGCAACCAACCGCGATCCCGACCGATCGGCGATCGAGGGAACCACCGAGCCCTTCTCGAGCCGGCAGACCTCGCGCCAGCGGCCGTGGGGCTGGCCAAGGCGGTTGAGACGCGCGGTGAACACATCGATGTAGCCGTTGAGAACGACGTACAGCACGTCGGACCCGTCGAAGACGATGGTCTGGCCGGCAACTCCGCCGACGGGCCGCCCGACCCGAGTGGCCCACTCGGAGACCTCGCCTGGCATCTTCCGGGGCTCGGCGCTCGTGGTGCTGATGGCACTACCTTCGTTCATCAGAGGTCCCCTTTCGGGAACGCTTTCGGTACTTGTCCCTTGAGGACTGACGTGAAACGGCGTCCCAGGAGGGCGGCCTTGATGGCACGACGCCCACAAGGGTGTCGTCCCGCGAGGACTGGTCCATCAGCACGGCGCCGTGCAACCGCTACCTGGAGATCCTCTGGCACTGCCTGACCAGGAACACCCCGTACGACGAAGTGATCCACGTCGCCAACCGCAACCGCGCCCTCGGCCGCTCCAACCAACTCAAACCCGCCGCCTGATCTTGTGGTTGACAAAGGGTGTCTCCTGCTCCGCTTGGTCGCTGATGCCGCTCCGGACCAGCCCGGGATAGACCTGGCCACGGCTCATCAATTCGTCGTGCGTGCCCCGCTCGACCACCTTGCCCTTGTCGATCACGATGATCTCGTCCGCGTCCCGGATCGTCGACAACCGGTGAGCGATGACCACCGCGCTGCATCCCCGCCGGCGCAGATTGTCGATGACCTTCCGTTCGGTCTCCGGATCGAGCGCACTGGTCGCCTCGTCCAGAACGAGCATGGTCGGCTGGGCGACGAGCGCGCGGGCGATCTCGAGACGCTGACGCTGGCCACCAGAGAGGTTGGCTCCGTCTTCTCCTAGATTGGCGTGGATGCCACCGGGGCGGCTGGTGACCGTCTCGAGCATCTCCGCATCATCGAGCGCAGCCAACACCAGTTCGTCAGGGATCGAGTCGTCCCACAGGGTCAGGTTGTCCTTCACACTCCCCGAGTACATGGTGACGTCCTGGTCGACGTATCCGACCGAGGCCGCGAGCACCGTCCTGGAGTGTTCCTGGCGGGGCCGCCCGTCCATCACGATGACACCTGCTGTCGGCTCGACCAGGCCCGCAATGACCCTGCCGATGGTCGACTTGCCGCTTCCGGAGGTGCCCACCAGCGCAAGCCGGCCGCCGGGTGCCAAAGTGAAGGTCACGTCGGAGATGACCGGCGGCTCGCCCGTGGAATAGCCGAAGCTGAGGTCTTTGACCACCAGTAAGCCGCTCAGGCGGGGGCGTTCCGCGTCGTCGCCGTTCTCCTGGACGACCGAGGGGTCGGCGGGATAGTCCTCGACGTCCTTCAGCCGGACCACCTCAGCGCCGAGCGTCTGTATGCGGCTGCTCAGATTGGTCAACTCGGAGATCGGTCGGTTGAGCCCCGCCAGCAGGCTCTGGAACGCGATGAGCGTCCCGACCGTTATCACGCCGTTGACGGCGCCCATGCCACCCAGCAAGAGGATGAAGGCGCTGTTGATGGTGGCGAGGAAGGGTGGCACAACCGCCAGCAGGGCGCTCGCCACTCCGATGCGCTGCTGCGCACCGAGCACCTTGGCATAGAAGCCGGCCCACCGCATGTGGGCAATGTCCTCCCCGGCAGTCGCCTTCACCGTCTCCATGGTCCGAAGCGTGTGGTAAGTGGTGCCCACCAGACCACCCATGTCGGCATTGACCGTGTCGTTGAGCGCACGACGGGCGGCGATCACGCGCTGCAGCAACACGACGTTGAGCATTGCCATACCGATGCCGACCGCACCGAGAAGCAGGGAGTAGCGCAGCAGAAACACTGCATAGAAGACGATCAAGAACATGTTGACAACGCTGACGACGAGATCCCGGGCCAAGACCTCGGCGACGCGCCCGTTGAAGCCTACGCGCTGTTCGAGCTCGGCTGCCTTGCGCTGCAGGAAGAAGCCCATCGGCAGGCGCAGTAGGTGGCGGATGAACTTCGCGGTCGACACCACCGACATCCATGCCTCGGTGCGCGCGAGGGCCTTGTATTGCACGTGGCTGATGAGCACCGACGATGCCACCGTGCACGCCATCACGCTCAACAGCGGCCAGAAGTACGACGGTGACGAACCCGAGAGGACCGAGTCATAGAACACCCGGTTGAAAGCAGGCCCGATGATGCCGGGGACAACGAGCAACAGACTCGCCAGGAGCATCAGGACGACTGCGTTGGCCGCGGAGACGCGCCGCGAGCGCAGTGCCGCGAACGTCGACGGGCCGGCGCCGCCCTGGCGGAAGTCCGGACCCGGCCGAACCATGATGACAACGCCGGTAAACCCGTCGTTGAACTCGTCCCAGGTCATCTTCTTCCGGCCGGCGGCGGGATCGTTGACGCGAACGACGGTCTTGCCCCAACGACGGGAGAAGCCTTCAATCACCATGAAGTGCTGGAACGCCCAGAAGATGATCGCTGGGGCCCGGAGGCGCTGGAGCTCGTCCAGGTCCATCTGATAGCCGACGGCTTCGAACCCGTGCTCGCGGGCAGCGGAGAGGAGATCCTTCGCGTTCGAGCCGTTGCGGGAGACCCTGCACTGGGAACGCAACTGCTCAAGGGGAACGTGCCGACCGTAGTGAGCCAGCAGGATTCCCAGTGCGGCTGCGCCACACTCCACCGACTCCATCTGGATACGGACCGGCGTCTTCCACGACTTGTGGCGCCGCCGGGCGGTCTCGGGCAGCAAATACATTGCTTGGCTGACTGCCTTCTCGCCCACGCTAGCCACCTTGGGGGTCTTGCTGCTGGCGTCGAGCCGCGGTTGCTGTCGTGGCAGCTGCTCTTGTTGCGGCTCCTGCACTGGCCGCCCGCCGCCGCCCGTCTCCGGGTCACCTTGCTGGCCCGGAGGGGATGGTGCCGGAGGGTCAGTCACTTTCCGGACAGCGCCCTCGGCCGGCGTGCGATCCCATCCTGGCTGCTTAGTGTTGTCGCGTTGGGCCACGTCAGCTCGTCCTCAGAATCACGTCGAAGGGTGTCCGATTTCCCAGATGGAACGAGGCTGCGACCTTCTGCTGAGGCGAGATCTGGAACGGCGGACCGTCGGCACTGGTCCACGCGAAGCCGCTCTTGGTCCGCCCATCCGTTTTCAGTTTGATCGTGACAGGCACCGTTGGCTGGCCCCGTGTCAGCTCATTGGCCGTGTACGGGCTGCCGACGATGCCAACCGCCATCGAAGGGTCGATCGGGAATCGACCCACCGCCAGGACCGTCCCCTTCAGCAGACCGAACCGAGGCTGCGGCACCCCCTCGACCGCCAGCAGTACGTCGATGCCCGGCCGTACCGATGTCGCCTGTGAGGTCGGAACGAATACCAGCGTGACGAGGTCGGAGGCCCCACTGCCCGCTTGAATGGTCGCCACCGTGTCACCCGGTGAGACGGTCTGTCCGACCGCGCCGGCCATGGTGAGAACCATTCCGTCGATTGGTGCAGTGACAGTCCGGCGCTTCTGGTCTTCGCCGGTTACGTCGAGGAGCGTGTCTCCGGCGCTCACCCGCTGACCGGGCTTCGCGGTCGCTATGGCGACTGTGCCGGCGTACGGCGTCGTGACAGCGCGATTGCCTTCCGCGCTCGTCAGGATTCCAGGCGCCGTCATTGTGATCGGCAGATTGCCGTTCACCGACCAGATCGCGGCGCCGAGGACCACCGAGAGGATGACGAACAGAGCCGTCCATCCTCGCGTGTCCACTAGCATGATCGGGCGGTCGAGCTCGTCCGGCTCTCGCATCTTTTGCAGTGCCCGACCACGGAACTTCATCCCGCACCCTCTTCGTCCACGTCCTCAGGCAACCTGCTGCCGAGGGTCATCTCACCGACAGGTGCCAGCTCACCAAGACCGCGGCCCGTTGCAGCCGCGAATGCCGAACCGTCGCCGGCTCCCACGGCGCAGGTAGCCAACCCCATGGCTTCGGCAGCGAGGTAAACGGCGTGCATGAGCACACCCGTGTGCTTCGCCATCAGCGCGTAACCGATCGATTCGTACTTGGTAAGGAGACGCGCGGGCCGCGCCGCGAACTGCAACAACACCTGCGGCGGCTTTGTCTGCAAGGTGGCGCTGGTGGCGAACCCCACGAGCCGCTCCAAGTCCCGGCCGACGCCCGCAATCTGAACGAGCCGATGCTCGTGCCCGTCGTACCACCACAGACCCGGATCGAGCCCGTCGCAATGTTGACTCGCTACGAACACCTCGACCTCGTGGAGAGCTCCCCCCGCGGGCACCGGACGATCAACCGCTTCTGCACCCTCGCCCCTCAGGACGCCGCGTACCCGCGCCACCCGATAAAGCAACTCGCTCAACTGGTCAAGGGTGATAGGGCGATCGCCGTCATGCTCCCGGCGGGACCGGCGGGCCTCGCTGACTGTGGTGAGCGAAGGATCCGTCCGAGCGAGCAGATCCAGGTCGGGCGTTGGCAGGTCAACAACCGTCGTGGCCCCCGGCTCCCAGCGCGCGGGCGGCACCGGCACGATCTTCGCCCCGCGGTAGGTTCCCGCGAACCCCGACACCGTGTCGGGGAGGCGCGAATGCAGATAGGCGGCCCACTCGGCGACGCTCCACAGCATCTCATCGGCCACTGGAGGCTTCTCGCGCAACGCGCCAGCCGCGGCCAGGATCCGCGCGAACTCGGGCCACCATGGCGCCGTCGGCACCTGGCGCGCCGCGGCCTCGGCCCAAGCCGCCGCCGCGCCCGGACTGAGGTACACCTGGCACCAGGCATCCGGTGCCTGCAGCACCAGCCGGTTGTCCTCGATCCGCACGGTGGCCGCACGGTTGGGCGTCCAGGCCGTCAGATCACGCGTCCGGGGAGGAAGCGCGACCGGGCCACGCGTGAGCGGAACAAGCTCCGCAAGGGGCTCGCTCGCATTGCCTGGGAGCCGATAGAGCATGGCACCGACCGCGTCCAGTTTGCGCAGCAGCATCGACCAGGGCAGCGCCGACCCGAGGTCCCGCGTCACCCCGCTCCGGGCCGCGGCTCCTTCTACATCAGCACCCTGCGCAAGCTCCGTCAGAGCCTGGAGAATGAGGTCCGACTTGACGGTCAAGTCGAACGTGCGTCCGCGCAGGTGCAGGCGCGGTCGCGGTTCCAGGACCAGCTCCGCCTGGGGCGCGAGCACCTGCTGCACCGCGATTCGCTGGGTTCTAGTGTCCGACCGTGTGGTTGTCATCAGAAGAAGACGTTCCGGGGATTCAGCTCCGACTCGGCGGTCGGGCTGCCACGGCGCCCCATCTGAACGGGGACGTCGTACAGCCGGCCCGGCCCGGTGCGTCGCCAGAAGTGGCGCATTCCCGGCGCCATCACCTTGACGACGGAGAGCTCTATCTCGGGACGCGTCAGGTCCGCGACGATGACCTCGAGACCGACCCGCGCGGCAGCTTCTACACAACTCTGCACGCATGCGCCGAGATCTCGGCTCACGTCTCCCTCACCTTCTGGTATCAGCCTGAGTGGCTGAGCCGGATCGGGCAGCAGCCACGGGTTGTCGGCCAGCTTCGCTTCCTTGCACCAGGAAATCAGGGCGGGATCGTCGTGCCAGTAGAGCGTGTTGCCGTCGGCGTCTCGCCGCCGCACGGTGGGCAGGAACTGGTTGACCTCGGTCAGCGCCCGGGACAGTGCCGTCCGCGCGTCCGGGTGCGCTCCAAACCCAACCATGATGTCTTCGACGTCGTGGTCGCGGGACGTGCACGCCGCGAACGCCGGGATGCCGAGATCCGAGGTGATGTCGAGGACCCAGAGCTTTCGGTCCAGACTGGCGTAGAAGTTCTCGAGGGTGGCGACGTAAGGGTCGTCGATGGAGTCGAGAGCGACGCCCGGGACAGTGAGCCGGTTGTACCACCAGATCGCCACCGAGTCACGTTCGACGAGCTCGCACAGGCCCTGGAGGATCGCCTCCTCACGGACGTTGCCGCTAGCGCTGCCGTTGGAATCGCCCAGACAGAAGAAGTGCTCGCGCAGATCAGGATGGCCGTACCAGACGTACGCCGCCGGCACCGCTCGCGGGCGATTCTCGGTCAGCGACCAACCGTCGTACCAGGAAATCTCACGCGAGCGGTCGAAGCGTTCGGGTACCACGTGCAGCCGATGACCGACCGAGTCGCTGTTCCACTCGTCGCGCCCTTCGTACTGCGCGTCGGAGTAGAGAGTCAGGGTGTCGGGGTCGACCGCGACGGCCGAATCGAGGTCGTTGTACGCCGCCCGGTAGACATCCTCGTCACCGCGCCATACGGCTGAGTAGCGCTCGATCGCTTCGCAGATCGCGCTGACCTGCGCCTGGATCGACGTGCGGCCCTTGCCGCCGCTCTGCGAGCGGAGGTTGCGGCGCAAGTTGGCGACGCTGTCCTGCCCGATCGCGAAGTTGTGGCCGGCGGCGTAGCTGTAGGTGAGGCCGTCCTCGTTGCCCCCGTCCAAGGGGATCACGCCGGTGACAGCACCTATCAGCGGCGAGATGTGCTTCTGCAATCGGTCGAAGGTCTCCTGGGCTGTGCAGACCCGGATTCCACCGTCGGTCGTCTTCGTGGCCTGGCCACGGCTCAGCACGATCTTGCGGTCGGCCGGGCTCGCGACACTCGGGTCTCCGCACGCTGGGCACTGAGGTTGTCGCACCAATACGTGGTCGCCCTGACTGCCGTGGCGGACACTGTTGGTCCGCAGCACGCCGGTCAACTCACTACGCCCCATAACGAGGCGCGTCAACACGGCCGGGGCAAGCAGCCCGATGAGAAGGTGATGACCGCTCGCGTGCTCGGACTGAAGAAAAAGACGCGACGGCTTGTGCTGACGGCCGTAGACGAATCGCTCGGCCTGCCGGTTCCCCTCAAGTCGCTGCGCGAGGCATCGCCAGCAACCGGTTTCGCCGGGCTCGAACTCGGGCCCGACCCAGGTGGCGGTGCCGGTCGGCTTCGCCAGCATCCAGGACTGCGACCTGGCGAGCATCGTTGCGTTGAGTGCATCGAGGTCTTCGTTGAGATAGTCGTCGACCAGAACGACGACCAGGTCCCAGGAACCGGACGCCAGCGCGTCGCCGGCCACTTCCTCGACGTTCCGCAGGCCGGTATCTCGCAGTCCCGCGGCCGCGGTGCCTGTCGTGGTGCCGAGCGGCGTCACCGCGACCCGACTCTGATTCAGCACGCGCTCCACGTGCTGCGTCGGCAGTCCGAGCGCGTCGACCCACTCCGTCAGCGGCTCTGGCAGCCCGCTTGCGCCCTCCGTGATGTAACCTGCGGCCTCGAATCGATGGAGCTGGGTGAGCACTGCCAGCGGTTGAATTCGACCGGCCAGGTCGGCGATGAGTTGCTGGACATCCCGGGTGCCGTCAAGGAGTTCGACCAGCGGCCCGACGTTCTCGCCTTCGAGCACGAAGGCTTCCATGTCACCGAGGAGGAACACCCGCCCCCCAACGGCCTCGGCGCGGAGATGACTGCGTAGCCTTGGCTGCTTGATCATCCGTTTCCCCACTGATCATTCAACCTCGTGACGGCAACCTCTCGATGGCAGGGGAGAGGCGATAGCAGTCGAGAGGTTGTTCGACTGCCCGGGGCAGAGTGTCTCCAGTTCCGCGGCAGCGGCGCAAGACTTCATGATGCGTATGCGTGGTGGCGCCCCGCTCGGTACGTATGCGCGATTGTCAGGCGTGGTCATTGGGAAGCAATGGTCGATGCTTGCGACGCGGCGCTGGTGACAGGTGCCGGTCGCCGACCGGCGTCGCGAACGCGGCCACGCCCGGGACGAGAGGCGCGCCCCGAAGGTCACCTCGCTGGCCGCCTGGCAGGCCGACGGCGCCGAGCTGAGCGACCTGATCAGGGGGCACCGGGCGATCGAGGACCGCCTCCACTACGTAGGGGACGTAAACAACCCGCATGGTGGCCCTCATCCAGAGGTCATAACCGCCGATACCGCGCCTCGGTCCGACTCCACGCCGACCCTGCACACCCACCGACCCGGCTCCTCGGCCCGCTCCCCGAACCGGACGTGCGAGTCTCCCCGCATCGCGGCTCTCCAGTGCTACTGCGTGTTCGGCTGCGGGTGGGTGCTGCCGTGGCAGCGGGCGCAGACGATCGCGGTCTTCCGTCGGCTGTCCCGTATGGCAGCGAAAAGGTTGAAGAACAAGCTGAGTGGGTGTTTTGAGGGGCCTCATGGTGATGGTGTGGCGTCGTGACGGTGATAGTCGGCTCGGGCAGGGTGTCGCGTGTCTTCGCGTCGCGGCTACCCGTCTGATCTGAGCGACGCCCGCCGGGACCTGGTCAAGGACCTGCTGCCGGAGCCGAGCGCGGATGGGCGGCCGGAGAACCATCCGCGGCGCGAGATTGTCAACGCGATCCTCTACCTGGTTCGCTCGGACTGCCCGAGGCGGTACTTGCCCGCGGATCTACCGCTACAGCAGACGGTGTACTGGTACTTCGCACGGTGGGAGTAAGCCGGTGTCACGGAGAAGCTGCTCTCCGCGCTGCGGGTCAAGGCACCGCGCAAGCTTCCATCAACGCCTGGGTGCACGCCTACAACCACGCCCGCCCACACCAGGCGCTGGCGATGGCCACGCCGGCGAGCCTGTTTCCAGCCCCGCCACCACGACCCCCAGGCGCTCACGGTAACCACCGGGGCCGAACCCGCGCCGCAACCGGTGCCCGCAGCGCCCGGGGCGCCGCTGC
Source organism: Rugosimonospora acidiphila (assembly GCF_039543385.1). Lineage (NCBI taxonomy): Bacteria > Bacillati > Actinomycetota > Actinomycetes > Micromonosporales > Micromonosporaceae > Rugosimonospora > Rugosimonospora acidiphila. The sequence continues at coordinate 199,669 of NZ_BAABJQ010000016.1, forward strand.
TGGTACCCGCCGGGGTACGGCTGCGCGGCGCCACCCCGGCCGGGCCGCCACCGGCCACGGGCGTGCCGCGCAACCGTCCGCTGCCCGGTGGCACGGTGGTCGAGGTCGACCGCACCGTCGACGCCAGCGGCGTCATCGGCCTCAGCGGTCACGACCTGGCCGTGGGCGCGCACCTGGCCGGGCAACGCGTCGTGGCCCGCCTGGACGGGCACCTCGTCCACGTCATCCCCGACGGCGTGCTGGCCAAGACCCTGCCCTCACCCATCCCCGTCCAGCAACGCGGCTGCGATCGCGCCAGGTTGGGCAAGGCCGTCTCGACGGTGTCTCGGGAGGTGGCCGCCAATGGCCGACGGCAGGATTATCGTGCCTGGCGGGCGGACCAGCGCGCTCGTGCGCAGGCTCGGCGGCCGAAGCCGTTCAAGCTGTCCGGTGGCCGGTTGGCGGGCCAGGTGACCGAATGGTTGAAGCAATGGTGGTCGCCGCAGGAGATCGCGCACCGGCCGCTGCACCTGCCAGACGGTCGGGACGCGGTCGGCGTCGAGCGGACGTTACGCGACGCTATCGGAACACTGCCGGGCGAGCTGCGCCGCAGCCCCACCTGGGATCAAGGCAAGGAAATGGCTCACCACGCTCGCTTCACCGTTTCCGCCGGCGTCCAGGTCTACTTCTGCGATCCCCACAAGCCATGGCAGCGCGGCTCAAACGAGAACACCAACGGCTTGCTGCGCCAGAACATGCCCAAGGGAACGGACTTGTGCGTGCACACCGCGGTCATCAAGTGTCCGGCGAACTGGGCGTCAGAAACCGACGGTCCTTTCTCGCCGGGTTCGCGCTGCGGCGAACCTGCAGCGGGATTTGAGCAGCCGATTGTTCAGTGGGGTGTTTGACCTGGCTTCCGTTCGGCCCTTCAGCTTGCCGCTCGATCGGGAAGGAGAATCTTTTGATCGCGGGTGCTGGTGCGCCCAGGCCGGTTCAGCTTCTTGGGTACGACCCACCCGGCATACGGCGGCGCTGCCGCGCCGGCGTTCTTGTGGCGCTCCCCGCTCGCCTGGTTCTGTCGCAGAACCTCCACTGCCTGGCACCTCCCTGCGTGTCGAGGAGATGCCCTTACGCACTCTGGCCACAGGGCTGAGAACGGTACGTACCACGTTTGCCTCCTGGGTTACGCCCCGTTGCCGTGCCTCGAGGTCTGGATCCCGTGAGCTGCACCACGCAAAGTGATAGCTGTCCACGAGGCACGTGGCGGGCGTCGGCAGTGAACCGACTGCAGGATCCAAGAAGGGATGCAGCATGGCTTTGTCCGAACAGGATCGCGCCGACTTCGTCGGTGGTTACACGCGGGCTGTCATCAATGCGTGGTCGAATGATGAGTTCAGCGCGCTGCTTGAGTCAGACCCGAAGGCGGCGCTCACCGAGGCCGGCATCGCCATCCCCGACGGCGCCACGGTGCGGGTGGATCGCCGAGACCCGGAACCGGAGCGGGGGGGTGACTCCAGCCTCGAACAGCAGGTGGAGCTCTACGAAGCCGGCCAGACCAGCGGGACGTACGTGTTCCTGATTCCGTCGACCCCCCAGGTCAATACGGAGGAGCTGAGCGAGGAGGAGCTCGCGGGTGTGTCGGGCGGCGACTCCTGCTGCTGCTGCCCTTGTTGCTGCTGCACCTGAGCAACGGTATCGACGAATGGGCGGCGAACACTGCAAGGTGCTCGCCGCCCATTCGTGATTCTTGGCCACGATGCCGAGCAGGTGGTCTTAGCGCTCGGTCCGCGGCGTCGTCATCAGTGGCCGCCGGTCGCGGTGGCTGTCCTCTGAAGGAGTCGTATGGCCGCCATTCACGCGGGATGGTACCTCGCCGCGTACGACAACGAGGTATCGGAAGGTGTTGCCCCACTTGAGCTCGGCGGGCGACGTCTGATGACCGTGCGCGAGGCCGATCGGGTGAGAGTGTTCGACGCCGACTGCCCGCACCGTGGCGCTCACCTGGGCTACGGCGGAACGATCGACGGTGATTGCGTCGAGTGTCCGTTCCACGGCCGGCGCATCGCGCTCGGCGACAAGAACAAGCGGTATGCCGTTGCCGAGCATCGCGCGCACCTCCTCAGCGGCATGCTGTTCGTCCGGCTCAGGAGCGATCACGACGCCGATCTCGGCTTCGAGGCAACCATTCTCCGGTACGCCAAAGAACGCACCTTCGTGCCGATGGTCAATGCGCACCTGCCCACCTCCACCCGGATGATCATGGAGAATGGGTTCGACTCGGAACACTTCACCGCGCTGCACAGGATGCCCGGATTCAGTCGGTTCACAGCGGCGGCGTCGGAAACGGGAGAGATCGCCGTTACCGCTAAGTTCGGTTCCAAGACCGCTGGTGAGTTCTACCTGCGTGCCTTCTCGCCGACGTTGGTCGTGACCGAACTGCGGTCGCCGGAGCGCACACAGGTGATCATCACGGGGACCGTTCCCGAGGACGGCGGCTGCGTGATGCGAATCGGGTTCGCCGTGCCTCCCGAGGACGAAGCGCTCATCCCGGAGTGGAAGCGGATGACCCACATCGGGTTCGAGCAGGACCGGCTGGTATGGGACCACATCGACGAGTCCGCCCCGCCGGATCTCTCCAAGGCCGACTCCTTGATCCAGGAGTTCTGGGAGTTCTGCGAGAAGTTCCCGACGATCGACGGTGGCCGCAGGTGACACTGCCCGCTCTAGCGATCACCAAGCAGGCCGCGCTCGTTGGTGACGCGCCGACCGTCGTGTGGGTGCACGGTTACACGATGTCGGCGGAGGCGTGGCTTCCGTTGTGGCAGCGGATGCCGGGGTTCGCACACGTCGGCGTCGACCTGCCCGGTCACGGCGCCACCGCGCCCTGGCCGCCAACCGCGACTCTGGGCGACGTGGGATCGGCCGTTGCCGAAGTGATGCGTGAGCACGCCGCCACCCGGCTGGTGGGGTTGTCGTTCGGCAGTGCGGTCGCCCTCGAGGCCACGCTGCGCGGTGGCCCGGTCGATCGTCTGGTGATGGCTGCACCGACGATCAACGAGAAGGTCCGCGACGACCCGCACGCCCGCGACCGGGTCATGGAGCTGGCGCGGGGGCGGCGGGCCGGGTTGACGAGTAAACGGCTGGCGAGCATCTGGATGGCGTCGCCCCCGGACATCTTCAAGGGTCTTTCGCGTCATCCTGAAGCATGGCGTCATCTGGCCGACGTGATCGGCAAACACACCTTCGACGAGTACCTCAACGGTTCCATGATGGGGATCCTCGAGTCCGAGCAGGACGACGCCATGCTGCGCCAGGTAGGCGCGCGGACCGCGGTAATCGTCGGCACCGACGACATGCCGCGCTTCATCCGGAACGCCGAGCGACTCCGGGTCGCGATTGCCGACTGCGCGGTGCACACCCTGCCCGGTGTCGGTCACATCCCGCTGTTCGAGCAGCCGGTCGACTCGGTCAAGATCATGTCGGACTTCCTGTCGTCCTGAAGCGCCGGCCGGGGACGCCTTGAATCGCTGCGGCAGTTTCCGGGAGCGGTCAGGGCGCGTCGATCAGTCGATGAATCATTGGATCTTGCTAGTGACGTAGCGGTGGACGACCTGACCCGCAACACCGGGCGGGCTGAGCCACCGGCGGGATCGACCACGACACCGCCGCGTTCGCAGTGGAGACGCTGCGTCGCTGGTGGCTCGCCCGAGGCTGGCACGACTACCCCGACACGCGTGTGTCCTGCTGGTCACCGCGGACGCCGGCGGGTCAGACAGCTATCGGCCCTGCGCTTTGCGCAGACACCTCAACGGCACGACCATCGCACGGCACGAGCGTGTGGGTCGCCGGCCGCGTGCGGTGCCGCGGTCGCCGCCTGGTCACCGTGGCGCCGTGGCGCCGTGGAGAAGGACTACCTCGGCCTCCCACAGCAGTCGGCTGTAGCCGTGGATCAGCTTGAGGTCGAGCATGCTCAGCCATAGTCCGGCCCGCTGGCGCGGTGATACGAAGCGACCCTGCACCGCATCGGCGTCGGGATCGAATCCCCAGTCCGGTACGTCTCCGCCCTCGACGAGCACTGCCAGAGCGCGGGGATGGACGGCGAAGAAGCCGGACAGCGTCTTGCCCACGAGTGAGGAGCGCCAGACGCCGCCGGCCGCAAGGTCCAACGTCCTGACACCGGCGAGCAGCTCCATCCCGGGGCGACCGGCGAGGCCGAAGCGCTCGATCAGCGCCTTGCTCACCCACTTGAGGATCTCGCGGTGAGTGGTGGCGTCCTGGAGCACCAGGCGCAGCATCGTCTGGTAGTACATCTCCTCGCGCAGGACGTGCGGCCCGAGGATCGAGAGAAGAAGCTCTTCGTCGAACTTGCTGGGATCGGCCAGTGCGACGGCGTAGTTGTGCTGCACTTCGGTCAGGCCAGGGCAGGGGACCTCACCGGCGTCGATCAGGTCGATGATGGCGTCGACCAGGTCGACGATGCGGACGCCGCCGACGTGGGAGAGATAGCGCAGGGTGCACCGCATGCTCGCTTTCGCGAACACACCGGTCGCAGCAGCGTGCATATTGCCGCGTCGCCACTCCGCTTCAGTCAGGTCGGGGTGTCCGAGCACGACGTCGGCGACGAGGTCAGGATTGCTGACGTCGCCTGGCCGACGCTCGACGATGAGAGGGTATTGGGCGCCGAAGGTGTCGGAGGCGTACTCGGTGTTGTTGAGCAGCAGCAACGGCCACACCACCGGGCAACCACCCGCCTGCAGCACACGTTCGATGCCGGCCAGATGCGTCTCGAGGCTCTCCCCGGGCAGACCCCAGATCAGGTCCGTGTAGGTGGGGATGCCACGACTCCGGAACTCGGTCAGTAAGGTGTCGTAGCGATCCGACTTGATGTTGCCCCGTTTGGCGAGTTCGAGGGTGCGCGTGTGGAAGGACTGGGCTGACAGAGTCACCGCGGGCAGCATGCCGCGGTTATGCAGGATCTCGGCGATCTCGACCACTTTGGAGTTGCTGTTCTTGGCCCAGTTGGTCATGAACACAATGCGCTTGTCGTACTTGGCGCACAGGTCGACGAAGATCTGAACGATCTCAATGTCCCGGC
>NZ_BAABJQ010000016.1:204840-215247 GCF_039543385.1 Rugosimonospora acidiphila
GTCGTTGCCACCGACCACGATCACCGCATGAGGCCGCGCCGCCTTGATCCGCGCCGCTACCGCCATGGTCTGTGGGCGGTTCCAGAAGTACACCGTGAACGCGACGACGAACGTCGCATCCGGGTCGTCCGGGAGCACAGTCTCGAGCAGCGAGGCTTGACCGTTCGCGGTCGCCGGCGAGATGTGCTTGTGCACGCTCACGCGAGGGGCGACGTCCGGTGCCGCCACCAATGCGGCATGGAGATACCCGAGTGTCGGGCTGTAGCGATGCTCATCGAGCAACGTCAACTCGACCAGGTGGATCGATAGCATAACCGAACCCCCGAAGCTTCTCCAGTGCGGCGCGCCGGTGACCCGCGATCGGCTGGGCGACGCGTGGTTGGCGGAGTGTCGAGATCTTCACGCTAGGCCCACCGGCACCGCCGTGACCATACGCAATGAGGGATTCGGTATACGGGACGAGCTGAGTCAGAACTCCTTCTTCTGAAGGAACGCAAAGGAGCGAGCCAAGTAGACGCCAGCGATCAGACACACGACGGCGGCGATCAGGAGCAGAACCATGGAACTGCCCGAGTTAGTGAAGCCCAGGTATGCGAGCACGATGGCCCACACGATGAGAAAGATCGCGAGGAATCGCTTGATGGGGCCGAGGGAGTCCTGTTTGTTCGAACTCACGGGAAGTCTCCTCACGTTGAGATCGCATGACCTTGCCATGATAGGGCGACGCCCAGACCGGAGCCAGAGCCACGTAGCCAAGAGAATCAATGATTTGATCTGCAGTCGCGCGCGGGTCGGCGTGGTGGCGCCGGCCTCACGGCCTGGCCGACCAGCGGGTGTTGCATGGGTCGCCTCGCCTCGCCGGCGACGGCCCGGCGGGTGCTGGCCGGCATCGATGGCCGCCGCCTGGGCGTCCTGAGCTGCGCTCGCGCGACCGCCCGGGAACGGGCCAGCCTGGTCCAGTACACCCCACAGACCAGCACCGCACTGATCCCGCTGCTGCAGGACGCCCTGTCCAAGACCGACACCGAACGGCTGCTGGTCGTCAGCCCCGAACTGGCCGACGTCCTGGCCACCGCCATCCACCGCATCCGGCAACCCACCGGTCCCTCGCCTGCGTGCCTTCCCAACGAGCACCACCACAGGACCCGGCACAACAACTTCATCGAGCGCACGTTCGGGGAGACCCGACGCCGGGTGAAGGTTATCGGCCGGCTCCCCGGCGAGGACCTCCTGCTTGTCTCTGGCCTCGGCGGTCCGCGACCGAGCGAGAGGAGGTGGGCGGCTCCACCATGACTGGCGAACGGCACCCCGGGCAGCTCCAAGGTCTCCGCCGAGGGCTAGTCCGACCACCCACCGGACTCCGCCCAACAACCACGACCGGCACCGTCCAGCTCGAACGCCGAAGCCGTCTCGCCTACAAGCGCGAGGCCACGCCCGCGGACTAAACTGCATCTATGGAGGGAGCGGCCCTCGCGGGAGCGTCTGTCGATGCGCAACGGCCATGCGCAAATTGTGATTCATGGGCACGTCGATGCAAGATTACGCAGCGATACGCCGTAGGGTGGTGCAGCCCACGGATCCCGAGAGGAGCTCCTGTTGACCCCGACCGACCAGCCCATCGTCGTCAGGGATCTCTGCAAGAGATATGGCGACCGCAACGTAGTCGACCACCTCGACCTCACGATCGAGCCGGGCGAGGTGTTCGGGTTCCTCGGCCCGAACGGGGCCGGCAAGACCACGACGATCGACATCCTGACCGGTCGCCGTCCCCGAACATCCGGCGACGTCGAGGTCCTCGGACATGACCCGTGGCGCGACGCCGCGGCGTGGCGGGCCCGGATCGGCGTCGTCCCGCAGAGGACGGGCGAATATCCGGTGCTGACGGTCCGGGAGGTCGTCTCGATGTTCGCGGCGCTCTACCCGCGGCCGTTGCCGGTCGACGAGGTGATCGATATGGTCGGACTCACCAAGAAGGCCAAGGACCTCGCCGCGAACCTGTCCGGCGGTCAGAAACGCAGGCTCGACGTCGCTGTGGGGGTGGTGGGCAATCCGGAGCTGATATTCCTCGACGAGCCCACGACCGGCTTGGACCCCGTCGCGCGCCGGGAGGCCTGGGACCTGGTGCGGTTCTTCGCCGACCGGGGCACCACCACCCTGCTGACGACGCACTATCTCGATGAGGTCGAGGCGCTGTCTCAGCGGGCAGGGATCATCGTCGGGGGATCGCTGGTCGAGATCGGCACCATGAGTGAGCTTGCGAGCCGCGAGCACGTCGTTACCACGATCAGCTGCTCGATCCCGGAGACGTTGCGGGACGTGACGCTGCCTGCGCAGTTAGACCCCCATCAGTTGTCGATCGACGATGCGCGGATCACCAAGGGGCAGCTGCGGATCGAGACCCACGACCCATGCCAGGTCACCTACGAGTTGCTGAGCTGGGCGCGGCAGTATGGGGCTCGCGAGCTGCCGGACTTCCGCGTTGTGCAGCCCTCGCTCGAGGAGGTCTATCTGCGCCTCGTGCACGGAGCAGACACACGCGCAAAGGAAATGGCGCCGACGGATGAGGTAGTCCAGTGAGCGGGATGCAGGATGTCAGGACGACCGGCATTCCGGTCATGGACCCGAGTGCTGTCGAGCCTCGACGGCCGGGCAGTCCGCTGTGGCGTGCCACGGTCGCACTGACCAAGGCCGAGCTGCGCAACTTCTTCCGCAACAAGATGCAGCTCACTTTCGTCTTACTGTTCCCGATCCTGCTCTTGGTCGTGTTCGCCTCGCTCTTCAGCGGCAGCGTGAAGGTGGGGGACGAAACGGTCCCGTTGAAGCAGTTGATGATGGCGGGCATCATCGCAGCCGGCGTCATGAGTACCGGCTTTCAGGGCGTTGCGATCGATATCGTGCTGGAGCGGGACAAGGGGATGATCCGCCGGCTCGCGACCGCGCCGATGCCGCGGGCGGCGTACTTCATCGCGAAGATCGTGCGCGTGTTGGTGACCACCTTCGTCGAGGTGGCGATCCTGCTGTCGATCTCCGTGTTCGCCTATCACCTGCCCCTGCCAGGCACGGGGGCACGCTGGCTGACCTTCGGCTGGGTGATCCTGCTCGGCACTTTCGCATGCACCTTGATGGGCATGGCATGGGCCGGGGTAATCCCCTCGGGTCCCGCGGCGACCCCGATGACCACACCGATCTTCCTGGTGCTGCAGTTCATCTCGGGCGTGTTCATCACGCTGTCGGACACGCCGAAGTGGATGTTGTTCGTGGGCGAGTTGTTCCCGCTCAAGTGGATGGCGCAGGGACTGCGGTCGGTCTTCCTGCCCGACGTCATGAAGTACGGCGAGCCACGGCACAGCTGGGAGCTGGCGACGGGAGCGATCGTGATGGGAGCCTGGGTGGTCTTCGGGACCTTCGTCACCTGGCGGACCTTCAAGTGGCGCGGGCCGAAGGTGATCTGACCTGATGCCCGTCCGCCGTCACTACCTGCCTGGCACTGCCTGCTGGTTGGCATACGGAGCGAAAGATCCCGTTGCCGCAGCTGCGTTCTATCAGGACCTGTTCGGTTGGCAGCTAATCACCGAGCCCGGCGGCTTCGGGCATCAGGCGACGATCGGCGACCATCCGGCGGCGAGTTTCGCCCCGACTCCTGGGCAGCCGGCCTGGTTGGTCTGCCTCGCGGGTGACTGCGCTGCGCCACCGCCAGGCTGGCGGAAGAGGTTCGGACCGGTGCCGCTCGCCGACATCGGACGGCTGTTGATCGCGGCGGACGACTACGGTGCGAGCGTCGGCATCTTCGCCGGGGCCCAGGGCGACGGGATCGTGGTGGCACACGAGCCGGGCGCGTCGTACGGCGCGTGGCGGCTCGGACCGGCCGCCACGGCGAGTGTGGACTCCGCCGTCGCCGGGTGCGGCGGCGTCGTCACCGACCGCGCCGAGACGGCCGGCGTCGTCCGGTTAGGGCTGGGATCAGACGAGGCGTTGTGGGCGGTCGAGGATGGCGGCCCGCCACGATGGCTGCCTGCGTTCGGTGCGGAACGACTCGCGGACGCACTGGCGCAGGTGTCGGCGACGGGCGGCACGATCATCAAGAGGTACGACAACGCGGCCGAAGTGAGCGACCCGCTGGGTGGGCATTTCGTCCTCGTGCAGGCTGACGTCAGTAGGCCGACGCAAGGCCCAGTGCAGCCGCCAACTGTGTGCGTGAGCTGATGCCGAGCTTCTTGTAGATACGGCCCAGGTGCGTGTCGACGGTCCGCTTCGACAGGAACAGCTGCGCGGCAACGTGTGCGTTACTGTGGCCTTCCAGCACCAGGTCAACCACGCGTTGCTCTGCGCGCGACAGCCGCACGGCGGAAGATCCTGCCTCGTACTCGACAGTCTCGGCCGTGCACGAGGCACGGGTGTTTTCGACCTCAGTGAGCGCCCACTGCTCAGCGTCGGCATCGCCGTGCTTCGCATAGCTGGCGACAAGTTCGGTCAGCACCATGTGACGGACGCGCTCCAGACCCGATCGCGCCAACTGTTCTTCGGCCGCTCGCAAGTAGCGAATCCGCTCCACTCCGCTGGCGGAGGCCGCGCGTGCGTGCAGCGCCTGGCCGATGATGCCTGGAGCCCCCCACGCGCGGGCACTCGCGAGGAAACCCTCGGCCACGAGGCGTGCTGCGTCCTCCCGTTCTGACTGCGCGAGCACCCGGACCATGGACGGATGCCACATAAGTGCGGACGGACCAGCGATGCCGGCGGCTTGGAGATAGCGTGGGCACGAGAGCAGATGGCCCAGTGCGCCTGCAGCGTCTCCGCGAGCTTCAGCCAATCGTCCGAGCGCGTGGGCGACGGTTGCCGAGAGCAGAGGGTGCGCGTCGGCGCGGGGGCGCAGGCCGTCCAGGGTGGCGATCGCACGATCGATCTGACCGACCTGGATGCACGCCTCTGCATACACTGCGCCCGCGAACTCTGCGAAGGCGTCGGCATGGACGGCTTCGAAGAGCTTGCGCGCGGCCTCGGCGTCGGCCAGCGCGGCGTGGGGTTGTCCGATCCGTTCGGCCGCCAGGGCGCGTACCAACATGTTGACGGCCTCTTCGACGGGCCGGTGGTCGGCGCGAGCCGCGGTAGCTCCCTCGGTCGCCCAGAACTGTGCGACGGAGAGCTCCTCGGTCCACGTGGCCGCGAGGGCAACCAGCCCGATCAGCATGGGGTCACGTTCAGCGAGGGATGTGGGATCCGGGACCACTCGCTGGAGCAGGTGGCGGCAGCGATCGCGGTGGTGACTGCTTGCGGCAAGCAGGAGTGCCCGCGCGGTGAGCACAGCGGGGTCGCTCCGTGCCGCGAGGGCCAGCCGACGCCACGGGGAAGCGTGACGGAGCAGGTGCGCCTGTGCGACCAGGTTGGGCGGTGTCGTCGGGGCGCTCGCATCCAGCTCGTCGGCCAGCCCTTTCAGCACTGTGCTGACCGGCGTGAAGCTCGCGGCCAGCAGTAGGTGGCTGAGGGAGGCGAGCTCCCGCCCCATCACCTCGTTGGACACTCCCGCGCGTGACAGGGCCAGCGTCGACTGGGTGCAGGCGCGGACGTCGGACCGCAGGTGTACGTGATGCAGATCGAGAAGGAGCCTATGGGAGGTCGGGGCGTCATGGCACTGGCTGAGGGCATGGCGCAGCGTGCCCTGGGCGGTGTCCCAATCCCCCGTCAGCGCGGCCTCGTGGGCGGCGCGACTCAGCAGCACCAGATCGTCTTCGCACAGCTTCTGATTCGAATGCATGAGATGGGAGGCGCCGGTCCGAGCAGACATGCCGCCCTTGTGGGCGAGGTCCGCAGCGCGCCGGTGCATGTCGATGGTCCGCTGGGGGTTTAATCGAGCGTAGTGATGCTGGCGATGCTCCTTGACGGGCTGCAACGGGTCACCAGTCAATAGCCCGAAGTCCACGAGGACCTGTTGGGCATCGTGCGCTACGCCCACCCGCAGGTCGCACAAGGCTGCTGCGCCGATCAGGTCGGCGTCCCGGCCCAGGATGAGGATCGCCCGGTACAGGTTGGCTGCGTTCGGGTGGGACTTCTCCACCCATTGCAGGCGGGTGTGCCAGGTGGCCAAGGCACAGCACTCATGAACGGTTTCCGGGGATTCGTCCGCGGAGAGTAGCCGGGTGGCGAGTTCAAGTCCGGCCATCACTGCGACCTGCGGGTTGCCGCGTGTCGTACGCCGCACGATGTCGACCGTACCGGGCGCCAGGTCGCGCCCCACTGCCCTGGCCAGTGCCTCTGCCTCCTCGTCGGCGCTCAGTGGTGCGAGGGTGTGCACGCGCGTGTACGGGAGTCGCGTCAACTCCGCCATCAGGGCGGGAGTGCGGTGGTCCTGTTCATCCACCGTGACGAACATCCTGATCGAGCGACCGTCGAGGCGTCGGGCCAGGTAGCTCAATTCATTGAGAGACGATTGGTCGGCATAGTTGATGTCGTCGATGATGATTGCGACCGGCGTGGCGCCATCGTCACGCGGGGCGGTGAGGTGGAGAACATCCGCGCTGAACGCATGGCCTGTCGTCAATCCCCCGATGTCGGAATCATCCAACAATTGGAGCACGACGCCACTCTCGACGTCTGACTCATCCGCGTGGCATCGGGCGTGCATTACAGCGACCCCCTGGGTGGCGCACCTGGCCGCGAGCGCGGATAGCACAGTGCTGCGGCCCGAACCACGGGTGCCGCGCACAATGGCGAGCAGTGGCCAGCCCTCCGCTAGGCGGTCGGCGAGGTCGTGAGCAGTGATAATGACGTTGCTCGTCACGGCTTTCCCCCTCCCGCCCCCCAAACCTGAGCGACGGTTCCCCGAAGAGGTTGCAGGCGACCAGATCGGAAGCCCCAGCTGTCTGGGGACATCAAACACCAAATGGGAGCAGTGGTCCAGACCCGTTTAGAGCAATTCTCAATACCTTCTGGCGATGCCTTCAGCGCGATGGCTGGTTTCTGTTGGTAGGTCCACATCTCGGTCATGAGACCGTCGACGAGGCGGATTAGCCAGATGAGGTGGCTTTGCGAGTCGGCGCTCTGTTGAGGCCGCTGGCCGGGTATCCCCGTATATGCGCACGGTGAAGACCGCCTCGGGTGCCCGTGCGGTGCGGATCGTGCACTCGACGCGGCGTGGGTCGCGCGACATCGAGCACATCGGCTCGGCACACGACGATGGCGAGCTGGAGCTGCTGAAGACGGTCGCGCGGCAGTGTCTGGCAGCCGGGCAAGGCGAGTTGGACTTGGGGCTGGGATCTGCCGTACCGGCCGAACGTAGCGGTGATGCGTTGCCCATCACGTCCTCGCGGATGAGCTACCCGTGGGACGCCCTGATCCGCGCGTACCAGGTGCTGGGCTTCGAGCGGGCCGCCGGTGGGGACGAGGTGTTCCGGGACCTCGTGCTGGCACGCATCATCGAGCCGACCAGCAAGCTGGACTCGTTGCGGGTACTGGAGGAGATCGGGGTCGACCCGCCGGCGTACGCGACGTCGAAGCGTCGCTTGCCAGTGTTCGCGCCGGACTCCTGGCGGCGCAAACTGGCCGCTGCGTGCACGGCGCACGCGCGACTGGGACCGGCCAGCCTGGTCCTGTATGACGTATCGACTTCGAAGGCAACACCGCCGAGACGTCCACGATGCTGCCGCGATCGAGGCGGCCGGGTTGTCGTTCAGCCTCGGCGCCCGCATCCGCGAGGTGCCCCGACCGGGCCCGGCGCACCCTGCACGGCATCGATGAGCAGGTCGCCAAGGCCGAGAAGGCCGTCGCCGGCAAGACCGCGGTCAAACACAACCGGTTCGTGCACCGCCCGCCGCTACCGCACAATCCAGATCCAGGCCGGCGCCCACACCATCACCGCCGCCGACCCGCTACCCGACGACCTGCGCCACGCCCTCGACCTCATCCACACCACCGTGCGCACTGAATGGGCCAACTCGGGTTACCGTCCCAAATCAAGGTGTTCAGGAACCTGCTGGGCATTCCGGCATGTCAGGACCCGATTCAGTGCTCCACGCAATGCTCTGACCTCGTGCTCGCTCACTTCGAGCGCGAAACGATCGGCTAATCGTCGCCTACCCGTCTACGTTTATCCCCCTCGGATGACCTTGCCAACACCTGACTACGGCAGTGGGCCCTTTCTACGTACGAGCCACCCCCACGCCTCGACCAGCTTCAGGCCGGCATCCCCCGCCCTGGCCGGCCCAAGGTGTGAGTCCCCGAGTCCGAACTCGCATTCCCCGAGGTCCGCTGCCCACCTAATCAGCACTCGTCGCACTCTTTCGGGGTTAGTCAAGGCAGTCCCTCGGCGGCATCGCGTACAGCCGTGCTCGGATATGTGGCCAGCGACGTCGACACGATTTCTCACATCACCCGGTCGCCACGCCGGCCGCCAAACCCCGGCCCGACCAGCACGCAACGCGTACAGAATCGGCGCACGGCGCCAGAATCAGTACGACCGCCGCTGTCGCGTTGGTGACGCCGGGATAGGCATTTGTTGAGGATCTATGACGTCCCCCGCCGGGGGCACGCACGCGCAGAACTGCCGAAGCTCGGGTGCGATCGGTCGACGACGGCGCGACACCGGCCCGACCAGGCCCGTGTTCACCCCGCAGGTAAGGCTTCGACGTCAGCTCGCCGCGCCGGATCAGCCGCATTTCGGACGGCCGGCTCCGGAAAACGCGGTCGCGCCCGGCCCGGCCAACCCCTCAATGAACCCCTAAGTGGGTCGCACCGCCGGTACAAAGGGGGGTAACTCTCTTAAAATCTCCCCATCCCCCGGGACCACCAAGGAGTTGAACGCGTGGGAATGCCCGTCACCGCCGCGCTGTCCGTGGCGAGCCTCAACCTCCATTGCGGCCGGGACCGGCACGGCGATCCGTTCCCGGTCGCGGAGGCCATCGGCACCCTCGACGCCGACGTCGTACTGGTGCAGGAGAGCTGGCGGCCGGCCGGGGCGGACAGCCTGGTGCGCAAGGCCGCCGAGTGGGGCTACGGCGAGCCGCTGGAGCTGGAGTTCCTGGCCGACACCACGCTGCGCGCGCTCGACGTGGTCGACGACCAGGGCGTCGACGAGCGGGGCGGGTGGGGCCTGGCCGTGCTGAGCCGGCTGCCCTGGCGCCGGTACGAGCACGTCTGGCTGGGCCAGGCGGCCAGCGACGTGGGGCCGCGCGGCGCCCTGGTCGTCGAGGTCGAGCTGCCTGGCGGAGTGCCGCTCCGGGTGGTCAACGCCCACCTCACCCACCGGGTGGTGCACGGTCCGGGTCAGCTGCGCCGCCTGGTCACCGCGCTCTGCGAGGACGACCAGCCCACGATCATCGGCGGCGACCTCAACATGTGCCGGCCCACCGTCTGGCTCTGCCGGCCGTACCGGACCGCGGTGCGCGGGCGCACCTGGCCGGCGCACTCCCCGGTGGCCCAGATCGACCACCTCCTGGTCAGTTCGGGCATCACGGTGACCAGCCAGCGGGTGGGCCCGCCGGTCGGCTCGGATCACCGGCCGATTCAGGTCTCGCTGCGGGTGGACGAGGCGTAGGCGCCCGAGCGGGCGCCGTCCGGCCACTGTGGACCTCCGGCCCCACGCCCCCGGCCCGACGTCCTCGGCCGTCACGCGTGGGTCAGCAGGCGCAGCGGGCGGCGCAGCGACTCGGCCACCTCGGTGAGCACCCGGGCGCCGAGGTCGCCGTCGACGACGCGGTGGTCAAAGGTGAGCGCGAGGTGGACCACGTCGCGCGGCACCACCTCGCCCCGGTACATCCACGGCATCGTACGCACCGTGCCCAGGGCCAGGATCGCGGTCTCGCCGGGGAGGATCAGTGGCGTACCGCTGTCCACGCCGAGGGTGCCGAGGTTTGTCAGGGTGATGCTGCCGGGCGCGAGGTCGGCCGGGGTACACGAGCCGTCGCGGGTGGCGGCGACCGCGGTGCCGATCCGCCCGGCCAGTTCGCGCAGGGTCAGCCCCTCGGCCGCCCGTACGTGCGGCACGAGCAGGCCGCGCTCGGTCGCCACCGCGATGCCCAGGTCCACCGTGCGGCGACGCAGCAACCGGGGGCCGGAGTCGTCCCAACGGATGTTCATGTCCGGATAGTGACGCAGCGCCTGCGCCAGGGCGTACGCGGTGATGAGCAGCGGGCTGACCCGCAGGCCGGCGTACGCCGGGTCGGCACGCAGCCGACGCAGCAGGCGCATCGTGCGGGTCGCGTCGACGTCCATGAACTCGGTGACCTGCGGGATCGTGGAGGCGCTCGCCACCATCGCGGCGGCGGTGGCCCGGCGCACCCGGGACAGCGGAACGGGCTCCTCCGCCGCGGTGGCCGGCCCGGCGGCGCTTGCCACGGCGGCGCTCGCGACGGCGCTCGGCAGGGCGGCGCTCGGCAGGGCGGCGCTCGCGACGGCGGCGCTCGGCGGGGCGCTGGCCGC
>NZ_BAABJQ010000017.1:0-204570 GCF_039543385.1 Rugosimonospora acidiphila
TTCATAGTGTTACGGCGGTTTTAGCGGTGGGGAAACGCCCGGTTACATTCCGAACCCGGTAGCTAAGCTCACCTGCGCCGATGGTACTGCACTTGTGAGGGTGTGGGAGAGTAGGACGCCGCCGGACAACCTTCAGCTAGGGCCGCCCCGACGGGCGGCCCTTAGCTGTGTTTGATCCGGCGGCGGAATGCCGCACAAGGAAGGATGTATCCGTGAGCGCATCATCGCCCAACGACGACCCCCGGGACAAGAACCGGGGTGGTGGCCGCGATGACGCGCGTCGCGGCGGGTACCGGCCGACCGGGGGATCGGACCGTGCTGGCTCGGGTGGATACCGGTCGGGTGGTTCCGGTCGCTCCCAGGGCGGCCGCCCGTCGGACGAGCGTGGTGGTTACCGCCCCCGTGAGGATCGCGGCGGCTCCCGGGACGACCGGGGCGGCTACCGTCCCCGTGACGACCGGGCCCGTCCGGATCGCCCACGGGATGACCGGGCCCGCGATGACCGGGGTGGTTTCCGTCCCCGTGAGGATCGTCCGCGCGATGACCGCGGTGGGTTCCGGCCGCGCGATGACCGCGGTGGGTTCCGTCCCCGTGAGGATCGTCCCCGCGATGACCGCGGTGGGTTCCGCCCGCGCGATGATCGTCCCCGCGAGGATCGCGGTGGGTTCCGCCCGCGCGATGACCGCGGTGGGTTCCGCCCGCGCGATGATCGTCCCCGCGATGATCGCGGTGGGTTCCGGCCGCGCGATGACCGTGGTGGGTTCCGCCCGCGTGAGGATCGTCCGCGTGATGACCGTGGTGGGTTCCGGCCGCGCGATGACCGGGGTGGTTTCCGTCCCCGTGAGGATCGTCCCCGCGATGACCGCGGTGGGTTCCGCCCGCGTGAGGATCGCGGTGGGTTCCGCCCGCGTGAGGATCGTCCGCGTGATGACCGTGGTGGGTTCCGCCCGCGTGAGGATCGTCCGCGTGATGACCGTGGTGGTTTCCGGCCGCGCGATGACCGCGGTGGGTTCCGTCCCCGTGAGGATCGTCCGCGTGATGACCGTGGTGGGTTCCGTCCCCGTGAAGACCGCGGCGGTTTCCGCCCGCGCGATGACCGGGGTGGTTTCCGTCCCCGTGAGGATCGTCCGCGTGATGACCGTGGTGGGTTCCGGCCGCGTGAGGATCGTCCGCGTGATGACCGTGGTGGTTTCCGGCCGCGTGAGGATCGTCCCCGCGATGACCGTGGTGGGTTCCGTCCCCGCGATGACCGCGGTGGGTTCCGTCCCCGTGAGGATCGTCCTCGCGAGGATCGCGGTGGGTTCCGCCCGCGTGAAGATCGCGGCGGGTCCCGAGACGACCGTGGCGGTTTCCGGGCCCGGGATGACCGGCCGCGCGAGGAGCGAGGCGGGTACCGGCGGGAGGACCGGCCGGAGCGGCCGTACTCGCAGGATCGTCCCCAGCGCACTGGTGGCTTCGACCGCGACCGCCCCGCGCGTGATCGGACGTTCGACCGTGGCCCCTCGGAGGGACGCCCCTCTGAGAGTCGCCCGTCCGAGCGCACGGCCCGGCCCGAGCGGTCTCAAGACCGCCCGAACCGTGGTGACCGTACGGATCGGCCGGACCGCGGGTACGACCGACCCGTGCGCGACGACTACCGGCGTGGCGAGTCGTCACGTGGCGACTTTCAGCGTGACGACCGCACCCGTGAGGCCGACGCCGGCCCGGCGCTGGACGAGGCCATCACCCCCGACGCGCTCGACGCGGAGGTCCGCGCCGAGCTGCGCTCGTTGTCCCGGCCGGTAGCCGAGGCGGTGGCCCGCCGGCTGGTGGCCACCGGCCAGATCGTCGACGAGGACCCCGAGACCGCGTTGGAGCACGCGCTCGTGGCCCGGCGGCTCGCGTCGCGGATCCCCGTGGTGCGGGAGGCCGTCGGCATCGCCGCGTACCACGCGGGGCAGTGGCAGACCGCTGTGGCGGAGCTGCGGACGTACCACCGGATGACCGGCCAGCAGACGCACCTTGCCGTGCTGGCCGACTGCGAGCGCGCGCTCGGCCGGCCGGAGAAGGCGATCGACATCTACCGCTCCGCCGACAGTGCGCAGCTGGAGCAGGGCGAGGCGATCGAGCTGCTCATCGTCGCCGCCGGAGCGCGGCGGGATCTTGGGCAGGACGAGGCGGCCCTGGCGATGCTCCAGGTGCGCGAGCTCGGCGTCGACGCGCCGTGGGCGGCTCGGCTGCGGTACGCGTACGCGGACGGGCTGCTGGCGGCGGGCCGGCGCGAGGAGGCGCGCGAGTGGTTCGCTCGGGCGGTTGAGGCCGACGATGAAGCCACCACCGACGCCGCCGAGCGGCTGTTGGACCTGGACGGCGTCACCCTCGACGAGGCCGAGTCCGAGGACGACGACGAGCGCGACGAGGCCGAGCGCGACGACGACGAGCGCGACGAGGACGAGGACGACGAGGACCTTGAGGATGAGGACCTCGACGAGGACGAGGACCTCGATGACGAGGACGCTGACGACCAGGATCGCCTCGATCCCGAGGATCGGCTGAACCCCGAGGATCGGGTCGACCTCGAGGATCGGTACACCCCTCGGCCTCGCTCGAACGAGGATGGCTACGACGCCGACGTCGACACGGACCTCGAAGAGGACGAAGACGACGAGGACGACGAGGACGACGACGAAGACGACGGCTACCGCGACGACGAGGACGGCTTCGAGGACGAAGACGACGAGGACGACGACGACCTGGACGACGAGGACGACGAGGACGACCTGGACGACGAGGAGCCCGGCGACGGGCCGGCCTCGCGCGGACCCGAGGATCGGCGCGAGGACGACGAGCGCGTGGAAATCGACGTTGACGATGCCGACGTCAAGGACCTCGACCACGAACTCGACACCGACGGCGCCGAAAGCGAACCCGAGAACGGCACGCCGGCGTGACCGAACGGGTTGCGGTCATCGACCGGTACGACCTGGTCATCTTCGACCTTGACGGCGTTGTCTACCTGGGTACCGAACCGATCCCGGGTGCGGCCGACGCCATCAACCGGCTACACGCCGAGCACCGGGCGCTGGCGTACGCGACCAACAACGCCGGCCGGCGCCCGGAGGAGGTGGCCGAGCTGCTCGTGTCGCTGGGCATCCCGGCCGCCTCGGACGAGGTGATCACCTCGCCGCAGGCGGCCGCCCGGCTGCTCGCGGAGCGCCTGCCGGCCGGCGCCGGGGTACTGGTGGTCGGCACCGACGCGCTGCGCTCGGAGATCCGGGGCGTGGGGCTCACCCCGGTCGACTCGGCGGAGGCCGCGCCGGCCGCGGTCGTTCAAGGGTACGGGCCGGACGTCGGCTGGCGGATGCTGGCCGAGGCGAGCGTGGCGATCCGGGCCGGCGCGCTGTGGGTGGCCACCAACGGCGACCGCACCCTGCCGTCGCCGCGTGGCCCGCTGCCCGGGAACGGTGCGCTGGTGGCAGCCCTGGCGACCGCGCTGGACCGGGCGCCCGACGCGATCGTGGGCAAGCCCGAACCGGCCCTGTTCCACCAGGCCGCCAAGCGGATCGGGGCGCAGCTGCCGCTGGTCGTCGGCGATCGGCTGGACACCGACATCGAGGGCGCTGTGCGGGCCGGGATGGACAGCGTGCTGGTGCTCACCGGGGTGAGCACCGCGCAGGATGTCCTCGCCGCGCCCCCGCACCGCCGCCCGACGTTCATCGCGGCTGACCTGACCGGACTGTTCACAATGGACGGGTCGACCGGGGGTTGGCGGGTACGTCGCGAAGACAGCGGACTGGAACTGTCCGGCGACGGTACCCCCGTTGAGGCGCTACGGCTGCTGAGCGCGTACGCGTGGGACGGCGGGCGCCCGGAGACGGTCGGCGCGGGCGACCCCGGGGCGGAAGAGGCGCTGCGGGCGCTGCGGCTGACCGGCTGAGCGGCTCACATCAGCTTGCGCAGCTTGAGCAGGTCGAACGGGTTGGCGCTGATCGAGATGCGGCCGGCGGCCCAGGCCTTGGCCAGGTCGAGCTGGCCGGCCACCATGGCGACCAGGTCGTCGCTAGTGGCGGTGAGCCTGATCTTCGCCTTGGGGTCGTCGCCGTCGGTCAGGTTCTCCAGCCGGCCGCCGTTCAGCCGGGCATGAAATGCGACACCGAGGTCCTTGATGGTGCAGGCGAGCGGACGGTCCAGCTCGATCTTCGCTCCCACCTCCGCCGCGTGCTCCGCCATCCGGTCGGACAGCTCAAGTAGAGCCGTTCGGCACTCGTCCACCGTCGCCATTTCGCCTCCTGTACCGGCTTTACCCGCGAGTCACGGTATCCGTCGGCACGGTACCGCACCGCGGCGACCGCGTCCCTTGTAGCGTGACAGCAGTAAACAGGTGTCGGCGCGGAAATGACGAGGTGTGGTCATGGCAGGACGCGAAGATCTCCGCTCAATGCAGGACGCGTGGCGGGCATATCTGGACCTGGCACTCGGGCTGACCGAGACGTCCCGCAAGCGCGCCACGAAGGTCGCCAAGAAGCTGGTCGGCAAGGGCGGCGCGACGGCGGAGCAGCTTCAGACGATGGCCGAGGACCTGATCAGCACCAGTGCGGCGAACCGGGAGGCGATCACCCGGTTAGTCCGGTTTGAGCTTGATCGCACGCTGGCCAAGGTGGGCCTGGCCACCCAGGAGGAGGTCACCGAGCTGACCACCCGGGTGCGCGAGTTGGAGGAGGAGCTGAGCACGGCCCGGGCGTCCGCGTCCGCGAGCGCCGCCGCGGTGCCTCCGGTGCCGGTCGGCACGCCCGTGGCATCGGCCGGGCCGGTCAAGGCGGTACGCAAGGTCGCGAAGAAGGCGGTGGCCAAGAAGGCGCCCGCGAAGAAGGCCGTCCCGGGGGCCGCGGAGCCGACGGCGGTCTCGGTGTCGAAGACCACGCCGCGCGCGGGGGCGCGGAAGGCAGGCGTGGCCGATACCGTGGTGAAGGTGACTCCGGCTCGGGTGGTAGCGAAGAAGACCGGATCGGCCGCCGCGCCGGCGACGCCGGCCAGTAACGCGGTCGTGAAGAAGGCGGTGGCCAAGAAGGCCGCCATCAAGAGGACCACGCCCAGCGCCCCTGGCGGAATGACGCAGGGCGAGGCGTGAGCGATCTGGGTGCGGGCCCGTCCGGGGCCGCTGTGCGACCGGGTCCGGCGGTGGCCGGTGTGGGAAGTGGTTCGGTGGGGGCTGGTGTGACTGGCGCCGCGGGTGAGGCGGGTGCCGGTCCGAGCGGTGTGACCGGGCCGGTTGGCGTGAGCGGGCCGGTTGGTGCGACTGGTCCGACCGGGCATCCGTTGGTCGACGCTGCCCTGGATCAGCTGGATCGGGCCGCCGATCGGCCCATTGCCGCGCAGGTTGCCGCGTACGAGGAGACCCACCGGGTGCTCCAGCAGACGCTGGCAACTATCGATCAGGCCTGATGGCGAAACGTACCCGGCTGGACGCCGAGCTGGTTCGTCGTGGTCTGGCGCGGTCCCGAGAGCAGGCGGTGGCGCTGATCGACGCCGGGCGCGTCGAGGTGCGCGGCACGGCGGCGAGCAAGGCCGCCGCCATGGTCGACCCGGCCGACCCGCTGCGGGTGCTGGGCGCGGACGTCGGCGACGAGTACGTCTCGCGCGGCGGCCACAAGCTGGTCGGGGCGCTGGCCGAGTTCGGGCCGCGCGGGCTGACCGTGGCGGGCCGGCGTTGCCTGGACGCCGGAGCGTCCACCGGCGGCTTCACCGATGTGCTGCTGCGCGCCGGCGCCGCCCAGGTGGTGGCGGTGGACGTGGGTTACGGGCAGCTGGCGTGGTCGCTGCGTACCGATGACCGGGTGGTGGTGCACGACCGTACCAACGTGCGGGCGCTGACCCCGGACCAGATCGGCGGGCCGGCCGAGCTGACCGTGGCCGACCTGTCGTTCATCTCGCTGCGCCTGGTCCTGGCCGCGCTGGCGGACTGCACCGCGCCCGATGGCGACCTGGTGCCGATGGTCAAGCCCCAGTTCGAGGTGGGCAAGGGGCGGGTCGGTCCCGGCGGCGTGGTGCGCGACCCGCAACTGCGCGCGGACGCGGTACTGGAGGTGGCCGCGCACGCGGCCGGACTGGGGTTCGGCGTGTCCGGCGTGGCGACGAGCCCGCTACCGGGTCCGTCAGGCAACGTGGAGTTCTTCCTCTGGCTGCGCAGAGACGCGCCGGCCGTGGACGAATCGCTGGTACGTGACATCGTTGCCGGGGAGGTGCAGCAGTGAGCAGGAATGCGTTGCTCGTCACCCACACCGGCCGGCGCGACAGCACCGAACACGCCCGTACGGTGGCGGCCGATCTGCACGAGGCTGGGTTCACGGTTCGGGTGATCGCCGAGGAGGTACCCGACCTGGACATGCCGGGCGTGGTGCCGGCGTCCGGCCCGGAGGCCGCCGAGGGCGTGGAGATCGTGTTCGCGCTGGGCGGCGACGGCACCCTGCTGCGCGCCGCCGAGCTGGCCCGCCCGGCCGGGGCACCGCTGCTGGGCATCAACCTCGGCAAGGTGGGCTTCCTGGCCGAGGCCGAGATCGAGGACATCGACAAGGCCGTGCAGGACGTGGTGAACCGCTCGTACACGGTCGACGAGCGGCTGACCATCGACGTGGTGGCCGAACGGCCGGGCGCGCCGGTGATCCGCTCCTGGGCGCTGAACGAGATGAGCGTGGAGAAGGGCGAGCGCGAGCGGATGCTCGAGCTGCTGGTCGACGTGGACGGGCGTTCGCTGTCGCGGTACGGCTGCGACGGGGTGGTCTGCGCGACGCCGACCGGCTCCACCGCGTACGCGTTCTCGGCGGGCGGCCCGGTGGTGTGGCCGGAGGTGGAGGCGGTGCTGCTGGTGCCGATCAGCGCGCACGCGCTGTTCAGCCGCCCGCTGGTGACCGCACCGACCTCGACCATCCGGATCACGGTGGATCCGTACACCACCTCGGCGGTGCTCAGCTGCGACGGCCGGCGGGTGTTCGACCTGAGCCCGGGCAGCGTGGTCACGGTGCGCCGGGGTGAGCTGCCGGTCCGGGTCGTGCGGCTGCACCCGCGGCCGTTCACCGATCGGCTGGTGGCCAAGTTCGCCCTGCCGGTGGACGGCTGGCGCGGCGGGCGCTAGCGGTTGCCCCCGCCGCGTCGCGACCAGTTCGGCTCAGTCCAGCGCGATCGCGTTCTTGGCCCGCTCGACGGACTCCTCCGCTGGCGGACCGCCCGGATTCTCGGTGGCCAGCGCCTGGTTGACGGCGACGAACGGGCGCATCCGCCGCTCGTACCGGTCGAACGCGGCCGGGTGGTCGCCGCCGGCCGCGGCCAGCTCCCGGGCCAGCAGGTACGCGCCGACCAGTGCCAGGCTGGTGCCCTGGCCGGACATCGGCGACGGGCAGTAGGCGGCGTCGCCGAGCAGCGTGACCCGGCCCGAGGACCAGCGGTCCATGCTGACCTGGGCCATCTCGTCGAAGTAGAAGTCGGGTGCGGTCGCCATGGCCTTCAGCAGCCGCGGAGTCTCCCAGCCCAGGCCGGACAGCCGCTGCGCGACGATGCGCTTGTGCTGCTCGACGTCGCGGTGGTCGTACTCGATCGGCTCGCCGCCGAAGCCCAGGGTGACCCGCAGTTGGGTGTTGTCGCGCACCGGGTAGATGGCGAAGCCCGCGTGTCCGTCCCGCAGCCACAGCTGCCAGTTGTCCAGGTCGAGGACGTTGTCCATGCTGAACACCGCGAGGTAGGTGCCCATCGGGCGTAGGAACTGGCGCTCCGGCCCGAAGACCAGCCGCCGCACGCCCGAGTGCAGGCCGTCGGCGCCGACCACGAGGTCGAAGTCGCGGGGCTCACCGCGCTGGAATTCGACCCGCACACCGTCGGCGCGTTGGGCTACCGCGGTGATCGCGTCGTCGAACACGTACTCGACGTGCTCGCGGGTGCGCTCGTGGACGAGCCCGGCGAGGTCCTCGCGCAGGATCTCGAGGTCTGGGCTGTCGAGCCGGCCGGCGCTGTAGGTCGCCTCGGTCGAGCGCATGATCTCGTTGCCGTCGCCGTCGAGCACCGACATGCCGCGCATGCGGGTGCGCAGCTTTTGCGCCTGGGGCAGGATGCCCATCCGGTCGGCGACGTCGAGGGCGACCCCGCGGATGTCGACGGCCTGGCCGCCCGGGCGCAGCGCGGGTGCCCGCTCGACGGTCGTGACGGCGAACCCGTGGTGGTGCAGCCAGTAGGCCAGCGCGGTGCCGGCGATGCCGGCCCCGGAGATGAGTGCGGTGGGCATGGTTGCCTCCTTCGTACGGCGTATGCGACTGAATGTACGGCGTAAGAACAGCACAGGTGAGCGCAGTCCAGCGGTTCTGCTAGCCTTCTGTACTAGTACAGGGGAGGGGTCATGACCGATTCGGAAGCGCCGTACCGGCGGATCGCCGCCGACCTGCGCCGGCGCATCGCCGACGGCGAGCTGGCCCCGGGCGATCGGGTGCCGTCCACCCGGCAGCTCGCCCGCGACTGGAACGTTGCGCTGGCCACCGCCACCAAGGTGCTGGCCCTGCTGCACTCCGAGGGACTGGTGCGGGCCCGGCCACGGGTCGGCACCGTGGTGGCCGACCGCGTACCGGGCCGGGAACCGCCGCCGGCTGGGCAGCGGCCCAGCGCCGGCCGGCAGCGGGGCGGCGGGGAGGCCGAGCTGACCCGCGAGCGCATCGTGCGCGCCGGCATCGAGATCGCCGACGCGGAGGGGCTGGACGCGCTGTCCATGCGGGGCGTCGCGGCCCGGCTCGGAGTCAGCGCCATGTCGCCGTACCGGTACGTCGACGGCCGGGAGCACCTGGTGCTGCTGATGGCCGACGCGGCCTTCGGCGAGCAGGGGTACCCGCGGATGCCGCCACCGGGCTGGCGGGCGAGCCTGGAGCTGACCGGGCGGGTGCTCTGGGGGCTGCACCGCAGGCACCCGTGGCTGGCCGGGCTGAGCCCGTTGACCCGGCCGCTGCCGCTGCCGAATCTGGCCACCCATGCCGACTGGGCGCTGCGGGCCCTGGACGGCCTCGGGTTCGACGAGACCGAGATGCTCGACCTGCACATCCTGCTGTACGCCCACATTCAGGGCCTGGCCACGCACCTGGAGAGCGAGGCGCGGGCGGCGGACGCGAGCGGGCTGTCCGAACAGGAGTGGATGGACCGGCAGGGGCCGGCGATGGAGGCGATCGTCTCGTCCGGGCGCTACCCGACCTTCGGCTCGATCCTGCGCCACTTCGCCCGTACCGGGTATGACCTCGATCTCGACGCGCTGTTCGAGCTCGGGCTGAAATTCCTGCTCGACGGGATCGAGGCGGAGGGCGCGCGCCGGCTGGGCCGGCCGCCGGCCAAGCCTACGGACTGTGGATAACCGAGCGTCGCGTTATCCACAGCACTTTCTTTCGTCCCAGGTCAGCGGGCTGGTGCGACGGCCGGGGAAGCGTGCCGCCCTGGCGGGGTGTCCTCCGGCACGGCTACTGTCAGGGCCGTGCTGGAGGAGCTGCGTATCACCGGGCTCGGGGTCATCGAGGACACCACCCTTCCCTTGACCCGCGGGATGAATGTCATCACCGGGGAGACCGGCGCCGGCAAGACCATGGTGGTCACCGGCCTCGGCCTGCTCTTCGGTGGGCGTGCCGACGCCGCCCGGGTGCGTGCGCAGCCGGGCCGGGCGATGATCGAGGGGCGGTTGCGGCTGACCGGCCGGACCGCCGCGGCGGTCACCGAGCGGGTCGTCGACGCCGGTGCCGAGGCGGACGAGGACGGCAGCCTGCTGCTGTCGCGCACGATGACCGCGGAGGGGCGTTCGCGGGCGCACATCGGCGGGCGCACGGTGCCGGTGGCCCTGCTCGGCGAGGTCGGCGAGCAGGTCGTGGCCGTGCACGGCCAGTCCGACCAGCTGCGGCTGCTGCGCCCCGGCGAGCAGCGCGCGGCGCTGGACCGGTTCGCCGGCTTCGACCACGACAAGCTCCTCGCCGAGCTGCGCGAGCGCCACCACCAGTGGCGTGCGGTCGAGGACGACCTGGCCGACCGCAGGCGCCATGCCCGCGAGCGCAACCAGGAGGCCGACCTGCTGCGGCTGGGGCTCGACGAGATCACCCGGGTCGACCCGCAGCCGGGCGAGGACGAGGCGCTCCGCGAGGAGGCGCAGCGGCTGGAGCACGCCGAGGGGCTGCGCGCCGCGGCTCAGCTGGCCCACCAGGCGGTGGCCGGCGCGTCCGACGGCGCCGACGAAACCCCCGACGCGACCAGCCTGCTGGGGCTCGCGCGGCGCACGCTGGAGGGACAGTCCAGTGTGGACCGTAGGCTCGGCGAGCTGGCCGCCCGGCTGGAGGAGGCGGCCACGCTGGTCGCCGACGTGTCGGTGGAGCTCGGCGGCTACCTCGACGCGTTGGACGCCGACCCGGCCCGCCTGCAGGAGCTGTACGAGCGCCGGGCCGCCCTGCGCGCGCTGACCCGCAAGTACGCGGAGGACGTCGACGGGGTGATCGCCTGGGCGGAGCACGCCCGCGAGCGCCTCGGCGAGCTGGACTCCTCCGACGAGTTGCTGGAGGAGCTGGACCGGGAGCGGCTGAGGCTGGCCGGCGAGGTGGCCGAGATCGCGGCGCGGGTCTCGACCGGGCGCAAGGAGGCGGCGGGCCGGTTCGCCGACGCGGTGACCGTGGAGCTGGCCGGCCTGGCGATGCCGCACGCGCGGGTCGAGGTGGTGGTGGCGCCGCGTGCGGCCGGACGCGGGGAGCCCACGTTGACGGTGGCCGGCACCGAGTGCGGGGTGGGGCCCGACGGCGCCGACGAGATCGAGCTGCGCCTGCTGGCGCATCCGGGGGCGCCCGCGCTGCCGCTGCAGAAGGGTGCGTCGGGCGGTGAGCTGTCCCGGGTGATGCTCGCCATCGAGGTGGTGTTCGCCGGCGCGGGCGGCCCGCCCACGCTCGTGTTCGACGAGGTGGACTCGGGCGTCGGCGGCCAGGCCGCGGTGGAGATCGGGCGTCGGCTGGCCCGGCTGGCCCGGGTGCACCAGGTGCTGGTGGTGACCCACCTGCCGCAGGTGGCGGCGTTCGCCGACCAGCATCTGGTAGTGGCCAAGGACACCGGTGGGGCGGTGACCACCAGCGGGGTGCGCGCGGTGGAGTCCACCGAGCGGGCCCGCGAGTTGGCCCGGATGTTGGCCGGATTGCCCGATTCTGACCTGGGTATCGCTCATGCCGAGGAATTACTCGCCGTGGCCGATCGCGAGAAGCGGGGCTGACGGGGAACGGTTCAACGGGCGAGCGACGGCCGAAAAGTCCTTCAAGATCAACACGAAGAGTGACTTCGCGTATGTCGGGACGGACTAACGGGTATGCACGTGTCAGGATGGGTCACGATGCGTCTACCTACGTTGCGCCGGTCCCGGAGCGCCGATCCGGGCGTGATCACCGGTGTCGCGCGGCTCGACCGGCGAACCAAGCGACTCGTCGGTCGACTACGTCCCGGTGACATAGCCGTGATCGACCACGTCGACCTGGATCGCGTGGCCGCCGACTCGCTCGTCGCTGTCGGCGTCGCCGCCGTGCTCAACGCCAAGCCCTCGATTTCCGGCCGGTACCCGAACCTCGGGCCCGAGGTGCTCGTCCGGGCGGGCATCCCGCTGGTCGACGACCTGGGCGACGAGCTGTTCGAGCTGCTGCGCGAGGGCGACCTGGTGTTCGTGGAGGACGGCTGTGTCCGCAGGCGTACCGACATCGTCGCGCGGGGCCAGCGCCAGGACGCCGAATCGGTGGCGGCCGCCATGGCCCGCGCCCGCGAGGGCCTGTCGATCCAGCTCGAGGCGTTCGCCGAGAACACCATGGAGTACCTCAAGCAGGAGCGTCAGCTGCTGCTCGAGGGGGTCGGCGTTCCGGACATCGAGACCAGAATCGCCGGGCGGCACGTGCTGATGGTGGTGCGCGGCTACGACTACCAGGCCGACCTGGACGTGCTGCGGCCCTACATCCGGGAGTTCAAGCCGGTCCTGATCGGGGTGGACGGGGGCGCGGACGCCCTGGTCGAAGCCGGTTACAGCCCCGACATGATCATCGGGGACATGGACTCGGTGACCGACGACGCGCTGCGCTGCGGCGCGGAGGTCATCGTTCACGCGTACCCGGACGGCCGCGCCCCCGGCCTGGCCCGCGTGCACCAGCTCGGGGTCGCGGCGCTGACCTTCCCGGCCGCCGCGACCAGCGAAGACCTGGCAATGTTGCTGTCCGACGAGAAGGGCGCCTCGCTGATCGTCGCCGTCGGCACGCACAACAACCTGGAAGAGTTCCTGGACAAGGGTCGAGGCGGGATGGCCTCGACGTTCCTGACCCGGCTCAAGGTCGGTGGCAAGCTGGTCGACGCCAAGGGCGTGAGCCGGCTCTACCGGCAGAACATTTCCGGCTCGTCCCTGCTGCTGCTGATCCTGTCGGCCATCGCGGCGATGGCCTCGGCGCTGGCGGTGTCGACGGTCGGTAAGGCATACCTCGGCCTGGCCGCCGAGTGGTGGGATAACTTCATCTATTCGGTACAAAGGCTGCTCTAGTGATTAATTTCAGGTACCACGTCGTCTCGCTGACGGCCGTCTTCCTCGCGCTGGCCATTGGGCTGGTCGTTGGCACGGCCGCGCTGAACGGCACGTTCGTGGACACACTCAAGGACCAGGTCACTTCGCTAGGCAAGCAGAACCAGCAGTACCGCGACCAGGTCAGCCAACTGGAGGCCGGGGCGGGCAAGCAGGAGACCTTCGCCACCGACTCGGCGCCGATGCTGCTGCAGGACCGGCTCGCCGGTCGCCGGGTGCTGGTGCTGTCGATGCCGACCACCAGCGCATACGTTGACGACGTGGTCAAGATGCTCGGGCTGGCCGGCGCGAAGGTGACCGGTCAGATCGAGGTCGAGGACAAGTTCTTCGACCCGGCCTCCAACGAGGGACTGCTGGACCTGGCCGACACCACGGTGCCGGCCGGGCTGACCAGCAACTCGACCGACAGCGACGGTGTCAAGACGGCCAGCGACCTGCTGGCCTCGGTACTGCTGGACCACAACCCGGCGCTGCCGGCCGACAACATGCCCGACGTGGTGGCCAAGTTCAAGGAGGCCAACTACATCGAGTCGACCGGGCAGCCGACCGGCCCCGCCGAGGCGGTGGTGGTGCTGGGCGCCCAGCCGTACATCGACCAGCAGGCCGACGTCAAGAACAAGAGCATGCTGACCATGGCCACCCAGTTCGACAAGGCCGGGGTCGAGGCGGTGGCGACCAACGGCGCGACCGGCGCCGACAACCTGGTCTCCGAGCTGCGCGCCGACCCGAACCTGCAGAAGACCGTCTCCACCGTCGACAACCTGGCCACCCCGCAGGGACAGGTCGCGCTCGCGCTGGCCGTCGACGAGCAGCTCACGCTCAACCGGGCCGGCCACTACGGGCTCGGCGGCGGTGCGACGTCGATGCTGCCCAAACTCGTGCAAGGGAGCTGAGGTGCTTCGACGCATCGCGCTGGCCGCCGCCGGTGCCCTGGCCGCCCAGACCACCCTGCGGGCGCTGCGCCGGGCACCGCGCGCCCAGGAGCTGGAGCGCACCAACTTCCACGGCCGCACGGTCAGCCTGGCCGGCGGCCCCGCGCTGGCGGTCGCGGCCTCCACCACGGCGGCGCTGGGCGCGCCGAGCGTGCCGGCCGCCGCGGCCGCGCTGACGGCGGGGTTGGGCGCCGGCGGGGTCGGGTTCTACGACGACCTGGTCGGCTCCCGGCCGGAGCAGAAGTCGGCCAAGGGCTTCCGCGGCCACCTGGGCGCCCTGCGCGAGGGTCGGGTCACCAGCGGCCTGGTCAAGATCGCCGGAGTGGGCGCCGCCGGGCTGGCCGCCTCCGCGCTGCTGTTCGCCGACGACCGCGGCGGCTCGGGCCGCTCCGGGCGGATCCGATCGCGGCGCCGGCCCGGGCGGCGCGGTGCCGCCGGCGGATCGGGGCGCGCCGCCGCGGCGACCGAGATCCTGCTCGGTGCCGGCGTGATCGCCGGCACCGCCAACCTGGTCAACCTGCTGGACCTGCGGCCGGGGCGGGCACTGAAGGCGGGCCTGATCCTGAGCGGGCCGCTGCTGCCGGGAGCGGCCGGCGGGCTGGTCACCGGCCCGGTCGGCGCGGTCGGCGGGCTGCTGCCCGAGGACCTCGGCGAGGAGATCATGCTGGGCGACGCGGGCGCCAACGCGCTCGGCGCGCTGCTGGGTGTGGCGCTGGCCGCCCGTACCGGTCCGGTGGGCCGGGCCGCGCTGCTGGCCGCCCTGGCCGGGCTGACCGCGGCCAGCGAGAAGGTCAGCTTCACCAAGGTCATCGAGGCGACGCCGGGGCTGCGCGAGCTGGACGCGCTGGGCCGGCGCCGCGGATGACCGTGACGCCCCCGGTACCCGGCGCCCCACCCGGGTCGGAGCCGCCCGCCCCGGCGGTCGCCGCCTCACCGGTCGACGCGGCCGTGCCGAACGGCGTCACCGCCGGAAGCGAGGCCGCCGCGCAGAGCGCCGCGGGCAACGGGGCGGCCGCGGGCAACGGAAGCGCCCTAGGGGCCGCCGCGGGCAACGGGGCCGGGCCGCCGAGCGGCGCTTCCCCGCGTACCGCGTCCGGCGAGCCGGCGCCCCCGAGGATCGCCAGGTCGGCGGCGTTAATCGCCAGTCTCACCGCGCTCAGCCGAATGGTCGGGTTCGGGCGGATCCTGGTCTTCACCTACGCGCTCGGGGCGACCACGCTGGGCGACATCTACCAGGCCGCCAACACCACCCCCAACATCATCTTCGAGATCGTCGCCAACGGGGCGCTGGCCGCGCTGGTGGTGCCGCTGGTGGCCGGCGCGGCCAGCCGCCACGACCGCCAGGAGGTCAGCCAGACCGCCTCGGGCCTGCTGACCTGGATCCTGCTGCTGCTGGTGCCGGCGGCGCTGGTCGTCGAGGCGATCGCGCACCCGCTCATCTGGCTGCTGTATCCGCGCCACACCCCGGACGCCATGCGGGTGGGCACCGAGATGCTGCGGGTCTTCGCCCCCCAGTTGCCGCTGTACGGCGTGGGCATCGTGATCAGCGGCGTGCTGCAGGCCCACCGCCGGTTCGCCTGGCCGGTACTGGCGCCGCTGCTGTCCAGCCTCACCGTGATCGGGGTGTACCTGACCTTCGCCGCCGTGGAGCCGGGGCGGGTGGACATCCCGCACGTCGGGCGGGCCGGGCAGCTGATCCTGTCGGTGGGCACCACGCTGGGCGTGGTCGTGCTGTCGATGTCGATGACCATCCCGCTGCGGCGGCTGGGCCTGCGGCTGCGCCCGACGCTGCGGCTCAACGACCAGGTACGCAAGTCGGTGCGCGAGCTGGCCTGGGTGGCCGTGATCACCGCCGCCGCCCAGCAGCTGACCCTGGCGCTGCTGATCGCCCTGGCCAACTGGGACACCCCCAAGGGCTCGCTGGTGCACTTCACCCAGGCGCAGACGGTGTACCTGGTGCCCTGGGCGGTGCTGGCGGTGCCGGTGGCCACCTCGGCGTACCCGGCGCTGGCGACCGCCGTGGCCAACGGGGCGGCGCAGCGGTTCCGGGACACCCTGGCCTCGGCCACCCGCAGCGTGCTGCTGCTGTCCGCGCTGGGCGCGGCGGCCCTGGTCGCGCTGGCCTGGCCGATGGCCTGGATCCTGGCGCACCTGGGCAGGTCGGCGGGCTCGGCACCGCACGTCGGCTCGCTGTCCGGTGGGATCATCGGGTTCGCCCCCGGGCTGCTCGGGTACGGGGTGTTCGCGCTGCACTCCCGCGCGCTGTACGCGCGACGGGACAACCGGTGGGCGGCGCTGGCCATGGTGATCGGCTGGGGCGGGGCGGCCGCCGTGGCGGTCGTGGCGTCGGTGGTGCTGCCGGCCGTGGATCGGGTACCGGCGCTGACCGCGTCGAACTCCACGGGCATGCTGCTGCTCGGTGGGGTGATCGCGACGTTCGTCCGCCGCCGGGTCGGCGCCGGGGCGCTGGCCGGGGTACGCCGGGCGGCGGGCACCGCCGTGCTGGCCGGTACGCTGGCCGCGGCGGCGGGCATCGCGGTGCGCTGGCCGCTGACGGGCGCCGACGGGACCCCGGGATACTTGCGCGTCGCGTTGAGCGGCATGCTGTCCGGTGTCGCCGTGGTTGTCGTCTTCGTCGGCGTCGTGATGCTGGTCGACCGGCACGATGCGGGGCCGATGCTGACCCGGCTGCTCAACCGGGTTCGCCCGGCCCGGCGGGCCGGGGCGGCACGACTGTCCGGGGGCGCGGGGGCGCCGCCCGAGAAGACGGAGGGTGACCGATGACGGCACGGGTGGCTCTGGTCCTGGCCTCCGCCACCGGCGGCATCGGGCGCCACGTCGCCTCGCTGGCCGGCGGCCTGGTCAGCCGGGGGTTGCGGGTCACGGTATACGGCCCGGCCGCCACTGCCGAGCGGTTCGGCTTCGCCGGCGAGTTCGTACCCGTGGAGATTCCGGCCAGCCCCCGCCTGCGCGACGCCTCGGCGGTGGCCGCCCTGCGCCGGGCGCTCGCCGTGCGGCGGCCCGACGTGGTCCACGCCCATGGGCTGCGCGCCGGCCTGGTCGCCGGCTGGGCCCGCCCGGTCCGGGTGCCGCTCGTGGTGACCTGGCACAACCCGGTGCCCGTCGCCGGTGGGCTGCGCGGCCGGCTCGCCGAGACGATGGCCGCCCGGGTGGCCCGCAGCGCGCAGATCACCCTGGGCGCGTCCGCCGACCTGGTGGCGCGCGCGTTGGCGCTCGGCGGCACGGACGTGCGCCTGGGTCCGGTGGCGGCACCCGAGCTGGTGGCCACCAAGGACCGGGCGAAGGTGCGCGGCGAGCTGGGCATCCCGCCGGAGGCGCCGCTGATCCTGTCGGTGGGCCGGCTGCACCCGCAGAAGGGCTACGCGATCCTGATCGAGGCGGCCGTACGGTGGCGGCGGCGCGAACCGGCGCCGGTGGTGGCCATCGCCGGCACTGGGCCGCTGTACATGGCGCTGGCCTCGCAGATCTCCAGCTCCCGGTCGCCGGTGCTGCTGCTCGGGCACCGCAACGACGTGGCCGACCTGCTGGGTGCCGCCGACCTCGCGGTGGTCAGCAGCGTGTGGGAGGCCCGGCAGCTGTTCGCCCAGGAGGCGCTGCGGGCCGGGCTGCCGCTGGTGGCCACCCAGGTCGGCGGCCTGCCCGAGCTGGTCGGGGACGCCGCGCTGCTGGTGGCTCCGGGCGACGTGGACGCGCTGGACGCCGGGGTGGGGCGCATGCTCGACGATCCCGCGCTGGCCGCCGCCTACGCCGAGCGCGCCCGGGACCAGGTGCGGCAGTGGCCGACCGAGGAGCAGACCGTCGAGCAGGTCATGGCGGTGTACGCCGAGTTGACCGGGTTACCGGTAGCCGGTTGATGCGCCGCGCCACCATCGTCCCGTACCTGGCCGCCGCCGCGATCGTGCTGGCCAGCGTTCTCGGCTTGGTGGCGGTACCGGCCACCGGCGCCCCCAGCGTGCACGTCCAGCACGTGGTGGTGGCCGGCGCGGCGGGGCTGCGCTGGGACGACGTGAACCCCACGGACACGCCGAACCTGTGGCGGCTGGCCCAGCAGGGCTCGATCGGCGCCCTGTCGGTGCGCTCCGCGCACTCCCCGACCTGCCCTGGCGACGGGTGGCTGACCCTGGGCGCGGGAAACTACGCGGTGGGTACCGACCCCTCGATGTCGATCACCGACCAGTGCCCGCCGATGCAGGTGGGCGTTCAGGTCACCGGGCAGAGCGCCAACCTGCCGCAGCAGGAGACCGACATCGCCGACTGGAACCGGGAGCTGCCCTACCGCACCCAACCCGGGGCGCTGGCCGACGCGCTGGACTGCACGGTGGCGGTCGGCCCGGGAGCGGCCGTCGCGGCGGCCCGGCCGTACGGGCGCATCGACCGGTACGAGCCGGCGCTGCCGGCCGACCCGAGCCGGCTGCTGGGGTCCTGCCCGCTGGCCGTCGTCGACCTCGGCACCATCTCGGCGACCGACCCGACCTCGCGGCGGGCGCAGGCGCACCAGATCGACGCCCAGCTGGGCGCCGTGCTGGCCGGCCGGCCGAAGTCGTCGCTGGTGATGGTGGCCGGCCTGTCCGACACCGACCTGAGCTCCCGGCTGCACGTGGCGATCGCGGACGGCCCCGGGTTCCGGGCCGGCTGGCTGACCTCACCCAGCACCGCCCGCCAGGGGTACCTGCAGCTGACCGACCTCGCCCCGACCGCCCTGAGCGCGCTGGACAAGCCGGCGCCGACCGAGCTGTTCAGCGGCGACCCGGTGGACAGCACCCCGGGCCGGCCCACGAACGTGGCCAGCGCGGTGTCGCACCTGTCCGACGCGGACCGGGAGGCCGAGGCGCAGCGCTCGGTCGCGGGTGGGTTCTTCGCCGCGCTGACCATCGGGGTACTGGCGTTGTTCGTGGCCGCCGTGCCGCTGCTGCGCCGGGCTCGGCGGGCCCGCCGGCACGCCGGGCGCCGGCTGCGCCCCGCCCCGGTGGTGCTGGTGCGGGTCGTCGAGGTGCTGTTGGTCGCCGCCTCGCTGACGGTGCCGGGTGCGCTGGTGGCCGACGCGGTGCCCTGGTGGCGCAGCGGTGCCCCGGGACTGATCTTCGCCGCCGTGACGGTCGGCGTGGTCGGGGCGCTGACCGCGCTGGTGTTCTTCGGTACCGGTCGGCGGGGCGCCCTGGCGCCGCTGGGCGCGGTCGGCGGGATCACCGCCGCGATCGTCGGGATCGACGTGCTGACCGGCTCCCGGCTGCAGCTCAACGGGGTGGCTGGCTACTCCGCGGTCGAGGGGGCGCGCTACGCCGGCCTCGGCACCATCGGGCTCGGCCTGTTCATCGCCGGCATCCTGCTGGCCTCCGGCTGGCTGGCGCAGCGGATGAGCCGGCGCTGGCGTCCGGTGGCGGTCGCCGCGCTGGGCGCGGTGGGGGTGGTGCTGGTCGGCAGCCCGTACCTGGGCTCCGAAGCGGCCGGCGCGATAGCGCTGACCTCCGGGGTCTGCGTGGCGGCCGCCATCTGTACCGGCGGGTTCCTCACCTTTGCCCGGTTGGCCTGGGCGACCCTCACCGGCCTGGTGGTGACCACCGGCTTCGCGCTGCTGGACCTGCTGCGCCCCGGCGACGACCGGGGCAGCCTCGGGCGGCTCGTGTCGGCGGCCCGCGACGGTACCGGCGACTCCCTGCTGCACTCGACCAGCGCCCAGAACGGCACGACGGTGTTCACCAGCCCGCTGACGCTGATCGTGCTCGGCTCGGTGGTCCTGATCGTGTTCGTGCTGCAGCGCCCGACGGGCGGCCTCAAGCGGCTGTTCGGCATCTACCCGACGATGCGTGCCGCGCTGATCGGGATCGGGGTGGCCTCCTCGCTGGCCGGGTTCCTGGACGGGGTTGGCTTCAACGTGGCGGGCGCCGCGGCGGCCACCGCCGTGCCGCTGGCCACGCTGGCGGCGCTGCGGGTACTCGACCACGCGGACGATCGCACCATCGTGGTGCCTCCGCTGGGGGAGGGGCTGCCCGCATGGGTGCGGCCCACGGTCGCCGGCGTGTCGGCCGCCGCGCTCCCGTCCTCGGCACCGGCCGCCCCGCCCGGCCCGGTGACCACCGAGCCGCCACCGCCGCCGCCACCCGGGGCCGAGCCCGAGGCCGCGATTGAGGTCGAGATCGCGATTGAGGCCGAGATCGTGATCGAGCCGGGAGCCGGGGTCGGGCCGCCGGTCTCGGCCGTGCCGGCGAGCGGGCCGGAGCCGCCGATCGCGGGTGTTTCGCCGGCGCACAACGGCGGAAAGCGGCCAGCAGGCGACAACGGGGCGAACACCGGTGAACCGGAACCGGACACCCCGGTGAGTGCGCCGACAGCGCCCGTCGGTGACGTGTTACCGTGAAATCCCGTGGACCGCGCGGTAATCGCGCGTGACGGAATCGACCACGGGAGCAGGCGTTGGCCCCTTCGGCACGAACGACCAGGCACATCTTCGTCACCGGGGGCGTCGCCTCCTCGCTGGGTAAGGGCCTCACTGCCTCCAGCCTCGGCAACTTGCTGACCGCCCGCGGGCTGCGCGTGGTCATGCAGAAGCTCGACCCATACCTGAACGTCGACCCCGGCACGATGAACCCGTTCCAGCACGGAGAGGTGTTCGTCACCGAGGACGGTGCGGAGACCGACCTGGACGTCGGTCACTACGAGCGGTTCCTCGACCGGGACCTGTCCCGCCGGGCCAACGTGACCACCGGGCAGATCTACTCCGAGGTGATCGCCAAGGAGCGGCGCGGGGAGTACCTCGGCGACACCGTCCAGGTCATCCCGCACGTGACCAACGAGATCAAGGCCCGGGTGCGGGCCATGGCCTCCCCGGACGAGGACGGCCGCACCCCCGACGTGGTGATCACCGAGGTCGGTGGCACGGTCGGCGACATCGAGTCGCTGCCGTTCCTGGAGGCGATCCGGCAGATCCGCCATGACATCGGCCGGGACAACTGCTTCTACCTGCACGTGTCGCTGGTGCCCTACCTGGCGCCCTCCGGCGAGCTCAAGACCAAGCCGACCCAGCACTCGGTGGCCGCGCTGCGCAGCATCGGCATCCAGCCCGACGCCATCGTGTGCCGGTCGGACCGGGACATCCCCGAGAAGCTCAAGCACAAGCTGGCGCTGTACTGCGACGTGGACCGCGAGGCGGTGGTGTCCGCGTCGGACGCGCCGAGCATCTACGACATCCCGAAGGTGCTGCACCGCGAGGGGCTGGACGCCTACGTGGTGCGCCGGCTCGGGCTGTCCTTCCGGGACGTGGACTGGAGCCGCTGGGACGACCTGCTGGAGCGGGTACACCACCCGAAGCACACGGT
This sequence comes from Rugosimonospora acidiphila, assembly GCF_039543385.1. NCBI lineage: Bacteria > Bacillati > Actinomycetota > Actinomycetes > Micromonosporales > Micromonosporaceae > Rugosimonospora > Rugosimonospora acidiphila. The sequence continues at coordinate 20,829 of NZ_BAABJQ010000017.1, forward strand.
CACCGTGGCGCTGGTCGGCAAGTACGTGGACCTGCCCGACGCGTACCTGTCGGTGTCCGAGGCGATCCGGGCGGCCGGCTTCGGCCACCGCGCCCGGGTCGAGCTGCGCTGGGTACCCAGCGACGAGTGTGTGAGCCCGTCGGGGGCGGCCAGCGCCCTGGCCGGCGTGGACGGCGTGGTGATCCCCGGCGGCTTCGGCGTGCGGGGCATCGAAGGCAAGATCGGTGCGGTCCGGTACGCGCGGGAGAACGGCATCCCGACGCTGGGCCTGTGCCTGGGACTGCAGTGCATGACGATTGAGGTGGCCCGGCACCTGGCCGGCCTGGACGGCGCGAACTCCCGCGAGTTCGACGAGCAGGCCGCGCACCCGGTGATCGCCACCATGGCCGAGCAGGCGGACATCGTGGCCGGCCGGGGTGACCTGGGCGGCACCATGCGGCTGGGCTCGTACCCGGCCCGGCTGCTGGAGGGCTCGCTGGTGGCCCAGGCGTACGGCGAGACCGAGGTGGAGGAGCGTCACCGGCACCGGTTCGAGGTCAACAACGCGTACCGGGACGTGCTGGCAAAGGCCGGCCTGCGCATCAGCGGCACCTCGCCGGACGGCCGGCTGGTGGAGTTCGTCGAGCTGGACCCCGAGCTGCACCCGTTCTTCGTCGCCACCCAGGCGCACCCGGAGCTCAAGAGCCGCCCGACCCGGCCGCACCCGCTGTTCGCCGGGTTCGTCGGCGCGGCCCTGACGTACGCCGACGCCGACCGGCTGCCGGTCGAGCTGACCGAGGCGTCCCGGTGACGCTCGCGCGGGCCCGTCGCGGCCATTGGAGCGGGGTGGCCCGGTGAGCGACGCGCCGATCCGGGCCACCGAGGCCCAGTCCGATCACCCGGTGCGGGCCCGGCACGATCGCTTCCGTGGGCACGTGTTCTCGGTGGTCACCGACGAGGTGCGGATGCCGGGCGGCGAGTACGTCTCGCGCGACTACGTGGTGCACGTCGGCGCGGTCGGCGTGGTGGCCATCGACGACGACGAGCGGGTGGTGCTGGTGCAGCAGTACCGGCACCCGGTCGGTCAGCGGCTGTGGGAGCTGCCGGCGGGGCTGATGGACGTCGAGGGCGAGGATCTGGTCGCCGCCGCCGCGCGGGAGTTGGCCGAGGAGGCCGACCTCAGCGCGCGGCGCTGGGAGATGCTGGTCGACGTGCACACCACGCCGGGGGCGTCCACCGAGGTGATCCGGCTGTTCCTGGCGCGGGAGCTTTCCCCGCTGGCCACCGAGCTGCGCTTCCGGCGGGAGCACGAGGAGGCCGAACTGGTCACCCGGATGGTCCCGCTGGACGAGGCGGTCTCGATGGCGCTGAACGGCGAAATCACCAACGCGGCGGCCCTGGTCGGCCTGCTGGCCACGGCCCGGCTGCGGGACCAGGGTTGGCCGGCGGGGCAGCCGCTGGACACCCCGCTGCCGCGCCCGCCGATCGCTCCTGTGATCACTGTTTGAATCCGTCCTCGAACGCACGGTGTTCCATTGACTACGATGGCCCGGTGCCCGAGCAAGAGCGGAATGTCCCAGTCGCGTGGTCCCGCCGGTTCCGGGGCGGTCGCCCCGAACAGCCGGTCTTGAGCCGAGAACAGATTGTCCGAACAGCCCGGAAGCTCCTTGATGAGGAAGGCCTAGAGGGGCTGTCAATGCGCCGGTTGGGCGCCCGACTGGAGTCGGGCGCCACGTCGGTCTACTGGTACGTGGCCAACAAGGAGGAACTGCTCGACCTGGCCATGGACGAGGCGCTGGCCGAGGTGGCCATACCGGAGCCGACCGGCGACTGGCGGGCCGACCTGCGCGCGCTGCTGGGCGGGCTGCGGGCGATGATGTCCGCGCACCCGTGGACCACGCGGCTCTACCACAGCCGGCCCCTGTTCGGGCAGCACGCGCTGCGCTACGCCGAGGCTCAGCTGTGCCTGCTGCGCTCGGCCGGCTTCGCCGGCGACGAACTGGATGGTGCGTTCAACATGGTCGTCGACTATGTGCGTGGCTCGGTGGACGCGGCCGGGCCCCAGCGATCGCGCCCGCACTCCCGCTCGGGCCGGGTCAGCGACCGGATGACGCTGGAGGCATCCCTGCAGGATGCCGCCAACCCGTACCCGGCGCTGCGCGGATACCGCGAGCACATCCGGTGCCACGACCGGGAGTGCCTGCTGCAGCAGCGCTTCGACTTCGGGCTCCGCGTGCTGCTCGACGGGCTGTCCGCCCGCCTGCGCGACGGGGCCACCGCCTGACTCGACGCGGTCGGGGCCCGGGTCCGCACCGGGTTCCCGGTTCCATTCGCGTTCCGGAGGTGCAACCCCCGATTGGCGGGGTATGCAGCATCCGACAGCCCCCGCACCGCTGCGGCGCGGGGCTGCCGGGTAGTTCTAAACTCCGGGCGTTGGCCGGCAACGAGGCCGGTCAAGCCGCGTCCCAAAGGGGGCAATGTGAAGATCGCCATCCCACGCGAGGTCAAAAACCAGGAGTACCGCGTCGCGATCACACCGGCCGGGGTGAAGGAACTCACCCACAACGGCCATGAGGTCTACATCGAGGCGGGTGCGGGGGACGGATCGTCGATTCCCGACGCCGAGTACACAAATGCCGGCGCCACCATCCTGCCCAGTGCCGACGACATCTGGGGCACCGGGGAGTTGATCCTCAAGGTCAAGGAGCCCATCGCCGAGGAGTACCCGCGCATGCGCGCCGGGCAGGTGCTGTTCACCTACCTGCACCTGGCCGCGTCCAAGGAGTGCACGGACGCGCTGCTGGAGCGCAAGGTCACGGGCATCGCGTACGAGACGGTGGAGAGCGCCGACGGTTCGCTGCCGCTGTTGGCACCGATGTCCGAGGTGGCCGGTCGACTGGCGCCGTTGGTCGGCGCGTACCACCTGATGGCGCCGGCCGGCGGGCGCGGTGCGCTGCTCGGCGGGGTCACCGGGGTGTACGCGACCCGGGTGGTGGTCATCGGCGCCGGGGTCTCCGGGGTGTCCGCCGCCGACATCGCGCTCGGCATGCAGGCCCAGGTGCTGCTGCTGGACAAGAACATCAACAAGCTGCGCCAGTCCGACGGGATCTACCAGGGACGGCTGCAGACCGTGGCGTCCAACTCGTACGAGATCGAGCGCGCGGTGCTGGAGGCCGACCTGGTCATCGGCGCCGTACTCGTGCCCGGCACGAAGGCCCCGACGCTGATCTCCAACGACCTGGTGTCCCGGATGAAGCCGGGCAGCGTGCTGGTCGACATCGCGATCGACCAGGGTGGCTGCTTCGAGGACTCGCGGCCGACCACGCACGACAATCCGGTCTACCGGGTCCACGACTCGGTGTTCTACTGCGTGGCGAACATGCCCGGCGCGGTGCCGCACACCAGCACGTACGCGCTGACCAACGTGACCCTGCCCTACGTGCTGGAGTTGGCCAACCGGGGCTGGCGCGACGCGCTGCAGTCGGACAAGGCGCTCGCGCTCGGCCTGAACACGCACGACGGGCAGATCACCTACGGCCCGGTCGCGCAGGCGCACGGGCTGCCCTACGTGAAGCTGGACGAAGTCCTGGGATAATCCAGGCGTGAATTCGGCGCGGCGGGTGGTCCAGGCGTACCTGGACCACCTGACCGTCGAGCGGGCCCTGGCGGCCAACACGCTGAGCTCCTACCGGCGCGACCTCACCCGCTACGTCGAGGCGCTGGACGGCGCCGCGCTGGGTGAGGTCACCCCGGCTCGGGTCGCGGACTATCTGGCCCGGCTGCGCGAGGGCGACGCCGAGCACCCGCCGCTGTCGGCGGCCAGCGCCGCCCGGGCGGTCAGCGCGGTACGCGGGCTGCACCGCTTCGCGGTCCGCGAGGGGTTGGCCGCCGACGATCCGGCCCGCGCGATCACTCCGCCCACGCCGCCGCGCCGGCTGCCCAAGGCCCTGGACTTCGTGCAGGTCGAGGCGTTGCTGCGCGCGGTGCCCACCGACTCGCCGCTGGGCCTGCGCGACCGGGCGCTGCTGGAGTTCCTGTACGGCACGGGCGCGCGCATCTCCGAGGCGGTCGGCGCGGACATCGACGATCTCGACCTGCCCTCCGGCGACGTGGTGCTGCACGGCAAGGGCGGCCGGTCCCGGCTGGTACCGGTCGGCGGGTACGCGGTCGAGGCGCTGGAGGCGTACCTGGTCCGGGCGCGTCCGGCGCTGGCGGCGGCGGGCCGCGGTACCCCCCGGATCCTGCTGAACGCCCGTGGTGGTCCGCTGTCGCGGCAGAGCGCCTGGACGATTCTGCGCCGGGCGGCCGGCGCGGCGGGGCTGGACCCGTCGAAGATCTCCCCGCACACGCTGCGCCACTCGTACGCCACCCACCTGCTCGACGGGGGCGCCGACGTGCGGGTGGTGCAGGAACTGCTGGGCCACGCGTCGGTGACCACCACCCAGATCTACACGCTGGTGACGGTGGACAGGCTGCGCGAGGTGTACGCCACGGCGCACCCGCGGGCCCGTGGCTGAGCGGGGTCACCGCCGCGGCCGGGTCTTCAGGGCTTGCCGACGCCCCTGAGCAGGGTGTCCACGACCAGGTCGGCGGCCTGCGGGGGATCGACCTCGGGAAATTGGTGAGCGATGCTGTCCACCAGGTGATCGAGGACCGCCCGCACCCACGCCAGCGGGACGCCGGGCTGCAGGTAGCCCTCGTCGGCCGCGCGTTGGACGAAGGCATTCAGTCGCTGGCTCTGCTCTTCGCGCCGGTGCCTGGTGCCCGGGTGGTCGCGCATCATGCGGCGCGTGTCGACGGGCCACTCCCGGCTGACCGGGATGATCCCTTCGACGTAGCGGTGCAGCGCGACCGCTACTGGTGCCTCCGTGAGCCGTGCCTCGTCGAGGACCCGCTCGGCGGAGTCGAGCTTCGCCTGGAAGACGGCACTGAGTAGGGCCTCGCGGGTGGCGAACCGGCGGTGGACGGTGGTGCGGTCCACGCCGGCCTCGCTGGCGATGGCCGAGATCGAGGTGCTCGGGTCCTCGGCCAGCAGCCGCGCGCCGGTGCGCAGCACCGCGGCGAGGTTGCGTGAGGCGTCAGCTCTCATGATGCCGCCGATCATATCACCTAAGTCGTACTTACCCTGTGATTCTCATCATTGATGTGGCGTTAGAAAACAATACTGCTACAGTCGTGTTGCGCTTCGCGATGACGCGAAGCCCGCGCCGGCGTCACGAGGGCCGGGGGCGGTTTGTTCCAGATCGGAGGGATGTGCCATGGCGCGAGCGTGGCTGATCACTGGTGGTTCCCAGGGCCTCGGCCGGGCTCTGGCGGTTGCCGCCCTGGAGGCGGGTGACCAGGTGGCGGTGACCTCTCGCCGGCCGGACGCGCTCGCCGAGCTGGCAGAGGGGCACGCCGCGCGGCTGCTGACCCTGCCGCTGGACGTCACCTCGCCCACCTCGGCCCGGGAGACGGTGGCGGCGGCGGTCGAGCGGTTCGGTCGCCTCGACGTCGTGGTCAACAACGCCGGCTACGCCACCACCAGCTCGGTGGAGGATTTCCCCGAGGACGAACTGCGGGCGCAGCTCGAGACGAACCTCTACGGGGTGATCAACGTGACCAGGGCGGCGCTGCCCGTCATGCGCCGCCAGCGCTCCGGGCACTTCGTGCAGGTCTCGTCCATCGGTGGCCGGGTGGGCGGCACGCCCGGACTCGGCGCCTACCAGACCGCGAAGTTCGGGGTCGAGGGTTTCTCCATGGTCCTGGCCAGCGAGGTGGCCCCGCTGGGCATCACGGTGATGATCGTCGAGCCGGGTGGTATCCGCACCGGCTGGGCCGCCGGCGCCGCGGTCGCGTCCGGTCCGATCGGCGACGACTACCAGCAGACCGTCGGGCAGTGGCGGGACAGGTTCGCGGCGTACAGCGGGAACGAGCCCGGCGACCCGACACGGATGGCCAGGGCGATCATCGATGCGGTCGGCGCGCCGCAGCCCCCGAGCCGGTTGCTGCTGGGCGCCGACGCGCTGGAGATCGCCCTGGAAGCGGAGCAGGCGCGACTCGCGGAGGCCAGGCAGTGGGCCGGGGTCAGCCGATCCACGGACTTCCCGGCGGCGTCGTGACCGCCCACGCGCCGGGTGAGTTCTCATCACGAAGGAGGACCTCAATGAACGGCAGTAATGACCATCAGCACGCACTCGACACCGCCGCGCGACTGCTCGGCCAGCCCCTGACCCTTCCGCTCGGGCCCGGTGAACCGGCCTCGGGCGCCGACTTCCGGCGCCTGGCCACCGAACACACCTTCGGCGACTCCTGGAGTCGCGGCGGCCTCGACGATCGCAGCCGGGCACTGGTCTCGGTGACCATCGCCGCCGCCCTGGGCACTCACGAACCGCTGCGCGGCCAGCTCCGGATCGCGCTGAACAGCGGCGTCACCAAGGACGAGATCGTCGAGCTGTTCATCCACCTCGAGGCCTACGCCGGCGCCGCCCGCGCGTTCGACTCCTACCAGGTCGCGCTCGCGGTCTTCGCCGAGCGCGGGTCGGAGTGACCGCCGCGCAGCGGGTACTGGGCGTCGCGCTACCGGCCGGGTAGCGCGACGTTCGAGCCCGCCGACGTGGCGGGTACCGGCTGGCCGGGGCCCACCCACTCGAAGAGGCACAGGGCGACCAGGAACCCGGTGAGCAGACCCAGCGCGGCCAGTGGTGGCAGCGCCTGGGCGGCGGGGACCAGCGCCGCCGCCACGGCGATGGCGACCAGCTGCGCCGGCGGGAGCGAGCGCAGGGTCAGCCGCAGCAGCGTGGCCCGGCCGGCCAGGTACAGGGCTGCGCCGCCGAACAGGGCCAGCGTCGAGGGCCAGCTCAGCGGCGCCCCGGCCGGGTGCCCGCGCCGGGCGACGTGTTCCAGCGCCTGTTCGATGCCCAGCGCGATGAAGATGACGCCGCTGACCGCGCCGAAGTGCGACAGGGTGTAGGCGTCGGCGGCGAGCTGGCCTCGGCGCAGGCCGGCCGCCCGGCCCAGGGCCTGCCCGGCGGCCGGCGCGACCCGCTCGAAGTACAGCCACCACAGGCAGAAGGCGATGCTCAGGCCGAGCAGCGCCGCGACCAGCACCGACCCTCGGGTGGCGGCCGTGCCGGCGCCGGCCCCGACCGAGATCAGCGACTCGCCGAGCGCGATGATCAGCACCAGGCCGTGCCGCTCGGCGAAGTGGCTCGGGCTGCGCAGCAGCCAGCCGGTGGCGTTGGTCGCGATCCGCCCACCGACGGCGTCGATCAGGAAGGCCGCCCCCCACAGCACGGTCTGCAGGATCGGTCCGGGTAGCGCGCCCAGCACGAGTACCGCGTCGGTCATGGCCGTGGGAACACAGAAGCGCAGCAGGGTCGTGCGCTGGCGCCGGTCGTCGGCGGTGACCAGGTAGTAGAGCCCCAGCTGCAGCGCCCGCACCACGAGGTAGGAGATCGCCAGCGCCAGCGGCGCGTCCACGACCCCACCGCCGCGGCGAAACGCGTGCGGGATCACCAACGCGGTCACGAAGATGGCGGCCATGGCCACGGCGGTACCGGCGCGGACCACGCCCCGGTCGGCGCGGGCCTGGTTGCCCAGCCACACGTACGGCGACCACGAATACCACAGCAGGAACAGCAGCAGCAGCCCCTGGGCCAGGGCCAGGAACGTGAGCGGGCTCGACATGAACGCGATGATCCGGGTCAGCGCGAAGACGAACACGAGATCGAAGAAGATCTCGAAGTCGGTGGCCCGGTGGCGCTCCTGGGTCAACGTCGGTCGGGACCGCAGCAGGCGCCTCATCGCCCCATTTTTCTTGCCCGGCCCGGCGGTGGGTGCGGGTTCGCCGATCCCGCCCGGGGGTCCGCCCAACGGGAGGGGCTCGTTAGGCGTGTCGGCAAGCAACCCGATAGCGGGATGGCCGGGCACCGGGCATGATCCTTGCCATGCCGACCAGGATCTCCCTAGCCGACAAGCCGACTCTGATCGGTAAACGGGTGCGGCTGCGGCCGGTACGCGCCGACGACGCGCCCCAGGTGGCCGCGCTGCACCCGGAGACGCTGCGCCTGACCGGTACCCGCCGGGTGCCCGAGGTGGAGGAGTTGCGGCGCTGGTACGGCGGCCTGGCCGAGCACGACGACCGGTTGGACCTGGCGATCGTGGAGCCGGGCGACGACCGGTACGCCGGTGAGGCCGTGCTCAACGAACTGGACCCGGACAGCGGTTCCTGCGGGTTCCGGATTCTGCTGATCGGCCCGCAGTATTTCGGTCGGGGGCTGGGCACCGAGGCGGCCCGACTGATGCTGGCACACGCGTTCGACACGGTCGGCCTGCACCGCGTCGAGCTGGAGGTCTACGCGTTCAATCCCCGGGCCCGGCACGTGTACGAGAAGGTGGGCTTCGTCCACGAGGGCGTCAAGCGCCACGCGCTGCGGTGGGACGGCGCCTGGGTCGACGCGCACGTGATGGCGATCCTGTCCGACGAGTGGGCGACCCACCGCGGGTACCCGGACTTGACCTGAACCGTTCCTAAAGACTGAGCATGGGTTGTGCAGGCTCAGCCGCGTGCCCCGAACGGTGTTGGGCACACTGGTTCCCCGCGTTCTCTCCGCGTCCAGCTCCATCGGATCGTGTCCGTGGTCCGGGAATGCGGGGGCGGGTTCCCTCACGCCTCCGGGCACCGGGTTCGGCCTGGGCGATCCGATGCCCACGACGATCACTCTGGTCGTCGGGGGGCGGTGTCGTCCGTCGCCGGATCCGGTGTCCGAGGGCGCGTCTGCCAATCGCGACGCTGGCCGCGTCGTGACGGGTGATCTTGCGGTTGGTGCTGGTCAGTGGGCGCTGCCAATGCTGAACACCCCACTTCGAGGTGTAGGCGGGATCCACGCCCACGACGGTGATCCCCAACTCGGCTGCCATGCCCACCAGCCGGGACCGCAGCTTGGCCACCGGCATGCCGCAGATGAGCTTGCGGAACCGTTTGCGGCGGCCGTGTTTCTCCCGGGTCTTGTCCGCCTCGAAGTTGAGGTTTTCGATTGCGAGGTTGCGCTCGTGCCGCTTGGCCCAGTGCAGCAGCCGGATCAGGGCGTGGCGCACCTGTGCGTCACGGTGCTCGGCGTTGCCCGACAGGTCGTAGAAGAAACGGCGCGGCCCACCCATCGGATTGCCGTGCTCGTCCAGGCGCCACGCGGCGAAATGATCAGCGTTGGTATCCACACCGATGATCCCGTTCACCCTCGCGGCGCGAAGCGGCACAGTTTGGGCGGCAGGAATCGTCCACGAGGCGGTCAGGTACCAGCGGCACCGGTCCACGTCCTCGTGGATGCGGTACGCCACCGCCCGGTTCGCCGTGATGCGCTGCCGCCAGGCGTCGCGACGGTGGGGGAACGATACCTTCGCGGCGAGTACGTACCGGCCGTGCTGGGCGTTGGCCAGGTGTGCCAGCGGGGCCGGGAGTTTCACGGACACCTCACCGTCGGGGGTGACCCGGATCGTCTCGTTGCCGTACCGCTTACCCGACTCCCCGTCGGCCTGCAGGAACCGCCGCTGCGCCTCCCACCGCCGCCGCCACTCCGCCTCGGTCAGCCCGGCGACCTCGAGGTGGTGACGGTGGCGCAGCAGCCGCTTCCCGCCCCGCACAACCCGGACCCGACCCACCTGCCAGTCGCTGCGCTCACGCTCAAGCCGATCCCGCAGCACCTGCAAGCGCCGGGACTTCGCGAACCACTCCTGGACGGTGCGGTAACCGCCCGGCGCCCGCTTGCTGCCCTTCTCGCCCAGCGGCAGCGACAGTCGATACGCGATCGTCCTGATACCGGCTTCCAGGCCCTGGATGTGAGCAAGCTGAGCGCGGCGCGACAACGCCCACTGGTCGTGCATAGCCCTCGTGATCGACCCCGCCCACCGCGACGACGACTCCCCCGTCAGGACACGTTTCCGATCGGCCCAGGCGTCCGTGTCATGGTCCAGGCCGGCCGCGCAACGGTCCTTGAGATCCCTGGCGGCAAGCTGGCCGAGATGCTCACCGACCAGCCGCAGAACCTCCTCATCCGCACCAATCAATCCTTTAAGCCGGTCGCGGATGGAAACACCAGACGGGCCGAGCGCCACGAACGGCGCATCGATCGGCCGCAAGTCAGCCATACTCGGCGGCCACCAACGCCTTGCGCGGCCGGTCACGAGCCGAGCCGCAGCCGTACCCGCCAGCGCAGGACCAGATCAGCACCTCCACGATGTCCCGCACCACCTCTCCACGTTCATCCACCGACGGTGATCATTTGTGCTCCACCACTGCAGCATTCCCGAGCCGGCTTGGCGTCGTGGCTGCTGACGGCCGGCATCCTCGCTCCACACCGGCTACCGGCAGTGACCATCGTCCCGCACTCACACCGGGCCGGGAACTGCGTCGTGTTCCGGTCTTGCCCTGGTTATGTACACGCAACCGTCCCGCTACACATCTCGATGTCATGCCGCCGCGACCGGGGGGGCAAGCGCCACGGGCAGGGCAGACGCATTCATCCGCAACACGGCGTAGCTATCATCGGCAACGCCGCCTCTGGTCGGACTGACAGGCGACCCCACATCATCGGCACCCGCCGGCTACCACCCCAGAGCCGACGGGCACGGGAAGCGTCCCGCACGAAACCAGCGACACCTCGTGAGGATCGGCCCCCCACGCTCGCGCCCACTCGGCCAAACTCACGCGAAGACCATGACACCACTAACATAACCTTGAATACGCAGTACACACTCATTCGAGAACAGTTCCGACCCTCTTCAACGACCAAACTCGTGGGGTAAGGAGCCGGAACCGGAAAGAGGAGGCCTGCCCCATGCCCGCCTGGGTCTGCGTCACGTGTGGTGTGCAACAGCCCGATTCCGCCGAGCCGCCGGCCGGCTGCCCGATCTGCCTCGACGAGCGGCAGTACGTCGGCTGGGAGGGGCAGCGCTGGACCACCATGGCCGACATCGCCCGCGAGCACAGCAACGAGCTGCGCGAGGAGGAGCCGGACCTGGTCGGCATCGGCATGACGCCCGCGTACGCGATCGGGCAGCGGGCCCTGCTGGTGCGCACTCCGGGCGGCAACGTGCTGTGGGACTGCACGTCGCTGATTGACGACGCGGCCCGGGAAGAGGTGAACCGGCTCGGCGGCGTCGACGCCATCTGCATGTCCCATCCGCACTTCTACGGCGTGTGCGTGGAGTGGGCCGACGCGTTTGACGCCCGGATCCTCATCCCGGCCGCGGACCGCCAGTGGGTCCAGCGCCCCTCGCCGCGGGTGGAGCTGTGGGACGACGAGGTGTCCCCGGTGCCGGGGGTCACGGTCGCCCGCATCGGCGGGCACTTCGACGGGGCCGCCGTGCTGCACTGGCCGGCCGGCGCGCAGGGTCGGGGCGCGCTGCTGACCGGCGACACCATCACCGTGGTGGCCGACCGCGACTGGGTCAGCTTCATGTGGTCGTACCCGAACCTGATCCCGCTGGACGAGGCGACCGTGGAGGGTATCGCGAGTCGAATCGAGCGGTTCGCCTTCGACCGCGTGTATGGCGGCTGGTGGGGGAGGGTGGTCGTGGCGGACGGGCCGGCCGCCATTCGCCGCTCGGCCGACCGGTACATCGCCCGGCTGCGCGGTGCGCGCCCGGCGCTGTGAACTGAATCATTGGTGTGACTAACGTTATTGAGACTAACGTTAGTCGTACCAATGATTGGAGAAGGCCGTGATCGAGCCGTTCCGCATCGAGATCCCCCAGGAAGACCTCGACGAGCTGAACCGCAGGCTGGCGGGCATCCGCTGGCCCGACGAACTGCCCGGCTCGGGCTGGGACTACGGGGTACCGCTGTCCCGGGTCCGCCAGCTGGCCGACTACTGGCGCGACGGGTACGACTGGCGGCGCCAGGAGGCGGCGCTCAACGAGATCCCGCAGTACACCACCGACATCGACGGCCAGCGGGTGCATTTCCTGCACGTGCGCAGCGCGGACCCGCACGCCCTGCCGCTGATCCTCACCCATGGCTGGCCCGGCGCGTTCGTCGAACTGCTCGACGTGATCGAACCGCTGTCGCGGGACTTCCACGTGGTGATCCCGTCGATCCCGGGCTTCACCCTGTCCGGCCCGACCGGCCAGCGCGGCTGGGACGTGCACCGGGTCGCCCGCGCCTGGGCCGAGCTGATGTCCCGGCTCGGCTACGACCGGTACGGCGCCCAGGGCGGCGACTGGGGTTCGCCCATCTCCCGGTCGCTGGGCAACCTCGCCCCCGACCGGGTCGTCGGCGTGCACCTCAACTATCTGCCGACGCCGCCGCCAGCGAACGAGGAGGGGCTGTCCGACGACGACCGTGACCGGGTGGCGCAACTGCGGGCGTACCAGGGCGCCCAGCCCGCGTTCCGGGTGCTGCAATCGACCCGGCCGCAGACCCTGGCGTACGCGCTGACCGACTCACCGGTCGCGGAGCTGGCCTGGCTCACCGAGGCGTTCAACGAGTGGGCCGCCCCGGACGCCCCGATCACCGCCGACCGGCTGCTGACCACCGCGAGCCTGTACTGGCTGACCCGCACCGGCGGCTCCGCGGCCCGGCTGCACCGGGAGAGCGCGGTCGGCCCGTTGCCCTGCCCGGTACCGGTGGGCGTGGCCGTCTTCCCGCACGACATCACGTTGGCCGTGCGGAGCCTCGCCGAGCGGGCATACTCGATCGTGCATTGGTCGGAGTTCGACCGGGGCGGGCACTTCGCCGCGATGGAGGCACCCGACCTGCTCGCCTCCGACGTGCGGGCGTTCTTCGAAAAGCTGCGCTGACACTGCGACAGAAGGGATGCCACAGCGATGATCCTGGTAACGGGCGGCACCGGAAACGTGGGTCGGGAGGTCGTCCGGCAACTGCTGGACGCCGGTGAGCGGGTACGGGTCATCGCCCGCGACCCGAGCCGGGCCGCGCTGCCGGAGCCGGCCGAGGTCGTACCCGGCGACCTGACCCGACCCGAGACGCTGCCCGCCGCGCTGGAGGGCACCGACCGGGCATTCCTGTTCCCCGTGTTCGCCGGGCTCGAGGGGTTCCTCGACGCGGCCCGGCGCGTCAAGCTCGCCCACGTGGTGCTGCTGTCCTCGTCGGCGGTCAGCTACCCCACCGCCAACTGGATAGGCGATCAGCACCGGGCGCTCGAGGAGGCGGTCGCCGCCTCCGGCCTGCCGTGGACGCACGTGCGCCCCGGCGGGTTCATGACCAACGACCTGGCGTGGACGCGGCAGATCATCAACGAGGGAGTGGTCCGGGGCGTGTACGGCCGGTCCGCCAGTGCCCCGGTCGATCCGCGGGACATCGCCGCCGTCGCGGTGCGGGCGCTGCTGGACGGCGGGCACGCCGGCCGGGCGTACGAGCTGACCGGTCCGCAGTCGCTGACCCAGCTCGACCGGGTACGCACCATCGGCGAGGTCATCGGCCGCCCGGTGCGCTTCGAGGAGCAGCCCCGGGAGCAGTTCGCCGCGCAGCTGCGGCAGCGGATGCCCGAGCCCGCGGCCGAGTTCATGCTCGACCTGCTGGCCTCGATGGAGGGCGCGACCGCGGAGGTCCTGCCGACCGTCGAGGAGGTGACCGGCCGGCCCGCCTACTCCTATGCGGAGTGGATCCGCCACTGGATGACGGAGTTCACCGGGCCGGCGGCCTGACCTGGAGCGGGCGGGCGGGTTCAGCGCTGGGAGGCCGGCACCCACCCGTCCGCCCGCCCCGGTACCTCGCTCGCCCGCGCGTCCACCCGGTACACGATCTCCACGGAGCCGCCGGGCAGCGCGCGTTCGCGCTCGAACGCCAGGCCGGCCCCGGTGCTCAACGACTCGGTCAGCCGCATCCCGCCGCCGAGCAGGACGGGAAGCACGATGATTTCGAGGGTGTCCAGCGCGCCGAGGGCTCGGAACGTCTCGATCGTGCGCGGCCCGCCGACCAGGTGCACGTCCCGGCCCCGGTTGGCGGCCCGCATCCGGTACAGCAGCCGCGCCGGATCGGCGTCGACGACCACGTGGTCCGGGGTGCCCGACGGGCGCTTCCCGCTCAGAACGAACACGTCCAGGTTCGGCCAGGGCCACCGATCGTTGGTCAGTGCCGGCACGAACGTCGTGCGGCCCATCAGCGCCGCCTCGCAGTCCGCGAGGAACTCCGGGAAGCCGTGGCTCGCGCCGGAGACGAACGACGGGTCGGCGGTCAGCGCGGGCCAGCCGCTCGGGGTGGCCACGTAGCCGTCGACGCTGATGCTGGTACGCGCGCGGATCTTCATGGGGCTGCGACTCCGTTCCTATTGGTCGTGGACCGTCCTACCCGCCTGGCCGTGGACCGTCCTCCAGCCTGCGGTCGGAGCCGAGCCGCGCGCCTCGACATCACCGAGCCGGCCGGTTGGCGACCGGTGCGAGGACGGACCCAAGCGCACAGAACAGGGCCAGGGGAACCGGTGTGGCGCGGCGCGCGTCGAATTACCCGAGGCCGCACGAGAAGGAGTTCGCCGATGAACACTGTCCGGGATCGTCCGCCCGCCACCCCACGCCGTGCCCGCCCGGCCGGCATCGCGGTGGCCCTCGCCGCGATGACCGTCGCGACGGTGGCCCTCGCGACCGGCTGCGCCCAGACCAGCTCGACCAACGGCCCGGCCGACCCGACGCTGCCCAGCGGCGGCGTGACCGCCGCCGTGCCGGTGTCCTCGCTGACCTGCGGCACGTCGCCGGCCATCACCGGCGGGCCGCTGCCCGACCAGGACTGGGCCGAGGTGGCGTCGTGCCCGATCGGCGCGCCGCACCTGGCCTCCGGCGCGCCCGCGCCGAGCGCCTCGCCGCGCCCGGTCACCATCACCCACGGCGACCTGGGCCCGCTGGTCGCCGGGCTACGCCAGCCCGACGCCCCGCGCTCGACCGGCGTGTGCCCCGCCTATTTGATAGCCCTGCCCACCTTCTGGTTGGTCGATCGCGACGACGAGGCGTACCAGCCGCACATTCCGAAAAATCCGTGCGGCCAGCCGGCCGAGGCGGTGGTGGCGGCGCTGCGCGGCCTCGGCGTGACCTGACGGCGCGGCGCGACCGCGACTGATCTGACCGCCCTCGGACGGGTTTGGGCGGCGTGAGCGAGGCGGAGCGACGCGGCCCGACGGGTGCCGGAGGCGGCATCGCGCGGCAGGTCGCGCGCCCGCCGCGCACCCCCCTCGCAACACGCCGATTGGGCTGCGGGGTTACGCCCATTCCGTGGCGTACAGTCGGGCCACGACGCGTACTCCTGGACAGTCCGTGGAAGTCCGCGAGCGGCGGCGCCGACCCGTCGTCGGGAAGGGCGTACAAGAGATGACAGGCATCGAGCACCAGGCCGAATCGTGGACCTCGCAGATGCGTGCGGAGCAGTCCGGACTCGATCTCGGCGCTGAGCTCGGGCCGGCCGATCCGACCGCGTTCACCCAGCGCCGGCCGATCCCGCAGCCGCTGCCGCTGGACGAGCACGGCCCCGCCCGCATCATCGCGATGGCCAACCAGAAGGGTGGCGTCGGAAAGACGACGACCACCATCAACCTCGGCGCGGCACTGGCCGAGTACGGCCGACGCGTGCTGCTGGTCGACTTCGACCCGCAGGGCGCGCTGTCGGTCGGGCTGGGGGTCAACCCCCACAACCTGGATCTGTCCATCTACAACCTGCTGATGCACGACGACTGCACGCTCGACGACATCCGGATCAAGACCGACGTTGACGGGCTGCACCTGCTGCCGGCCAACATCGACCTGTCCGCCGCCGAGATTCAGCTGGTCACCGAGGTGGCCCGGGAGATGGCCCTGTCCCGGCTGCTGCGCCCGGTGCTCAAGGAGTACGACTTCATCCTGATCGACTGCCAGCCGTCCCTGGGCCTGCTCGCCATCAACGCGCTGACCTGCGCGCATGGGGTGCTCATCCCGCTGGAGTGCGAGTTCTTCAGCCTGCGCGGCGTGGCCCTGCTGCTGGACACGATCGACAAGGTGCGCGAGCGGCTCAACTTCGACCTGGAGCTCGAGGGCATCCTGGCCACCATGTACGACTCGCGGACCACGCACTGCCGGCAGGTGCTTCAGCGGGTAGTCGAGGCATTCGGGGACAAGGTGTACCAAACGGTGATTACCAAGACGGTGAAGTTCCCCGAGTCGACCGTCGCCGGTACCCCGATCACGTCGCTGGACCCGGCCTCCTCGGGTGCCCGCAACTACCGGCAGTTGGCCCGTGAGGTCATCGCCGCGCACGCCAACCATCGCTGATCGACGCCCGTGGGTAGGGTTCGTGTCGTGACCCTGCCCGAAGCCACCCCGGACGCCGCGCCTGAGGGTGCCACATCGGTGGACGTCCCCGACGCCCCGGCGGAACTGGCCGCGGAGGCGGCGGCGGACCCGACCGTGGACTCGGCGGTCGAGGCGGGAGCCTCGGGTCGGTTCCAGGTCACCCTCACCAACTTCACCGGGCCGTTCGACCTGCTGCTGCAGCTGATCAGCAAGCACAAGCTGGACGTCACCGAGGTGGCGCTGCACAAGGTCACGGACGAGTTCATCGCCTATATCCGGGCGATGGGGGACGATTGGGACCTCGACGAGGCGAGCGAGTTCCTGGTGGTCGCCGCCACCCTCCTGGACCTGAAGGCGGCCCGGCTGCTGCCGGCCGCCGCGGTCGAGGACGAGGAAGACCTGGCCCTGCTGGAGGCGCGCGACCTGCTGTTCGCGCGGCTGCTGCAGTACAAGGCGTTCAAGGAGGCCGCGGCGCACCTGGCGATGCTGTCGGAGACCGGCGCGCGGCGCTGGCCCCGGGCCGTCGGGCTGGAGCCGCAGTACGCGGAGGCGCTACCGGACCTGATCCTGGGCATCGGGGCGACCCGGCTGGCCCAACTGGCGGCGCGCGCACTGGCGCCGAAGCGGCCGCCCGAGGTCTCCATCGCCCACGTGCACATGGTGCGGGTCAGCGTGCGGGAGCACCTGGCGGTGCTACGCGAAAAATTGGTCAAACTGCGCATGGCGACGTTCCGGGTGCTGTGCGCGGACTGCCAGTCGACCCTGGAGGTGGTGGCGCGGTTCCTGGCGCTGCTGGAGATGTACCGGGAGGGGCTGATCGGCTTCGACCAGGTGGAGGCGCTCGGGGAGCTGACCGTACGCTGGATCGCCGCGGACGGCGCGGAGGCAGTCGAGGTGCAGGTGGACGAGTACGCGGGCGCCCCCACCGAGCCGGCGCCGCAGCGGGAGCGGGCGGACGCGGACCCCGACTCGGCAGCCGAGTCCGGACCGGAGCCGTCGGACGGGGAGAAACGGGATGAGTGACAACTGGGGGGACGATTCGCTCGCCAGCCAGGCGGCGGCGTGGGTGCCGCCATGGGCGCGCGAGCCGGAGCCCGAGTCCGCCGCGGAGCCCGATCCCGCCGCGGAGCCCGATCCCGGCGCGGTGTCGGAGCCTGCCTTCGAGCCTGAGCCGGCTGCTTTCGAGCCTGAGCCGGCTGCTTTCGAGCCTGAGCCGGCTGCTTTCGAGCCCGAGCCGGCTGCTGCCGAGCCCGAGCCCCCTGCTGCCGAGCCTGAGCATCCTGCTGTGGAGCGTGAGCCCGCCGCGGTGTCCGAGCCGGAGCGCGAGCCGGAGCGCACGGCTTCGCCGAGCGTGGATCCGGTGGAGCAGCCGGGGCCGGCGGCCCAGCCGGTGCCGGAGCCGGTCACCGAGCCCGCCCTCATCCCCGAGCCCCCCGCCGAGCCGACCGACGCTCCCGAGCCCGCCGTCCCACCGGCTGAGCCGGAGTCCGTGGTCGAGCCGGAGTCGGTCGCGGAGCCGGAGCCGGAGTCGGGCGTGGAGCCGGTGTCCGTGGTCGAGCCGGTGTCCGTGGCTGAGCCGGAGTCCGTGGCTGAGCCGGAGTCCGTGGTCGAGCCGGTGTCCGTGGTCGGCGATGGTGGCGCGGAGCTGAGCGCCGGCGCGGCCGCGCCCGTGCCGGTCCTTCCGGGCCCCGCCGCGGCCGACGAGTTGCCGCCCCTCGCGGAGCTGCCCGCCGCGGAGCTGCGCGCCGCGATCGAGGCCATCCTGCTGGTGGTCGACGAGCCGGTCGCGGAGTCGCTGCTGGCCCAGGTGCTGGAGCAGCCGGTCGAGCGGATCACCGCCGAACTGTCCACGCTGGCCGGGGAGTACGAGCGGCAGGATCGCGGCTTCGACCTGCGCCGGGCGGCCGGCGGCTGGCGGCTGTACACGAGGACCCGGTACGCCCCCTACGTGGAGCGGTTCGTGCTGGACGGCCAGTCGGTACGGCTGACCCAGGCGGCCCTGGAGACCCTCGCCGTGGTCGCGTACAAGCAGCCGGTGACCCGTTCTCGGATTTCGGCCATCCGCGGTGTCAACTGTGATGGGGTCATGCGTACCCTGGTAACTCGCGGCTTGATCGAGGATTGCGGTACCGAGCCGGAGACCGGTGCCCACCTCTATCGCACGACCAGCCTCTTCCTTGAGAAGCTCGGGCTGGATTCGGTGGATCAGCTGCCGCCCCTGGCCCCATTCCTGCCCGATGATGTGGATGAGATCGCTGATGCCCAACGCTGACCGGCTCCAGAAGGTCCTCGCCGCCGCCGGTGTCGGCTCCCGCCGAGCCAGCGAGGAGCTGATCGCCGCGGGTCGGGTGACCGTCGACGGCCGGGTGGCCACGCTCGGCGACAAGGTCGACCCGACCACCGCCGAGATCCACGTGGACGGCGAGCGGATCGTCGTCGACGCCAACCTGGTGTACCTGGCGATGAACAAGCCGCGCGGAGTGGTCGCCACGATGGCCGACGAGCGCGGGCGCGAGGCGATCGCCGACTTCCTGAAAAACATCCCAGAGCGGATTTTCCACGTCGGACGGCTCGATGCGGACAGCGAGGGCCTGCTGCTGCTGACCAACGACGGGGGGCTGGCGCACAAGCTGATGCACCCGTCGTACGGGGTGTCCAAGACGTACCTGGTCGAGGTGCCGGGTCCGATGCGCCGTGGCGTGGGCCGGCAGTTGGCCGCCGGGATCGAGCTCGAGGACGGCCCGGCGCGGGTCGACGATTTCCGGCTGGTCGACTCGATGCCGGGCCGGGTACTCGTGGAACTGGTGTTGCACGAGGGGCGCAAGCACATCGTGCGACGGTTGATGGACGAGGTCGGATACCCGGTGACCCGGCTGGTGCGCACCGCGATCGGGCCGGTCAAGCTGGGCGACCTGCGGCCGGGCCGCCACCGCCGGCTCAACCAGACCGAGGTTGCCGCGCTGTTCAAGGCGGTAGGGGACTAGCCTCCCTCAGGGGTTGGTCCGTGCCGCGTGCCGGATCTGGCCGACCCGGCATGATTGGTGTGGGTGGCCGACAAGTAGGGAGTAGTGGCGTGGACGCGTGTGTGGTGGCCGTTGACGGTCCGTCGGGTTCT
Source organism: Rugosimonospora acidiphila (assembly GCF_039543385.1). Lineage (NCBI taxonomy): Bacteria > Bacillati > Actinomycetota > Actinomycetes > Micromonosporales > Micromonosporaceae > Rugosimonospora > Rugosimonospora acidiphila. Next base: position 40,171 of record NZ_BAABJQ010000017.1, read on the forward strand.
GGGAAATCGACGGTGTCCCGCCGGCTCGCCGCCGAGCTACACGCGGGCTACCTGGACACCGGGGCGATGTACCGGGCGGTGACCCTGGCCGTGCTGACCGCCGGGGCCGATCCGGCCGACTCCGAGGCGGTCGCCAAGATCGCCGGTGAGGTGACGCTGGACAGCGGTACCGACCCGGACGCGCCGTACATCCGGCTCAACGGCGACCCGGTCGACGGCGAGATCCGCGGTCCAGCGGTGACCGGGGCGGTGTCCGCGGTCTCCGCGGTGCCGGCCGTGCGGGCCCTGCTGGTGGCCCGCCAGCGCGAGATCATCGCCGACACCGCCCGGATCGTGGTGGAGGGGCGTGACATCGGTTCGGTGGTGGCCCCGGACGCCAACCTGAAGGTGTACCTGACCGCCGCCGCGCACACCCGGGCCCGGCGGCGCAGCGCCGAGCACGACACCGACCTGTCGACCACCGCCGAGGCGATGGCCCGCCGGGACAAGCTGGACTCCAGCCGCGCCGCGGATCCGCTGGCCCAGGCGTCGGACGCGGTGGTGCTCGACACCACCGAACTGGGCATCGACGAGGTTGTCGGCCGGCTTCTCGACCTGGTAGGGAGTGTCTGTGGCTGACTCATTCGAGGCAGCTGTGCCCGAGTTCCTCGACGACGTCGACCTTGACGCCGAGCGGGCGGACCTCGGGGACGGCGAGCCGCAGGGACCCGCGCCGGTGGTGGCCGTGGTCGGGCGGCCGAATGTCGGCAAGTCGACCCTGGTCAATAGGATCATCGGCCGCCGCCAGGCGGTGGTTGAGGACGTGCCCGGGGTGACCCGGGACCGGGTGGCCTACGACGCGCTGTGGACCGGCCGCCGGTTCACCATTGTGGACACCGGTGGCTGGGAGCCGGACGCCCGCGACCGCGCGGCCGCTATCGCCGCGCAGGCGGAGGCCGCGGTGGCCACGGCGGACGCGGTGCTGTTCGTGGTGGACGCCCGGGTGGGCGCCACGGACGTGGACGAGGCCGCCGTCAAGATGCTGCGGCGCAGCGCCAAGCCGGTGCTGCTGGTGGCCAACAAGGTCGACAACGCGGCCCAGGAAATCGAGTCCATGTCGCTGTGGTCGCTGGGCCTGGGCCAGCCGTACCCGGTCTCGGCGCTGCACGGCCGGGGCTCGGGCGACCTGCTCGACGCGGTGCTGGAGGCCCTTCCGGTGCCGGCGCCCGCCGAGGCGCCGCGTCCGCGCGGCCCGCGCCGGGTGGCGCTGGTGGGCCGGCCGAACGTGGGCAAGTCGAGCCTGCTCAACCGGCTCTCCCAGGAGGACCGGGCGGTGGTCGACGCGGTCGCCGGTACCACGGTGGACCCGGTGGACAGCCTGGCGCAGATCGGCGGCGAGACCTGGCAGCTGGTGGACACGGCCGGGCTGCGCAAGCGGGTCGGGCAGGCCAGCGGCACCGAGTACTTCGCGTCGCTGCGCACCAAGGCGGCGATCGACGCGGCCGAGGTGGCCATCGTGCTGCTGGACGCGAGCGAACCGATCAGCGAGCAGGACCAGCGGATCCTGTCGATGGTCACCGAGTCCGGCCGGGCGCTGGTGCTGGCCTTCAACAAGTGGGACCTGGTCGACGAGGACCGCCGGTACTTCCTGGAACGGGAGGTGGAGCGGGAACTGCGCCGCATCCCGTGGGCGCTGCGGGTCAACGTGTCGGCGAAGACCGGTCGCGCGGTGGAGCGGCTGGCTCCCGCCCTGCACCAGGCGCTGGCCAACTGGGAGAAGCGGGTACCGACCGGCCAGTTCAACCAGTGGCTGACCGCGCTGGTACAGGCGACTCCGCACCCGATCCGCGGGGGGCGGGCGCCGAAGGTGCTGTTCGCGACCCAGGCGGGTACCAGTCCGCCGAGGTTCGTGCTGTTCTCCACCGGGCCGCTGGACGCCGGGTACGTGCGGTTTGTGGAGCGCAAGCTGCGCGAGGAGTTTGACTTCGAGGGCACCCCGGTCGAGGTGACGGTACGGCCGCGCAAGCGCGCCAAGCCCTGACCGTCCTGAGAGGACGGTCGTGAGCTCCTCGACGGCGGCCGACGGAAGAGGCTGACGGCCGGGCAGTCAGGAGTCCAGCAGGACCTGATCGAGCGCGTGCCGGCCGGCGGCGGCCGTGCGCGGGTGCGAGTCGGCGTTGACCGCCATCGCGGTGCCCATGCCCAGCGCCCAGCCGCGGGCGCGTGCCCAGGTGGGGGCGTCGGTTCCGGTGAGCCGGTCGACGTGGGCGCGGAACGCGCGGCGGCCGGGCGGATCGAAGACCAGCCAGGCGGCGGCCAGGTCGGTGGCGGGGTCGCCGCTGGTCAGGTCGCCGAAGTCGAGTACCGCGCACAGCCGTGCCGTGCCGCCGCCGCTGCCGTCGTCTGGGTCGAGCCCGGGGTCGGGGTCGGGGCGGACCAGCAGGTTTGCCGGGTGCGGATCGCCGTGCAGCCACAGCGGCGGCCCGGCCCAGGCGGGTACCTCGGTCAGCTCGTCCCAGATCGCCAGGAGCCGCGCGGCGTGCGGGATCAGGCCGCTGGCCAGCCGCTCGCGCACGGCCGGGGTACGGTGGGCCAGCGGCACGCCGCGCACGGGGTTGCGCGGTGCGTGGTCGGGCGCCGGGACGTGCATGGCCGCCATGAACCGCGCCAGATCCTCGGCGATGCCCGCCCGCCCGGCGGGCGGCAGCTGGCCGGCCGGCAGACCGTCGAACCAGCGGACGATGCTCCAGGGGTACGGGTAGTCGCGGTCGGGCCGCCCGACGCGTACCGGCACGGGCACGCGGGTACCGAGCCGGCCGGCCAACTCCGGCAGCCATCGCTGCTCGTTGGCGATGAGTTCGGCGGCCACGTGCCGGCGGGGCAGCCGCACGCACAGGTCGTCGCCCAACCGGTAGATGTCGTTGTCCCAGCCGTGCGCGGTACGCGTCAGCGGGCCGGCCAGGTCGGGGTGCTGGGAGCGGATCAGCCGCGCAACCAGGTCCGGATCGATGTCGAGGTCGGCGACGGGCGGCTCCATGCCCAGATCATCCCCTGGCGGCGGCGCGCGTACGTTCGCCATCCCGGCTAGCGGTCAGGATGCCGGACCGGCCTTGGCCACGGCGCCCTCGATGACCACCTCCAGGCACTCGCGAAACAGCTCGTCGACGGTGCGGCCGGGCTCGAAGTACTCGGTGATCGCGGCGACCACGGTCGGGTGCCCCTCGGCGAAGGTGGCCATGTCGAAGTCTCTCAACGCCTCCGCGTCCGGGCGGGGGGCCTGCTCTTCGAGGACGTGGCCGACCGTGAAGCGCTCGACGGTCAGCACGATCACGCGGGCCTGCCGCAGCGGGACGCCGCGCGCCACCAGGGTGCTCATCGCCAGTTCGGAGATGGCCGCCATCTTGAGGGAGAGCTGGGAGGCCGAGATGATCCGGGCCCCGTCGGGGTGAGCGAGCAGCGCCCGGCGCAGCCGCTCGGCGAGGCCGGTCAGCCAGTCCTGCCAGCGTTCATCCGGCTCGGGCGGCGACAGCTCGTCGAACTGCTCGCCGAGAATCGCCTCCGCGATGGCGGTGACCAGGGCCGCCTTGTTGGGCAGGTGCCAGTACAAGGTCGGGGATCGCACGCCCAGCCGTGCGGCGAGTTTGCGCGTTGTCACGGCGTCGAGGCCCTCGGCGTCCAGCAGGGCGACAGCCTCGGCGACGATCCGCTGTCGGTCCAACGTCAAATTCGGCACCTCCGTTCCCACTCTATCAGTGATAGATTCTCTCTATCACTGATAGAGAGAAGGAGATCGAGATGACAGCCGAGCGCTCGCTCCGCGGCCTGGCGCACCGCGCGACGCATCGCATTTCCGGGCTTCCCGCGCACGCCGAGCGTTCGGCCGGGCACCAGGGCCGGGCGCGCCACGGCCGGGCGCGCCGCCGCCTCGTCGCCCCTCGCCTCTCGCGCAACCATTCGCCCGCCCGCCCCCCTCGGGTGATGGTGGCCTGGCAGCGGCGGATCGCGGCGTTCTTCGGTCGGGAGCTGTGATGAAGGCGGCGGTGTTGCACGAGATCGGCGGCATCCCGCGCTATGAGGAGTTCCCGGACCCCGTGCCCGGCGAGGATGAGGTGGTCATCGACGTGCGGGCGGTCGCCGTCGAGAACGTCGACAAGGCCGTCGCGGCCGGCACGCACTACGCGAGCCAGCGGTACGTCGCCCAGTTGCCGGCGATCCCCGCCTTCGACGGCATCGGCACACTGCCCGACGGCACCGTCGTCGGGTTCGGCAACCCGCGCCCGCCCTACGGTGCGCTCGCCGAGAAGACGGTGGTGGCGAAGGGTTCGTTCGCTCCGATCGTGGAGGTGATCGATCCGGCCATCGCGACCGTGCTGGGCACGGCCATCACCGGCATGTCCATCAAGACCGCCGGTGGCTTCGTGCCCGGCGAAACGGTGCTGGTACAGGGCGCGACCGGGGTCGCCGGGCGGCTGGCGGTGAAGGTGGCCCGGCTGCTGGGCGCCGGACGGATCGTCGCGACCGGCCGCGACGACGACCAGTTGGGTGAGGTGCGCGCCCTCGGCGCCGATACGGTGATCAATACCGCGGTTTCAGACGAGGCACTGGCGCAGGCGTACCTCGACGCCCGGGGGGACGGCTACGACGTGGTGCTGGACTACCTCTGGGGCCGGCCCACCGAGATTCTGCTGCGGGCGCTGGTCCCGAAGTCGTTCGCGTTCCCGAAGCGGACCCGGGTGATCCAGATCGGTGAGTCGGCCGGCGGCGCGCTCACCCTTGCCGCGGAGAGCCTGCGCACCTCCGGGGTCGAGATCTGCGGTGCGGCCAAGGGACTTGACCCCCAGACCATGGGCGAGGTGTACGGGCAGGTCGTGACGTGGGCGCGGTCCGGCAAACTCACCTTCGACGTGGAGACGGTGCCACTGCGCGACATCGAAACCGCCTGGCAGCGCACCGACCTACGAGGGCGCCGGCTCGTCGTGCTGCCGTAACGGGGACGGTATCGCGACCGCCAGCGGGGTGCTGACCGGCGTCATGCGCACCGGTCAACACCCCGTCGAGTTCGCGCGCCAGCCGCTCAGCCGGCGTGCCGCGCGCGGGGTCGCTTGATCAGTGCTACCAGGTTGAGCAGCAGGCCGACCACGGCCACCGCGGTGACCAGGTTGACGCCTGGGTTGTACTGGCGGAAGTCGGCCGTCCCGGCGCTCGACGCGCCGCTGGCGACCAGTGCGGTGACCACGGCCAGTACCAGCGCGGCGCCGACCTGACCCGAGCTCTGCACCAGGCCGGAGGCCAGCCCCTGCTCCGAGTCGGCGATGCCGTCCGTCGCCTGCGACATGGCCGAGCTGAACCCGAAGGCGAATCCGGCGCCCAGCAGCACCATGGTGGGCAGGATGGTCACCGTGTAGTGCGGGGTGTTGCCCGCGGTGGCCAGGAACCAGACGTATCCCAGGCTGAGGGAGAGCATCGAGGCGACGATGAGCCGCTGCGACCCGTACCGGTCGATGAGCCGGCCCGTCAGCGGTGAGCCGAACGCGACCACGAGCCCGGCCGGCAGCAGGGCGAAGGCCATCTTCAGCGGCGACCAGTGCAGAACGTCCTGCAGGTACAGCGTCATCATGAACTGGAAGCTCAGGTACGAGCCGAACAGTGCCGCCATGCTCAGGTTGGCCCGCACGATCGAGCCGATCCTCAGGATCGCCAACCGGATCAGCGGGTGCCTGACCCGCTGCTCGGTCAGTACGAAGGTGATCAGCAGGGCGGCCGCGAGCGCGAACGAACCCAGGGTGAGCGGGTCGAGCCAGCCGCGCTGGGGCGCCGAGACCACCGTGTAGACGGCCAGCAGCATGCCGGTGGTGAGGGTGAGGGCACCGACCAGATCGTGCCCGCCCTCGGTCGCCCGCCCGTCCTTGCGGATCAGGGCGATGCCGGCGATCAGCGCGATCACCGCCACGGGCGCCGGGATCAGGAAGGTCCACCGCCAGCCCAGGCTGGTGAGCAGCCCACCGAGGATCAGTCCGCTGGAGTAGCCGCTGGCCCCGAAGACCGAGAACACCGACAGTGCCCGGTTGCGGGCCCGACCCTCGTGGAAGGTGGTGGTCAGGATGGACAGGGCGGTCGGTGCGGTGAACGCCGCGGCCAGGCCCTTGACGAACCGGGTGGCGATCAGCAGCGAGCCGCTGTTGATCAGGCCGCCGGTCAGCGAGGCCGCGGCGAAGACGGCGAGCGCGATCAGGAAGGTGTTGCGGCGGCCCAGCAGGTCGGCGGTGCGCCCGCCGAGCAGCAGCAGCCCGCCGTATCCGAGGACGTAGCCGTTGACGATCCATTGCAGGGAGGTGGTGGACAGGTGCAGGTCGGTGCCGATGGACGGCAGGGCCACTCCGACCATCGAGACATCGAGCCCGTCTAGGAACAGAACGGTGCAGAGCACCGCGAGAACCCCCCAGAGGCGCGGGGTCCAGCGCTGCTCCGTCGCTGAGTCGGGAAGGGCTGTGGCGGTCGCGGTCGCGGGGACCGTGGAGACCGGAATGGTGTCGGTGCTGGTCACGTCGAACACATTAGATGCACGCGCATTGGTTGTCCACGCATCATTTGCATAAGCAGCTAATGTGGCTGCATTAGATGCCCACGCAGGTGTAGGATGCGGCTCATGGGATCCGACACGGGTCTGGTCGACCGCTGGCGCTCACTGTTGAGCAGCTACAACGTGGTCGCGAGCCAGCTTGAGCGGGAACTGCAGGACGCGCACGGCCTGACGATGAGCGAGTACGAGACGCTCGACCGCCTGATCGGCGTCGACTGTGAGAAGCGCCGCATGCAGGAGCTCGCGGCCGACATGTACCTCAGCCAGAGCGCACTGTCCCGCACCGTCGCCCGGCTGGAGAAGGGTGGCCTGGTGCAGCGGACGCTGTGCGAGGACGACCGCCGTGGCGTGTACGTGAATCCCACCGAGGCCGGCGTGCGGCGGCACGCCGAGGCCAGCAAGACCCACCGCGCGGTCCTCGCCCAGCATCTGCAGGGCCAGCCCGCGCGCGTCTGACGCCGGTTCGTCCGGCCGGGTCCCGGGACCTCGGCGGCGGCTCGGTCGGCGGCGGCTCAGTCGGCTGCGGGTAAGTCTCCCGGTGCGGTGCGCAGGCGGGCGATCGCCTGTGGGGTCAGGTGCCGGGCGAGGGCGTCCAGCGCGGCCCGCACCTCGGTGAGGACTTGAGGATCCCGGCTGCCCAGCGCCGCGCCGAGGGCGCTGTCGATCGGGGCGGCGCGCACCTGGGCGACGCGCTCGGAGACCTGCGATGCCGGCCGTACCAGCAGGCGGCGTCGGTCCTGGGGATCGGTCGAGGTGTCGACGGCGCCGGCCTCGCGCAGCCGCGCGACGCACGCGGACACCTTGCTCTGCGGGAAGCCGGTCCGCTCGGCGATCTCGCCCACCGCGCTGTCGGGGTGCGCGCGGATGTCGCTGGCGACGATGAGCACCGAACGGTGGCTGGTGGAGTACTGGCCGACGCCGTCGGTCGGGATGGCCTCCTCGCCAATCTTCATCAGCGTCCGCCCGAGCAGAAACAGTTCGATGCCGTTCACGTCGGCGATGATACATCAGTTCAGATACATCTCACTTGATGCATCTAATCTGATGGGTTACGGTGGCCCGGCGACCGATGAGCCGATTGCGTGGAGGACCCCGATGAACAGCACCGCGACAGCCACGGTTACCCCGATCGTCGGAGCCGGCGTGTTGCCGGTGCCGGGCGCGAGGCTCTACTACGAGGTGCGCGGCACGGGGCCGCTGCTGCTGATCAGCCAGAGCGGCGAGGGCGACGCCGAGCGCAGCACCGACCTGGTCGACCACCTCGCCGCCGACTTCACGGTGTTGACCTACGACCGCCGGGGGCTGTCCCGCAGTACTCTCGACGACCCGGCGCGCCCGGCCACGCTGCCCGAGCACGCCGACGACGTGTACCGGCTGGTCGCCGACCTCGCCGACGAGCCGGTCGCGATGCTCGGTTGCAGCATCGGCGCCGTCATCGGGCTGCACCTGGCGGTCCGGCACCCCGGTCGAATCGCCACTCTCGTCGCGCACGAACCCGTCGCGCCGTGGCTGCTGCCACCGGCCGAACGCGCCCACCATGAGGCCGAACTTCGCGCGATCCAGCAGACCTATCGCGCGGGCGGTCTACCCGCCGCGTTCGCGCAGATCGCACAGGTGCTCGGCATCGATCCGGTCAATCAGGAGGTCGAACCGGACCTGATGCCGCAGCCGATGACGCCACAGCGGGTGGCCAACTTCGACCGGTTCATCCGGCACGACTTCACCGCCGTCGTGCGGGACGCACTGGATCCCGTGCGGGTCTCGGGCATCGCCGGTGCCAACGACGCCGCCGGTATCGCCGGTGCCAGCGACCACGCCGGGTCGACCGGCATCCGCGTCGTGCCCGCCGCCGGGCGTACCACCCCGCGTTCCGTCTTCGACCACCGCTGCGCCCAGGAGTTGGCGCTCCTCCTCGACACCGAACTCGTCGAGTTCCCGGGTGGCCACAACGGCAACACCACCCACCCCGCCGCGTACGCCGCCCAACTCCGCCGGGTCCTGCGCACCGAGTGACGCCGATCGGGGCCGGCCGTCTTCAGCGCCGGGCCTCGCCCGTGGGGCGGTGACGGCGGGTGGAGAATCCGGGAATGACCGTTGCCGGGCAGGATCCTTCCCACGTCCGTTTGCTCGCCGGCAATGCCTCCAGCGGGCGCCCGGTCTACGAGGCGGTGCCGGCGCTGCCGGTCGAGCCCGGCGTCTACGACGTTCTCGGCACCCCCGGACTGGCCGCGGGTTGCGCCGCGGGGGACCGGATCCGCGTCGGCGACGATGGGAAATTCGAGGTACTGCGCCGCGGGGGAAACCTGTGCCTCCTGCTGTACCCGTCGCCACCACCGGCCGACGACGAGGTCGCCGTGCTCGTCGCGGCGTTCCAACGGCTCGACGGGCTGGTCGAGTTGCCGCCGCACCGGCGATTCGTCGTGATCACCGTGCCGGTCACCGCCGGGTTCGAGGCCGTGGAGGATGCCGTCAACGGGTGGACCGCGGCGCGCGGCTGCCCGTGGGAGTACGGGAACGTCTACGACGACGACGGCGAGGCGCTGGGTTGGTGGAGGACCGGGTGACGAACGCGGTCGCGGTCGAGGCCGACCCGGCGCTCACCGCTTCCACATGTAGGGCGTCGTCGTGGAGACCTTGACCAGACCGGAGCGTTCGAGGATCGGGCGCGAGTACTCCGTCGAGTCGCTGTTGATCAGTGTCTTGCCGTTATGGAGTGCCGAACGGGCCCGCGCGGCCGTCAACGCGCGGTAGATCCCACGACCGCGCCACTGTTCGCGCGTGGCGCCGCCCCAGATTCCCGCGAAGTTGGTCCCGCTCACCGGCTCCAGCCGGCCGGCGCTGACGATCTGCCCCTCGGCCTCGGCCACCCACATCTCCATGCCGTCGCCGAGAGCCAGGCGGCGCAGCATCGCGTTCGCCATGTCATCGCTGGCCGGGGTGCCGAAGACCTCGTCCTGCATCGCGACCATCGCGCGGACGTCTGGCTCCTCGGTGACCCGGCGCAGGGTCACACCCTCGGGCAGCGGAACGTCGACGGCCAGCAGCCGCGCCTCGCCGACCATGATCGACTCGGTGTCGTCCGCGGTGAACCCGTTGTCCAGCAACGTCTCGTGCAACCCCGGCGCGTGATCGTGCCCGCGGGTCTTCCACTCCACCCGGTTGATTTCGGGGTCGGCCCGGTAGTGGGCGAGCACCTCCGCAACGAGCCGCCGGATCGTGCCGGCGTCCGCCCCGTCGAGGTCGCGGTAGGTGACGAAGCCACGGCCACCCGCGAAGGTCACGAGTCGCAGCGGTCCGTGTCTGGTGACCGAGATCGCGCTCGGCGTCTCGGCGTCGGTGCGTAGTTGCTCGTCATAGGCCGCGAGAAGGTGAGCAGAATCGATCACGCCCGTCACGGTGCAGTAGTGGGGCCGAAGGGGCAACCGGTTTTTCTGGCGGCGTCGCGGTGCCTGGACCGCGGGGCGTCATGGGGTAAGCCAGTCGATCAGCGCCCGGGTGGCCGCGGCCGGCCGTTCCAAAGTGGACAGATGGCCGCAGTCGGGGATCACGGCCAACCGGGCGTCGGGTATCGCGTCGGCAAGCTCCCGTGCCTGCTCGACGGGGGTGACGGTGTCCTGCGCCCCGACCAGAACGAGGGTGGGACAGTCGATGGCGGCCAGGCCGTCGCGGGAGTCGGGACGGTTCATGATGGCGGCCTGTTGGCGGCCGAACGCGTCGGGACCGGTCTCATCCGCCATCTGGCGGACCAGCTGCCGCAGCTGGGCGTCGGCGACCCGGGCGGGGTGGACCCAGCCGTCGTACAGCTCGTCGACCACCGCGTGGAACTGGCCGGTGCCCACCCGTCGCAGCTGGTCGTGCCGGCGCGCTCGGCGTTCGGGGGAGTCGGCGCGGGCGGTGGTGTCCAGCAGGGCGAGGCGGTCCACCCGGTGCGCGGCCTGCCGCATGATTTCGAAGGCCAGATAGCCGCCCATCGACAGCCCGACGAGCGTGAAGCGCGGCGGCGACCCGGCCAGGATCGACCGGGCCAATTCGGTGAGGTCACCGGCGTGGCAGTGATTCGCCAGGGTGACCGGTCCGAGCCGCCACAGGTCGGGAAGCTGCTCGGCATACAGGAGGGGCGAGCACAGCAGGCCCGGGATGAGAACGGTCGGGATCTGGTCCACCTGCTCGCTCCGATCGGGCACCTTCGGTTGGGACTGGTCCATGATTCACCGCCCTCCTCGGGCGTCCTGGGGGGAGACCAGCGACGGCGTGGCGGCCGAGGTTCCCGATCGGCCGGTACGGCAAACGTCGCGTGTGCCATGTTCGCGGCACAAACCCGCCAGCCAGACGCCGTGACCCACGCTACCGCGGAGGCTCAGGCGTTCCCCCATGGCGATCTGCCTGGCCGCAGGAGTTTCGTGGATTCCCACAAGAGCGACCCCGCAAATTTCGAGGGCGCAGCCGTAAAACCGCTGGTCATCGGTGGATAGCGTCGAATCGCGGCGAGTCACAGCCGACTACGAGTTGATGTAGCTACCAGGGGGACTTCACATGGCAAACGGTTATGAATCGCTGCTCCAGATGGTCCATGGCTTCTGGGTATCACAGATCGTCCGCACCGCCGCCGACCTGTCGCTGGCGGAGCACCTCGCGGACGGTCCGCGGACGGCAGCCGACATCGCGACCATCGAAGGCTCGGACCCGGACGCCACGCACCGGCTGATGCGAGCGTGTGCGAGCCTCGGCCTGGCCTCGCACGCCAATGGCGCTTTCGCGGGCACGCCTCTGCTCGCGTTCCTGCACAAGGACTCCCCATTGTCGTTGAGAAGCTACGCACTCGCGCAGACCGCGCCCGGGCACTGGCTCACTTGGGGGCAGACGCCCGCGGCGGTACGCGCGGGCCGGACACAATCGCACGAAGTGCTCGGCATGTCGATCTTCGACTACCTCGCCGAACACCCGGACGAGGCGGCGCTCTTCGGCACCGCGATGACCAATCTGTCGACGCCGGTCATCCTCGGTGCCGTCGGCTCGCTCGACGTCTCGACCATCGACACCGTCGTGGATGTGGGCGGTGCCGACGGCGCCTTCGTGCTGGAGTTGCTGGCCAGGCGCGCGCATCTCAAGGGCGTCGTCCTGGACTTGCCGCACGCCGTGCCCGGCGCGACCTCGGCGGCCAAGGCGCGTGGCCTCGACGACCGGTGCACCGTGCGGCCCGGCGACTTCTTCGAGCAGGTCCCGGAGGGTGACCTGTTCCTGCTGAAACACATCCTGCACGACTGGCAGGACGAAGAGTGTGTGCGCATCCTGCGCAACTGCCGTGCGGCCATGCGCCCGGGCGGACGGATCGCGATCGTCGAAATCGTCATGGACGAGGACGCTGGCGGCATCGCTCCACTGATGGACATCGCCATGCTGACCATGCTCAGCGCCCGGGAACGGACCCTGGCCGAGTTTGACGCCCTGCTGGCGCAGGCCGGCCTGCGGCGCACCCGCGTGACGCAGGTGGATGACAGCCCCTACGCGGTCATCGAGGCGGTTCCCGCCTGACCCGGTCAGGTCGTCGCGCTCGCTGGCGGCGGTTGCCGCTCGGCGAGCGCGATGCTCAGCAGGGACCGCTGCGCGCCTTCGAGAGTTCGCGGATCCCAACCGGTCAGCTGCTGCCAGCGGTCGAGTCGGTACTTGACGCTGTTGGGGTGGAGGTGAAGGGCCTCAGCGGTCGCGGCGATGGAGAAGCCGTGGTCGGCGTACGCGCGTACCGCCTCGTACAGATGCGGTTGGTTGGTCGCCTTCCCCGCGTCGAGCAGCGGGCCGAGCCGTTCGGCGTGCGGCAACAGCGTGGCCAGCAACCACGACGAGCGGAAGCTGACGATCCCGCCCTCTGGCGATTGCTGCGCGACGGCCAGGGCGCGTTCGGCGTCAAGCAGGCTCTCGGTGGCACCGCCCAGCCCGGATCGGGGGAGACCGAGCCCGACGGCCAGTCGGCCATCGCCGCTGTCCAGCAACTGGACGATGCGGCGCTCCGGAATGCCCTGGGACAGGACCACCAGCATCGGACCGCGAACCACCACGCACTGCGCGCCGCCGTGGTCGCGCAGGCGCCAACGAAGCTGATCGATGAGCTCGGGTGCCATCAGGGCAACCAGGCAACTGGCCGCCTGGAACATCCCGTCGTTATCGAAGCCCAACGCGCGCGCCAGCATTGTGGTCTCCTCGGCGACCGTTCGCCCACCGTAGAGCGCGTCCAGGAGTTGGTGACCAAGATCGATCTGGAGTTCGTCTCGAGCCCGGGCGACATCGGTGTAGCCGTTGGCGATCGCCGCGCTCGTCATCTGCAACGACGCCATGAGCAGGTCGACCGTCTCACGAGACAGCGCCCCGGATTCGGCGCGGCTCGCCACCAGTTCCCAGAATCCGCGATAACCATGGTGAAAGGCGCCGAGCACCGCTTCGAGCGGAAGTCCCTGCCGCGCCCGGGTCCGCCCGAGCGCTCGCGCCCAATCGAGGTCGTCGAGGGTCGGCGGGTGCCGCTGCGCCAACTGCTTCAGCAGCAAGCGGAACTGCCGACGGACGGAGGCTTCGTGTTCGGCCCAGGACGTCCTGGCGTAGGCCTCGGCGTGGGCCGCGCGTGCCTCGTCGACGATCGGCTTGATCAGCACGGAAGGATTGATCTCGATGTCCCGGCCGAGCGCCTCGATCAGCGACCAGTCACCGGACTTGTCTGCCTGCCGGCCGCTGTCTGTCACGAACGCTCCGTACCGAACAACCATTGGAACAGACCGAGATTAGCGCGGAATTCCGCTGCGTCGACCTTGAACGAGATCGCTGGGGCCCATTTCGCGTACCGCCAGCTGTTCGCGCACGGGAAACAGGTCGGCCCACTACCCCAACCCACGAATGCCTCGCACCCGGCGACGCGGAGCCGTTACCCTGTTCCCCAGGTAGCTTGTCGCAGGTCAAGGGCAAGACGCTGGCAGTCAACGAGCCATGATCACTGCCTGACACGGCAGTAGCACCTATCCCCGGCGGCGTCGCGCCGCGCCGGTCCTCAGCCGCTGCCAGCCCGTCATCAGGCGGGCGCCGTTGTTTCGCACGGCCAACCCGAACCGGGTGGCCGGCACCATCAGCCTCGCGGCCGCGCCGAATCCGTTCTGCTTCGGCGCGACAAGCTTGCGGTGCTCGTACTCGTAGGCCTTCAGCCCCTGTTCGGGGCGGTCGCGGTGTTCGGCCAGCGTGTGGGCGAGCGTGTACGCCCCCGCCATCGCCAGGCTCGACCCCTCGCCGAACAGCGATACCGACGACGCGGCGTCGCCGAGCAGCCCTATGCGCCCCTGCGACCAGGTGTCGAGGCGCACCTGGCTGACGGCATCGAAGTAGAGGTCCGGGGCGTCGCGCACGCGCTCGAGCAGCTCGGGCACGAGCCAGCCGGCGCCCGCGTACGCCTGCTCGACGATGCGCTTGTGCTGGTCGGCCCGCCGGTGGTCGTAGCCGGGTACGGGCCCGCCGCGCCAGATGAACGCCGCGATGCCGCCGTCGCCGTGCACCGGATGGAGGGAGGCGAGGCGGCCGGGCGTGCCGTAGAGCAGCACGTCGGTCGTTGGATTGAGCTCGCGCTCGACGGGCAGAGTGGCCACGTAGAGCCCCCGGTGCTCCACGAAGTCCGTCTCCGGTCCCCAGGCGAGCCTCCGGACCGTCGAATGCTGGCCGTCGGTGCCGATGACCAGGTCGAACCGGCGCGGTGCGCCGCGCTCGAAGGTGACGTCGACGCCGCCACCGTCCTGGGTGAGGGTCGAGATGGAGTCGCCGTAGATGAGTTCGGCGCTGCCGGCCAGGGCATCGCCGATGATTGAGGCCAGGTCGGCCCGGGGCACCTCGACCTCGTTGGTCCGGTTGACCGACAGGTTCACGCGACTCTTGTGCCGCCCCCGGGCGTCCAACAAGGCGAGGCCGGTGGTCGCCGTCGCGGCGGCGCGCAGCCCGGGGAGCAGGCCCATCCTCTCGGCGATGGGAAACGCGGGTCCGCGTACGTCGACGGGGTTGCCGCTGGAGCGCTGGGCGGCGGCGCGCTCGACGATCGTCGGCGCGAACCCGTTGCGGGCGAGCCAGTAGGCGAGGGTCGGGCCGGCCACGCCGGCGCCGGAGATGAGTACGGTATTCGCGGTCATGTCTTGACTGTATGACCAAATTTGAAATTTGGTCAAGTGTTAATATCTCCGGGTGACAGCACGCACCGATCGCGAGACGAAGATCCTCGATGTCGCCGCCGAACTGCTGGTCCGGCACGGCTACCGCCGGGTCAGCATCGACGACGTCGCCGGCGCCGCCGGTGTCGGCAAGGGCACCGTCTACCTGCATTTCAAGACGCGCGAGGAGCTGTTCGGCGCCGTGTTCGCCCGCGAGGTACGCGGCGCGGTCGCCGATATGGTGGCCGCCCTGCGCGCCGACCCCACCGTCGCGCTGCTGCACCGGTTCGCCGCCGAGTTCTTCCTGGCGATCCTGCGCCGCCCACTGCTGTACGGCATGGTGATCGGCGACGTGGAGATGTGGGGCAAGCTGGTCGGCTCCGAGCCCGGCCACGACGGCGCCCGGCACGATGCGGTGATGGCGTCCTATATCGACGTTCTGGCCGCACGGGGCCTGGTGCGCGCGGACCTGGCGCCGCCGGAGCTGAGCTACGCCTTCCAGTCCGTGTTCGAGGGCTTCATCTACGCCGAGCGCACGGCCGGCGGGACGGGTCCGCGCGAGGACCGGGCGCGGTTGCTGTCGGCAACCGTCGAGCTGGCGTTTTCCCGGCCGGGTGCCCCCGACGCCGCGCTCGCCGACGAGGCCGCCGCACTGCTGTCCCGCCTGGTCTGATCGCCCGCTGCGCGACGAGCGCGAGTTCACGCTCGACCGGAGTCGGGCCAGGAGGCCAGGTGGGGCGCCAGCGCCAGCGGCTATGTCGTGACGGCCGCGCGCGGTCAAACGGCTAGATGATTGCCTCCAAGGCCCGGGCTGTCGGGCTTGAACCCGACGTAACGGGGGTTCTAGCGGTGCTGTTGCGCGTCGGTGCGCTTTCAGCGTGTGTAGAGTCCGTCGAGGCGGCCGCGGGCCAGGGCCGGGCCGCTTACAGTGGCGAGCACCGCCCTGGGCTTGGCTGTGTCCAGCGTTGCGTCGCCTTCCGCTGAGGTGACGGCGGTGGGCAGGGCGAACAGTTGGAAGACGTACCGGTGCAGGCCGTGTCCCTTGATCGGTTCGGGGCCGGAGTAGCCGTGCCCCATTTCTGAACGAAGTACCCGCACTCCCTGGACCGGACTTCCTGCGTTCAAGGCTCCGGTGGGCAGCGTGACGAGATCGGGTTCAAGCAGGGCGACACAGTGGACGAACGGGGTGCGGGTGGGAGAGTCGATGTCCTGGACGACCAGCAGTAGTTGGGCGGCGCTTGCGGGTATGCCGCTCCAGGCAAGAGCCGGAGAGTGGTTCTCGCCGCCGGCGCGCTTGCCGATGTGGGCCTTAGGGATAACGCTTCCGTGTTCGAACTCGGAGCTGTGAAGGCCCAGCACCTCGGGTCCAGCCATGGCGGGGAGGTTCCAGGCCAGATGAGCTTCGCCGGCGCGCTTGTTCTTCAGTAGGGTTCCCAGAATAGTCATGGTGTGTCCTTGTCTGTCGCGGGTGTGGGTAGGTCTACTGGGGCGCGTTCTCTCACCAGCGGACGGCAGTGAAATCGACCGGTCGAGGCCGTAGCAGACGCGTGCGTTCCACCAGCGCTTGCAGCCGCCGGGACATCTCGTCAGCGGGCAGGCGGTGGCGGTCACCGTGGCCTGGCAGGATCCATTCGAATCGCAGCCGCCCGACCGTCCTGGCCAGGGAGGTGGCCAACTCCTCGATGGAGTACCAGGTCACGCTTTCCACGACTTCCAGATCACCGGTGGCGCGCGACCAGTAGACGCTGTCTCCGCTGAAGCAGTACCGGTCATCCGCGAGGTAGAGCACACTGCCCTGGGTGTGGCCGGGCAGTGGATGAGCGGTGACCCCCTCGCTGATCTCCAGAGGTTCGAGGCCCGGGATCACGTGGTCCGCGTTCGGTGCCGCGTCGAGGTCGCCCTCGTGGATCCACAGTTGGGCGCCAAAATAGTCCGCATAGCGGCGGCCGTGTGCGGCGTGGTCTCGATGTGTGAGTAGCACGTCGGTGACCGGGCCCGACGCCGCGTAACGCTTGGCGAGTTCACGGCTCCAGCGAGGCGTGTCGATCATCATCGCCGTGCCGGACGATCGCAGCAGCAGGTAGGAGTTGGCCCCGGCGGTGTGCCGGGAGTTGTGTCCGCACATCAGTACGCCGTTGTCCAACGCCATCGGAAAAGGGTCGAGCGCCTGGTCCGGCTGCCCGGACGCCGGGCGGATCGAGCGTGTGGGGCAGGCGAAGGCGGCTGCGTGGAGGCGCCGGGTCTCCGCCTCGTCGCTGGGCGGGCGCAGGATCTGCGACCTTCCGCTGGCCTCGCCGATCAGGTCGGGCGCGAGCTGTCGGGCGGCGTCACAGTTGATGCAGCGGTCATCCACGTACCAGCCGTTCATGGCGGGCTCCTTCCAAGCGGAACGACCCAGACCAGGGCCGGCCGTTGCCCCCTGCACATCCCAGGAGCAACGCATCGGATACAGTAGCTGCACAGCTAAGTATCTGCACCGAGAAGATAAATGGAACCCCGCATGCCCGTCAAACCGCAGGACGACCAGACCAACGAACTGGCCAACCGGATCATTGCCTCCATGACGGACCTCGCCGGAGCCCTGGGACGACTGAACGACCTGATCGCCCAGCATCTCGGCATCGCGCAGACCGATCTGCTCTGCCTGCACGTACTCAACCGCGCCGGAGCCTCCACCGCCGGCGCGCTCAGCTCTCAGCTCGGGCGCACCACTGGCGCAGTCACGCACATGATCGACCGCCTGGAGAAGGCGGGATACGTCCGGCGTAAGCCGGACCCGAAGGACCGCCGCCGCGTACTCGTCGAAGCCTCGGCCCCAGGACTCGAACGGATCGCATCGTTCTACGAACGGATCGACGCGCGCAGCCGCCGATTGATGGACACCTTCTCCGGCGACCAGCTGGCGGCGATCCACACCTTCCTTCTGGGCAGTTACGAAAGTGCCGCCGAAGAGTGTGACCACCTGATTCGGTAGCGGGGTCCCGCCTCGCACTCCACGTTTCTTAGCGTGAGGAGGCGGAGACATCGGTGAAGCCAGATCTCGACAGCTTGGCCACCGCACTGTACGTGAGATCCGGCGACCTGCTGAGACAATCACCTCAGCTGGCACCCTGGCCGGTGGGCATCGCGCCGAAGCTCAACGACGCGGAACTGGTCACGCTGGCGGTGCTGCAGGCCCTGCTGGGCTTCACCTCCGAGCGGCGGTGGGTCCGTCATGCCCGGTGGCGTGATCGCTCGCGTCCTGCAACGCGTTCTGGCGCTGACCGCCGCGATCTGGCACAACGACCACACCGGCCAGCCCGTCAAACGTGCCTTGACCGCCTACGACCACTGAACCCCTTGGAAGCAATCAGCTAGTGGGGATCCGGGGCAGGCAGGGCAGTGCCTACGCGGCCTTGGTGGCGAGGTGATGATGACGGCGGGACGCTGCGGGGAAGAGCTTGAACGCGCGGTGGCCGAGGCCGTCGACTTCCTGCGGGGTGAGTATGGCTGAGGCATGCAGCGCCTCGATGTTGCGGGCCATGCTGGCTTCGTTGGAACAGGGGACCCCGGCGTCGGCGCCGTAGACGAGGTGGTCGCGCGGCACCATGGTGAGCGCCGACGCGAGGTTGGCGTCCGTTCCGGTCGCAGCGGTATCGAGGTAGAGCCTTGCCAGATCCGCGCGGATGTCGGAGGAGGTCAGGCCCTGCGGGTTGGGTACCCACGGTTCGGCACCGAGGAGGCCCAGGCGGCCGGAGAGCGCGGGCAGCGCGCCGCCACAGTGCGCGAGCACCACTGTCAGGTTGGGGTATCGGCGGAAGAATCCTGTGTACAGAAGGTCCACCAGTGCCCGGGTGGTTTCGAAGGTGACCTCGACCAGCGCTGCGGGCTGCCCGAGCGGTGGTGCGATGTCGGTTCTGGGGTGTACGAAGAGTACCGCGCGTCGCCGGTCCAACTCCGCCCACACGGGAGCAAGGCGTTGGTCGCTGAGGGAGACACCGTGTCGTTGAGTGGTCAACAGGTAGCCGTCGGGGTGGGTCTGGGAGTCACCGCGCTCGATCTCGGCCAGGCACGCATCCGGGTCGTCGATGGGCAGTCCGGCCAGTAGACCGAAGCGGTCCGGGTGGTCCGCGACCAGTTGTGCGCCGTAGTCGTTCCAGACCCGCAGTTGCGGCACGGTGGGCGCCAGCGGCACCGGGCTGAGCATCTGCATGGCAATGCCCAGCCGGTCCATGGTCGCGAGCGTGGTTTCCGGCTGCCAGTGGTAGGGCTGCGGCGCCAGGAAACGGGCCTCCTGCAATCCGCGCCACTGGGCCTCGCGTTCCTGCGGCGTTGTCGGTGGGGTGAAGTGCGCATGGATGTCCACCCAGCCGTTTGCCCTGGTCATAGCATGTTCCCCTTCATCAAGATTTATTGCACTCGGGTGCAACGATACGATCCCCTGCACCCGAGTGCAATAATTCGTGCTGTGACGCAGTCGTGGGCCGGGGAGCCGGATGGAAGGACACGCCACCGGCTGGCCACCCGGGAGCGGGTGTTCCAGGCGGCCATCAAAGTGTTCGTGACGCGCGGCTACGACAACGCCACCATGAACGAGATAGCGGCCGAGGCCGGAGTGGCCCGACGCACCGCCTTCAACCAGTTCGCCGCGAAATCCGACATCGCGGTCGAGTGGGCGATCCGGCGAGGGGCGCATGCCTTTGCGCTGACCCGGCAGGCCGACCGGCCGACACGATCCGTGCCGGACCGGATCCGGGCCTACTTCCATGAACTCGCGGTGATGACCGAGCACGACTGGGAAGAAACTCGACAACTGACGACCGGCTGGCTGCGCGGGTACGGTTCGCCGAACCACCGCTCATGGTTGTCCGAGGAACTACGCAACTGGCTGTGCGAGTGGCTACATGGCCAGCCGGACGACCGGCTCCCCCAAGGGGCCACCGATCCGGGGCTGGCCACCGATGTGCTCTACGACGTCTACCAGGGCGTGCTCATCCGCTGGATGCCGCAACAGTCCCCAGGGCCAGGGCGGTTCACCGCGGAGGTCGACGCGGCGATCGCGCTCGTGCTGGCCGGCCTGCGCCATTCGGCGCTGTCTGCCTAGGTTTGCCGATCCTTCACTGCCGGGTCAGGAGCAGTCGGGGTCCCTTGCGGTGGGTGCTTTGGCCATGAGCGGTCGCCGACTGGCTGTTGCGACCGGCCGAGGGTAGGGCACGACCATCGCCCGGCGCGGCCTGATCGCCGAGCCGGTTCCCCTTCATCCGACAGGGGCGATCGTCGCTCGCGGCGCCGCCGGCGGGGCCTCTCGCGGCGCCTCCATGCCGCCACGTCGCATCGGTTGTGGACGAGTGGCCGCCGGCCCGAGGCGACGTAATGCGGCGCATCTTCGAGTCGGCGAGGCGAAATCCCCGATCTGGGTGGCGGCGGGAGGCCCGGCCATGGCAAGCTGTTCTAGAACAGTGCCGATAGTTCTAGAACTGTGAGGTGAGCGCGGTGGGCGATGTGGCGCTGCGGGCGAGTCAGGAGCCGGCGGGCCGGCCCAGGAGGATGGGCGATCCCGGGCCGTTGGGGAAGTTCGGTGACTACGGTGGCCGGTTCGTGCCCGAATCGTTGGTCGGGGCGTGCCGCGAGGTGGAGGAGGCGTTCCGGGAGGCGTGGTCCGATCCGCAGTTCCGGGGCAGCCTGGCCACGCTGCTGTCGGTGCATGTGGGTCGGCCGACCCCGCTGACGCCGGCCTGGCGGCTGTCCGCGGAGCTGGGCATCAACCTGCTGCTCAAGCGCGAGGACCTGACCCACACCGGCTCCCATAAGATCAACAATGCGCTGGGTCAGGCGCTGCTGGCCGCCCGGATGGGCCGCACCCGGCTGCTGGCCGAGACCGGGGCCGGGCAGCACGGGGTGGCCACCGCGACCGCCGCCGCGCTGCTGGGGCTCAAGGCCACCGTGTTCATCGGCGAGCGCGACGCCCAGCGCCAGGCGCTCAACGTGTTCCGGATGCGGGTGTTGGGCGCCGAGGTGGTGGAGGTGACGACCGGCAGCCGCACCCTCAAGGACGCCACCAGCGAGGCGATGCGCCAGTGGGTCGGGGCGCTGGAGGACGCGTACTACTGCGTCGGCTCGGTCGTCGGGCCCTACCCGTACCCGTGGATGGTCCGCGAACTTCAGCGGGTCATCGGCGAGGAGGCACGCGGGCAGTGCGCCGGGGAACTGAGCACCGGCGTGCCGGACTACGTGGTCGCCTGCGTCGGAGGCGGCTCCAACGCGGCCGGCACGTTCGCCGGGTTCGTGGACACCGGTGCCCAACTGATCGGCGTGGAGGCCGACGGCGGCGCGGGGGCGAGCCGGGGACGCCTCGGCGTGCTGCACGGCTTCCGTTCGCTGTTCCTGCAGGACGACGACGGCCAGATCACCGAGGCCGAATCCATCGCCGCCGGCCTGGACTACCCCGGCGTCGGACCGGAGCACGCCTACCTGCGCGACCTGGGGCGGGCCCGCTACGTCACGGTCACCGACACCGAGGTGGTCGACGCGGCGCTGCGGCTGGCCCGTACCGAGGGGATCCTGCCGGCGCTGGAGTCGGCGCACGCGGTGGCCTGGGTGATCCGCGCGGCCGAGGCCGGCGAGCTGCCGCCCGGCGCGACCGTGCTGCTGACCCTGTCCGGGCGCGGCGACAAGGACACCACCACCCTGATGGAGCTGCTGTGACCGGCCGGCTGGAGACCCACCTGCGGGCCCGCCGCGAGGACGGGCGCAGACTGCTCATGCCGTACGTGACCGGGGGCATCACCGCCGACTGGGTGGACTACCTGCGGGCCTTCGCCGACGCGGGGGCCGACGCCATCGAGGTGGGCCTGCCGTTCTCCGACCCCACGCTCGACGGCGTCACCATCCAGCAGGCCTCGTACGCGGCCCTGGCGCGCGGGGCGACCGCCCGCGGCATCCTGGCCGACGTGGCCGGCGTGGATCCGGGCGTACCGCTGGTCGCGAGCACCTACGACAACCTGGTCGTGCACGCCGGCCCGGAGCGGTTCTGCGCCGCGCTCGCCGGCGCCGGCGTCGACGGCCTGATCGTCGCGGACCTGCCGATGGAGGAGTCGGACGGGCTGAGCGGCCCGGCCGCCGAGGCCGGCATCGACCTGGTGCTGCTCGCCTCGCCGGCCACGCCCCCGGCCCGGCTGGACGAGATCGCCCGGCGCAGCCGCGGCTTCGTGTACACGGTGTCGCTGATGGGCACCACCGGGGAGCGCGGGCAGCTGGCGGCCTCGGCCACCGAGTTGGCCACCGCGCTCAAGGCGGTCACCGACCGGCCGGTGCTGCTCGGGTTCGGCATCTCCACGCCGGAGCAGGCGGCGCGGGCCGCCCGCCACGCCGACGGGGTCGTGATCGGTGCCGCCATCATGCGGCAGATACTGGACGGCGCGGGGCCGAAGGACGTCGGCGCCTACCTGGCGTCGGTACGCCGGGCACTGGACCGGGAGGATGAACTACCACGATGAGCCCCGAGCCCGGACACGAGGCGAGGTACCGCACCATCGCCGCAGACCTCGCCGCGAAGATTCGGTCGGGACACTACGCCCCCGGCGAGGCGCTGCCCGCCCAGCGCGAGCTGAGCGCCTCGTACGGGGTCACCCTCATGACGCTGCGGCAGGCCCTGCGGCGACTGTCCGATGAGGGGCTGATCGTGCAGCAGGCCGGGCGCGGCACCTTCGTGGCGCCGCCACACCTGGCCTACCAGCTCGGTTCGCTGCGCAGCCTCGCCGACGACCTCAAGGCGCAGGGCCACGAGGTGCGCACCCAGGTGCTGGGCCGGTCGCTGCGCAAGGCGCCCGAGCGCATCGCCGCGGCGCTGCGTACCCCGCCGGGGTCCGTGGCGCTGCGGCTGGAACGGATACGCGAGTTCGCCGGGCGCCCGGCGATCCACCAGGTGTCCTGGGTCCGGGACCCGTACGCGCAGCAGATCCGCGATCGTGACTTCACCGCCGCGTCGCTGTACGGGGCCCTCGCGGACGTGGGGGTCGCGGTCGCCCGGGCATCGGAGACCATCCGGCCCGAGGTGCTGGACGAGGGCATCGCACGGCACCTGGGCGAGCAGCCGGGCCGCCCGGTGTTCGTCAGCGACCGGATCACCCACGCGCTGGACGGCACGGCGGTGGTGGTCGACCGCGCGACGATCCTGGGCAGCATGATGGAGGTCCGCACCGAGCGGGCGGCCACCGGCTTGTCAATCAACTGGGGTGCGGCCGGCTGAAGCGTCTGGCCGGCTGAGGCGCATGGGCGGCTGAGGCGTATGGCCGGCTGAGGCGTATGGCCGGCTCAGGGATGCGGCCGGCTGAGGGAGGTGGCCGTGATCCGGCGGCCGGGGGCATCATGCTCGGATGACCGATCACGACGAGATTCCGGCCGGTGTCGACCGGGACGCGCTGACCGCGCTGGCCGGCGGGTACCACGCCCGCACCGTGCGCCCGCTGGGCGCCGGCCAGGCCGCCGGGCACCTGGTGAAGTCGTACGCCATCGAGGCGCCCGGCCGCACCGTGACCGACGAGGACGTTCGGGCGGCCCTGGGCATCACCGCCGATCACCTCGCGACCGCCCGGCTGCGCGGCTCCCTGGGGCTGACCGTGCTGCTGATTCACGCCGGTGGCGACGGCGACTACGTGCTGGTGCACACCTGGATCGAGGGATACATGGCCGATTTGGCCGTGTTCACCGGGCCGGCCGGCGATCCCGCCCAGCTGCGCCCGGGACGGGCCGGCCTGGCGCCGTGCGTGTGGGAGGCAGCGGTGCTGGCGCACGAACGGGACGCGTTCACTCGGCACCTGCTGGCCGGGGACGGCGTGCTGGACCAGCGGCTGGCCGCGTGGCGTGGCGACGTGCTGGCGGGCGAGGTCCGGTAACGCCCCGGCGGGGACCACCGCGAGCTGTTACGCACCCGGCCAACGTCCGGGCGGGCGAACCCGCCCGGACCCCCCCGGGCCGCCCGCCCTACCGGTCCTGCAGGTCGCGCAGGGCCTTGACCACCTCTGCGGGCGCCTCCTCGGCCATGAAGTGGCCGCAGGACACCGTGCGGTGGTCGAGGTCCCGCGTCCAGGCGCGCCACAGCGCCGCCGCGTCGAAGCCCAGTGCCGCGCCCCAGTCCTGCTGCAGCACGGTCACCGGCATGCTGAGCCGGTTGCCGGCCGCCCGGTCCGTCGTGTCGTGCTCCACGTCGATGAACGCCGAGGCGCGGTAGTCCGCCACGATCGAGGGGATCGCCGCCCGCGACGCGGCCAGGTAGGCCGCCCGGATGTCGGCCGGGATCGCGTCGGGCCGCCGGGCCCAGATGTCCAGGAAGTACCCGAAGAACGCGTCGGGGCTGCCGGCGATCAGCCGCTCGGGCAGGCCGGGCGGCTGGGCCATCAGGTACAGGTGGAACCCGACCGCCGCCGAGGCGCCCCGCATCGCCTCCCACATGTCCAGGGTCGGCAGCACGTCCAGGGAGGCCAGGTGGGTCACCGCCGCCGGGTGATCGAGCCCGGCCCGGATGGCCACCAACGCGCCCCGGTCGTGCCCGGCCAGCGCGAACCGCTCGTACCCGAGGGCCCGCGCCGCCGCCACCACGTCGGCGGCCATGACGCGCTTGGCGTAGGTCAGCCCGTCCGGGTCGGCGGGCTTGTCGCTGTCGCCGTACCCGCGCAGGTCCGGCACGATCACGGTGTGGTCGGCGGCCAGATCGGCGGCCACGTGCCGCCACATCAGATGGGTCTGCGGGAAGCCATGCAGCAGCACGATCGGGCGGCCCGTGCCGCCGACGGCGACGTTGAGCGCCACCCCCTCGGCGACAGGTACCCGCTGGTAGTCGAACCCGGTGATTCTCGGTGCCACGGTGGAGTCCTTCTCGTTCTCGAGACCCGCCCGGATGGCCGGTCCGGAACCAGCGTGCCCGCCGCCAATCAGCAACCAATCAGCACGCGCTGACCCGATTCCCGGCAGGGCGGCCCCGAAATCCGGGTTTCGGGCCGCTTAACGGTCATTGTGGCGGTCGAGGGGACTATTCGCCTCGGCCGTTCGCGATTCGTCGCGGGTCGGTGATTCGTCGTGCGTCGGGATGGGACTCGTTGGGGCGGAAGCCGTCCGGGCCAGGGAGGCGAGCACGCGTAGTTTCTCGTCGCTCTCGCTACCCCGATCCGGGTAGTAGAGGACGAGGAGCAGGTCGTCGACGGGGAGCTTGTCGCGGTGGAGGCGAAGCTCGCCGACGACGGGATGGTTCACGGTGGTGGTGCCGCCTTCGAGGCTGCGGATGTCGTGGCGCGCCCAGAGGGTGCGAAAGCGCTCGCTGGACAGGGCGAGTTCGCCGACCAGTTCAACGAATCGCGGATTGTCGACGTCGTCGCCGATGGATCTTCTGAAGGTGGCCACGAATCCTTCCAGGGAACGCGCCCAGTCCTGTTGGAACGCCTGCTCCTCGGGATCGAGCAGCAGCGACCGCAGGCGGTTTCGCCCGGGCGCGAGGCGCGGGGAGAGTGCCACCGCGAGCTGGTTGGAGGCAAGCACATCGAACGCCCGCCCCTCCACGAACGCGGGAACCTGCACGCTGGCGAGGAGCTGGTGCAGGCGTGCGGGTACGTGTTCGGGCTTCCGGCGTCGCCGCGGCGTCGGGTGTGGGGCGGCGAGGCCGAGGAGGTATTCCTGTTCGAGCTCGTCGAGGCGCAGCACCCGGGCCAGCGATTGGAGGACCTGCGCCGAGGGGTTCTTGTCGCGGCCACGCTCAAGCCGCAGGTAGTAGTCGGCGCTGATGCCGGCGAGCATGGCGAGTTCTTCACGGCGCAGTCCGGGAACGCGACGGTGCGCGCCCGCGGGAATCCCGGCCTGCTCGGGACTGACCAGCGCCCGCCGGGCGCGCAGATAGCCGCCCAGCAGGTTGGCGCGGTCGTCGTCACTCACATTTTGATCGTAGTTCGGCTCCTGCGGCCGAAGGGGGGCCCTGGGAGGACCCGGGAAAACGGGGGCACTGCCCCGGGCCGGGGCGCCGGTCGACACTCAAGGTGTCGCCCCGGCGCAGGCCGATCCCGTTCCGTCCGGAGGCCGCGGCCGGTACCCGAAACGATCATGCGCGCACGGCCTTGGCGCCGCCGGCGCCCCAACCCAGGAGCAGCACATGAACATCACCAACCGCACGGTCTTCATCGCCGGTGCCACCTCGGGGATCGGCCTCGAACTCGCTCGGCGCTTCGCCGCGGCCGGCAGCACGGTCATCGTCGGTGGCCGGCGGACCGACCTGCTCGACCAGATCGGCGCGGAGGGGTTCGCCACCGTTGCGATCGACGTGACCGATCAGGCCAGCATCGACCGTGCCCGCGACACGGTCCTCGATGCCCACCCGGACCTCGACACGATCATGACGATGTCCGGGGTCATGATCCCCGAGGATCTCCGTGACCCCGCACACTTCACGGTCGCGGAGAAGTCCATCGACACCAACCTGCTCGGCACCATCCGCGTCATCGACGCGTTCACCCCGCACCTCATCGCGCGCGGCGCCGGCACGATCATCACTGTCACCTCGGGCATCGGGTTCCTGCCGTTCCCGGTCATGCCCAGCTACGCCGCCTCGAAGGCCGGGGTGCACGCCTACTCCGAGGCACTGCGCGCGCAACTGGACGGGACCGGCGTCGAGGTCGCCGAACTCGTCCCCCCGGCCGTCGCCACCACGCCCGAGCAGGCACAGCTCAACCCCCACGCGCTCGAACTGGCCGGCTTCGCCACCGAGGTGATGGATCTGCTCCGGACCGACCCCACGCCGCACGAGATCCTCGTGAAGGGTGTGCTGATGCACCGGTGGGCTGAGCGCGACGGCACCTACGACGAGTTGGTCGCCCAGCGCTCGCGGGCACTGGCGATGCTCTCGGGCCGGCAGTGAGTACGCGCGTCATCGCCGCTCAGTGCCACCGGAACACGAAGCTGAAGTCCTGCGCGCGGCGCCCGGTCAGGCTGTGTTCCGAAACGATCCGTCCGTCGGCGATGCGCCTCCTGACCTCGGCCCGCGACAGCTTCACGCCCATCGCGATGAGCGCCGCCGCCCCGATCGGGATGCGTTGTCCGAAGTGGACGCTGACCTCGAGGATGTCGGCCTTGGGAAGCTCTACGGGGCTCAGCTCCAGCGTCCACGCATCGGTCCAGTCGAGCGCGATGTCGTTGCGGTGCGCCAGCGCGGGATCGGCCAGCAGCTTCGCCGCGAGCGGGGCAGCGTTGTCGTGGAAGCCGTCGAGCATCGTGGGCGGGATGGAACGAACGTGGACTCGTTCCAGCACCGTCAGCTTGACCGTCTCGCCGCACCCGACGCACAGCGCCAAAAGCCAGACGTCGAGCAGCTTGTGGTTCGCGTTGACCCGGAATTTCCCATGAGTTCGGTACTGCGTCGAGGGGCAGGTCCGGCAGCGGCGCCGGATAATCGGGAAGTCTGTCGCACGTACGAGCCACTGCGTCGTGGCGCGCACGAGGAAGGTGTTTTCGTGCACCAGGAAAGGCCAATCGGCTGCGAGACCGTCGTTGAGACGTCGGCGCGGCGCGGCTGGGCCGCGGCGCCGGTTCGAGTCGCGGGTGCCGGGAAGCGGGCAGCCGGACGTCGATGACCTGCCGAGGGCACGCGCAAGCAGCCCGGCGGCGCGGCGGCGCTACCCGGCCACGGACCCGTCGGGGCCTGGCGTGCCTTCTCGGCGCGATGAGCGTCTCAGCTGGTGTACAACGGCCCTGTCCCTTGAGGCGGCACACATGGGCGCCGGTCGGCGCCTCCTGGATGACGGCATGACGGTAATGCCGGTCGGTGGTGCCACGCCACCGGATTACGCCCCTGACCAAACCGGGCCGCTCGACGGAACCGGGCGCCTGGGTTTACCGGTCGCCGGCCGGGTACCTCGGCAGGTCGAGCTCCAGCGCGGGCGTGGTGGGCCGCGCGGAAATCTCGGCGAAAAATCTTGGCGCGAGCCTGTAGTAGAGCCGCTCGCCCGATCGTCATCCAGGTGACGAACGGAGAGGAGAGCGCCATGGATGTGGTCACCGGTGCGCAGGTGGCCGTCGGGCTGACGGTCCCCGTGTCGCGGGAGCGGATGTGGGAGCTGATCACCGCGGTGGAGCGGATCGGCGAATGGAGTCCGGAGACGATCGGGGGCAGCTGGGACGAGCCTGCGCGAGTCCCGGCCGCGGGTACCCGGTTCACCGCCCACAACCGCTTCCCGGACGGACAAATCGGTACGGTGACCTGCGTGATTACCGAAGCGCGGCCACCGAGCGCCTTCGCCTGGACCGTGCTCGATGCCGGCGGCCTGGTCGGCTCGGCATGGCGGTACGAGCTTCGCGAGGGCGTCGAGCCGGGAACCACGCTCGTGTACCACTCGTTCACGCACGGGCCCGGCATGACCGGCGCCAGGACCCGGGCCGAGGCGGACCCTCAGGAACTCGGTACGCGTCTGGTCACCCTGTGCCGCAACATGACCACCACGATCGGCGCGATGGCCGCCACCACTACCGCGATGGGAGCATCCCGATGAAGTACCTCATGCTCGTCTGCGTCGACCCGAACTACACGCCCGGCCAGGAGGAGGGCGCCCCGGACGTGGACGACTGGGTCAACGAGATGGACGGTAAAGGCATCCGGCTGATGGGCAGCCGCACCCGACCGGCCAGCGACGCCACCACGGTGCGCGTGCGCGACCGGGAGGTGCTGCTGACCGACGGCCCGTACGCGGAGACCAAAGACCTGATCGCCGGCTTCGACGTCCTGGACTGCGCCGACCTCGACGAGGCGATCGAGGTCGCGTCCAAGCATCCGATGGCGTGGGCCGGAGTGATCGAGCTGCGCCCGTTCTGGGTCGACGAGGATTAGTGTGAGGCCCGGTGTCGGAAGAGGTTAAGGTCCGGATCGCCGGGATCTACGCCGACGGTTGGAGCCGGGTCGTGGCCACCATGATCCGGTTCACCGGCGGTCGCTGGGACCTGGCCGAGGAGTGCGCGCAGGACGCGTTCGCGCAGGCACTCCAGAGGTGGCCGGAGTCGGGTGTCCCGGATCAACCACTGGCGTGGCTGACCACCACGGCCCGCAACCGCGCCACCGACCGGTTGCGGCGCGCGTCCATGGAGGCGGCAAAACTGCGAGAGGTGGCCGCCATGGAGCCGGAACCGCGATGCTACACCCGCGACAGTCAGATCCCGGACGAGCGTCTCGAGCTCATGTTCACCTGCTGCCACCCGTCGCTGAACCTCGACGCGCAGGTGGCGTTGACCCTGCGGAGCCTGGCCGGGATGAGTACCGGCGAGATCGCCCGCGCGTTCCTGGTGCCGGAGCGCACCATGAGCCAACGCCTCTTCCGGGCCAAGCAAAAGATCGCACACGCGAGCATCCCGTTCCGGGTGCCACCCGGGCATCTGTTGCCGGAGCGCCTTCCGGCCATCCTCCACGTGCTCTATCTGCTGTTCAACGAGGGGTACGGCGACCCGAACAAGTCCCGGCTGTGCGGGGAGGCCATCCGGCTGGCCCGGGTACTGGCGGCGTTGATGCCCGATGAGCCCGAGGCGCACGGGATGCTCGCGCTCATGCTGCTGCACGATGCCCGACGGCCGGCCCGCACCGGTCCGGGCGGCGATCTGGTCACCCTGGAGGAGCAGGACCGCTCGCTGTGGGACCAGGCTCAGATCGCCGAAGGTGCCGCGATCATCGAGCGGGCGCTGCGCCGGCGCCGGGCGGGCCCGTTCCAGATCCAGGCGGCCATCGCGGCGTGCCACGCCACGGCCCCGGTCGCGGCCGCGACCGACTGGCCCCAGATTGTCGGGTTGTATCAGCAGCTCGCGCGCGTGGCGCCCAGTGTGATCGTGGACCTGAATCGTGCCGCGGCGATCGGCATGGCCGACGGCCCCGAGGCGGCGTTGCCACTGGTTGACGCGATCGTCGAGACCGGACAGCTCAACGACTACTACCTGCTGCACGCGACCCGGGCGGACCTGCTGCGGCGGCTGGGCCGCAGCGCGGAGGCCGCGGAGAGCTACCGTGCCGCCCTCGACATCGCCCCGACCGAGGCCGAGCGCCGGTTTCTTCGCAGTCGACTGGCGGTCTGCTGACCGGGCGTCCTTTGCCGACGGTCACTAACCGATGGCTGCGGTGCGTGTCGTCAGATCGTCATCGGTGATGGTTCGCAGCGCACGGCAGGGCGTTCCCACGGCGACCACCATGGGAGGGATGTCCCGGCTGACGACGCTGCCCGCGCCGATGACGGATCCGTATCCGATCCGGACCCCGGGCAGGACGACGGCATTGCTGCCGATCCAAACCTTGTCTTCGATCACGATCGACTCCGAGAACCGCGCGTAGTCAACCCGGCGGGCCGGATGAACCGGGTGTCCCGTTGTCGTCAGCGTCACGCTGGGCGCGATCATGACGCCGTCGCCGATGCGGATCTCGACGTCGTCGACGAAGGTGAGATTGACGTTTCCGAAGAAGTCGTCGCCGATATGAACGTTACTGCCAAACCCGGCGTGGAAGGGCGGGAGCAGTACGGTGCGCTCTCCCACCGAGCCGAGGATGGCGACAAGTAACGACCGTCGCCGGTCGGCTTCGCCGGGCGGCGTGTGGTTGTACTCGAAGATGAGATCGGTACGCCGCGAGGAAGTCTGGAACGCCGCTTCCGACTCGGTGTAGATGAGGCCCTGACGAATCCGATCCAAGACCTCTTGCTCATCACCGTGCGGCACGTTGCGACTCTTCCTTCCATCCGTACCAAGTTCAGCGAACATGATCTCTACAGCAGGGTACGGCAACTACCAACGAGGTTGGGACGACCGCACCACCGAAGCGTCTTGCGGCTAACCAGCATCGGGGCGGTCGGCGTCGGGCAGGACGCGGGCCAGGAGGCGGGCGAGGGTGACGCGTTCGTCCGGTGAGAGCGCGGCGAGCAACTGGTCGTCCGCCGAGTACACCAGCAGGTCGAGCTCCCTCAGCAGCTTCTGTCCGCGCGGGGTGATGGCCACGATCTTGCGGCGCCTATCGTCCGGGTCGCCGCGACGCACCACGTAGCGGGCCGCCTCCAGCTCGTCGAGGAAGGACACCAGGTCGCTGCGGTCGAGCTGCAGCCGGTCGGCGAGCTGCGCCTGCACCGCCGGGCCGCGGTCGGCGAGGCTGGCCAGTATCCCGTAGTGCTGCTTGCGGTGCGGGCCGGTCGCGAGCTGATCCTGCACCAGCCTCTGCGCGTGCAGCGACACCCGGCCGACCAGCCAGACAACCCGATCGCTGAGGCGGTGAGTCACGATCGCACCCTAGCGCAAGTTGCGGGCTTCTCCTATTGTGGGTGAACCCCATGATAGGAGAGACCCATGAAGGCGGTTCGTTACCTTAGCCACGGCGGCCCCGACGTGCTGCGCGTCGAGGAGATCCCGGCACCCGAGGCCGGCCACGGTCAGGTGCTGATCGCCGTCGAGGCGGTCGGGGCCAATGCCATCGACACGGTGTTCCGCCGCGGCGGTGGCGCCTGGGCCCGGCCGCTGCCCGGCCGGCTCACCGGCGACGTGGTGGGCCGGGTGACGGCGCTCGGCCCCGGCGTCGAGGGCGTGCGCGTCGGCGACCGGGTGGCGGCGCTGTCCGAGGACGCCTTCGCCGAGGTCGTGGCCGCCGACGCGCAGTGGTTGGCCCCCGTACCGGCCGGTCTCGACGCGGCCACCGCGACGGTGCTGCCGATGACCGCACCGCTGGCGCTGCGCCTGCTGAAGGTCGGCCGGCTGGCCGCCGGCGAGACGGTGCTCATCCAGTCGGCCGCCGGCGGCGTCGGTCACCTCGCCGTCCAACTGGCCAGACGGCTGGGCGCGGGTACCGTCGTCGGCACCGCCTCCGGCCCGCGCAAGCGGGAATTCGTCCGCTCGCTCGGCGCCGACGCCACCGCCGACTCCGGCGACCCGTCGTGGCCAGAGGCGGTCAGGTCCGCCGCGCCGCACGGCGTCGATGTGGTTCTCGACTCCGTCGGCGGCGGCGTGTTCGACGCGGGACTGGCCCTGCTGGCGCCCCTGGGACGGATGGTGACCTACGGCGCGATCACCGGCGAGGTGCCCACCGTGGCGGCTCACGGCCTGTTCGCGCTCAAGTCGGTCACCGGCATGTCCACGCTGGCCTGGCGCGCCGCCCGGCCCGCCGAGGCGCGCGCCGACCTCACCGAGGCCGCACGCCTGCTCGCCGACGGGGTGCTGCGCCCAGCGACACACGCCACGCTCCCGCTTGCCGAGGTCGCGAGGGCGCACGAGATCCTCGACGCCCGCGGCAACCTCGGCCGGGTCGTGATCACGATGCCGTGACGGGCGGGTCATGAGGTGACGGGCGGGCCTGCCCGACGGCCGGACCCCGCCGGCGCGTCCCGGCTACCTTTATCCGGTGGTGATCGGGCGGTGGTGACATTCGGCGTGCTCGGGCCGCTGGTCGCCCGCGACGCGCGCGGCCCGGTCGCCCTGCGCGGGCCCCGGCACCGGGCGGTGCTGGCCCGGCTCCTGATCGCCCGGCGCCGGGTGGTGCCGGTCCGCCTGCTCGTCGACGACCTGTGGGACGAGCCGCCGGACAACGCGGTCGGCGCGATCCAGACCTTCGTGGCCGCCCTGCGCCAGGCCATCGAGCCCGACCGGCCGCCGAGGACCCCGGCCCGGCTGCTGGTCACCGAGGCACCCGGGTACGCGCTGCGGGCCGAGCCCGGCGCGGTGGACGCGTGGCGGTTCGAGTCGGCCCTGGCCGAGGCGGGCGAACTGCTGGCGGGTGAGTCGCTGGCGCCCGGGCCGCCGCGAGGCGACCCGCCGACCGCCGAGGCCGCGCTCGCCGGCCTGGACGCCGCGCTGGCGCTGTGGCGGGGGCCGGCGTATTCGGAGTTCGCCGACGCGCACTGGGCCCGCGCAGAGATCGACCGGCTGCACGAGCTGCGGCTGCTGGCGGTGGAGCGGCGGGCTCGGGCCGGGCTGGCGCTCGGGCGGGCCGACGCGGTCGCCGCCGACCTGCGGGCGCACGTGGCTGAGTACCCGTGGCGCGAACATGCCTGGCGGCTGCTCGCCCTGTCGCTGTACCGGGCCGGCCGGCAGGGCGACGCGCTGGCGGCGCTGCGTACCGCCCGGGACACCCTGGTGGCGCAGCTGGGCCTGGATCCGGGGCCGGCGCTGCGCGCGCTGGAGGCGGACATCCTCGCCCAGGCCCCGTCGCTGCTCGCTCCCGGCGCCGGCGCGCCGCCGACCCGGGACCCCGGCACGGTCTCCGGCCGGGATGCCGCCACCGTCTCGGGCCGGGACCCCGCCACGGTCTCCGGGCGGCAGGCCGCCACGGTCTCCGATTCCGCCGGCCCGGTCGCGGGCCCCGGGGTGCGGCGACCCGGGCTGGTCGGGCGCGAACCCGAACTCGCGCTACTGGCCGCCGCCGGGGCCAACGCGCGGGCCCGGCACGGGCTCGAGCTGGCCCTGATCTCCGGTGAGGCCGGCGCGGGGAAGACCGCGCTGGCCGAGGCGCTGATCGCGGACCTGGCGGCGCGGGGCTGGACCACGGCCTGGGGCGCCAACCCCGAGCACGAGGGCGCGCCGCCCGCCTGGCCGTGGACCCGGATACTGGCCGGTCTCGCGCAGGCGGGTCACGGCCGGGCCCCGGCGACGACCGTGCCCCCGCAGGACGCGAAGGACCCGGCCGCGGCCCGGTTCCGGGTACACCGGGCCGTGGTGTCCTATCTGGACACCGTGGCCGGGCGAGGCAAGCTGCTGCTGGTACTCGACGACGTGCACCGGGCGGGGGAGGAGACCCTGGCGCTGCTGGCCACGCTGGTCTCCGAGCCGCCGGCGCACCCGGTGCTGGTCATGGCGACGCTGCGTACCACCGAAATCTCCACCGGCCTGGCCGAACTGCTCGCCCGCACGGCACGCGCCGAACCCACCCGCGTCTACCTAGGCGGCCTGCCGCGTGCCGCGGTCGGCGAGCTCGTGGCCGCGACCACCCGGCGCCCGGTGCCCGACCCGATCGTGCGGATGATTCACGAACGCAGCGGCGGCAATCCGTTCTTCGTGCGCGAACTGGCCCGGCTGTTCGACGCCGAGGGCGACGCCGCGCTCGCAGCGGTGCCGGCCGGCGTGCGCGACGTCATTCGGCACCGACTGGCCGCCCTGCCGGACGCCGCCCGCACCGTGCTGCGGCAGGCCGCCGTCATCGGCCGGGACGTGGATCTCGAGGTGTTGATACCGCTTGCCGGCGACGAAAATCTCGTGCTCGACACGCTGGACTCCGCTCTGCTGCTGGGTTTCCTGGTCGAGCGCGGCCCGGACCGGTCAAGCTTCGCGCATGCCCTGGTGCGCGACACCCTCTACGAGGAGGTGTCGAGGGCACGCCGGGCGCGCTGGCACGCCACGGTGGGCGAGGTCCTCGAACGGGTACACCCGGACGACGTCGAGGCGCTGGCGCACCACTACCTGCTGGCCGACAGCCGGGCCACCGCGGCCAAGGCCGCCCACTACGCCGCCGCGGCGGCCGGACGCGCCGAGCGGCGGTTCGCCCCGCACGAGGCCGCGCGGCTGTGGCGGGCGGCCCTGGCCGCGCACGACCGCACCGGCACCGGCACCGGCGCCGGCGACGGCTCTGGCGACGTGCGGACCCGGTTGGAGCTGGTGATGGGGCTGGTGCGGTCGCTGGCGGTGACCGGTGCGCTGGAGGCCGCCCGGCGGCACCGGGCCGAGGCCCTCGCCGCCGCCGAACGGCTGGCCGACCCCGGCCTGACCGCCCGCGTGATCGGCGCCTTCGACGTGCCGGGCGTCTGGACCGCCAACGACGATCCCGCGCTGGCCGCGCGGGTGGTGGCGGTCACCGAACGCACCCTGGCCGACCTGTCGCCGCACGCGCTGGTGGAGCGGGCGCGGCTGCTGAGCACCCTCGCGATGGAGCTGCGGGGCACCCGGTCCGACCGTGGCCGGGAGGCCGCCGGGCAGGCCGAGTCGATCGCCCGCCGGCTGGGCGACCCGGGTCTGCTGGCCTTCGCCCTCAACGGGCGGTTCATGCACACCTTCGAACGCGCCGGGCTGGCACCCGCGCGGGCCGCGATCGGGGCGGAGCTGGTGGAGCTTGCCACCGCCCACGATCTGGTCACCTTCGAGGTGCTCGGCCAGCTGGTGCTGCTGCAGGCGCACTGCGCGCTGGCCGACTTCGCCGCGGCCGATGCGCACGCGGCGGCCGCCGACCGGCTGGCCGCGCGCTACGACATTCCGCTGGTGGGCGTGTTCACCGGCTGGTACGCCGCGCTGCGGCTGGCCGTGGCGGGCCGGCCGGCGCGCGCCGAGGCCGGGTACCGGGCGGTGGCGGCCCGGCTGGGCGACACCGGCATGTGGGGCCTGGAGGAAGGGATCCTGCCACTGTCCCTGCTGTCCATCCACGTGGGAGACACCGATCAGCACGTATCGTCCATTGTGGACTTCGGTGAGGACTGGGGGCCGTACCTGGACTGGGTACGGCCGTTCGGGCTGCTCGCGGCCGGAGACCGCCCCGGGGCGCTTGCCGCCGCCCGGGCCATCCCGGACTCGCCACGCGACCTGCTCTACGAGGCGCGCGCCTGCCTGCTCGCGGTGGCCGCCCTCGGCGTGGGGGACCGGCCGTTGATGGAACGGGCCTACGCGGACCTGCGGCCGGCCGAGGACGAACTGGCCGGCGCGGGCAGCGGACTGCTGACGTTCGGCCCGGTGGCCGGCTACCTCGGCCGGCTGGCCGACGCGTTGGGGCGGCCGGAGCGGGCCCGGCGCCACCACCGGCGGGCCGCGCAGGTCGCCGACCGGTCCCGGTCGGCGCTTCCGGACCTACCCGACCGGTAGCGGCAGGGGCCGGACCCCGTCCGACCTGTGGGGCCAGATCGCGCGTACGGGCCTACTGCGGGTCGCTTCGACTCTCCTCATCGGCCAGCAACTGGAACAGCACGTGGTCCTGCCACTTTCCGGCGATCTTCAAGTACTTCTCGGCCACACCGAAGCGGACGAACCCGTTACGTTGCAGGACAGTCTGCGACCCGACGTTGTGACGCAACGTCCCCGCCTGAATGCGATGCAGCCCCTGCTCCTCGAACGCCACCCGCGCCAGGTGTCGGACGGCCGCGGTGGCCACGCCTCGGCCATTGTCCGCCCGCCCCACCCAGTAGCCCAGATGGGCATTGAGGAACGGGCCGCGCACGATGTCGTTGAGGTTGATCCGCCCTACGATCCGGTCGTCGACGAGGATGACGTGCGGCACGGTGATGCCCGCGGCGTACCGCTCCAGCGAGGCCCGGATCACGGCCTCCTGCCCCTGGGCAGAGAAGTATTCGTCGGGCCGCGTCGGTTCGAACGGCAGTAGGAACTCCCGGTTGGCGTGGAACAGTTCGGCGACGGCCGGTACATCCTCAAGGGTCACCAGGCGGGTGCTCACCATCATGCGACTCATGATCGCAAAATCCCGCTCCCGCCGCTGTCCGGCACGTACCCGGCCCCGCGGTGGTCACCGTCCCGGATAGGGCGGCTGCCCCGGATTCGCGGTCGGGTAGCCGCCGGGCGTGGGCGGGTACGGGGGTAGCGGTTGGCGGTACTGGCCGGACGGCGGCGCGTACCGCGGCGGGTAGGGGCCGCCGCCACGATTGCGGTGCCGCAGCGGCACAACGATGACCACGAGGACGGCCGCCACCAGCACGAGACCCGCGAGGCCGATCACGACGGTCGCGAGTCCGCCGATGCCGGCGCCGCCGGCACCGCGACCACCGCACCGGTCAGCGCGATCGCCACCAGTGCCGACCAGGATCGCCTCACGCTCACCGCATCGCCTCCCCAGGTGATCAGACGACTATGCCAGCCCGGCATCACCCTCGCGAGCGCCCCCGCGCCAGCGGCTCAGTTCCCCACGCCGAGGCTGGGCATGTGCGCGGACGGGTACCGGTCGCCGCGCGCTGCGCCCCGCGGCATCGCCTTCTCAATCTCGGCGAGGTCGTCCACGGTGAGGTCCAGCTCCGTGGCGGGGGTCGCCTCGGCCAGCCGTTCGCGGGTGCGGGCCCCGACCAGCGGCACGATGTCCTCGCCCCGCGCGGCCACCCAGGCGATGGCCAGCTGGGCGACGGTGCAGCCCTTCGCGTCGGCGACCCGGCGCAGCGCCTCGGTCAGGGCGAGGTTGTGCTCGAGGTTGCCCGCCGAGAAGCGTGGGCCGAAGGCGCGGCTGTCGCCGGGGCCGGGGGTGTGGCCGGCGGTCCAGTGCCCCGAGATGAGGCCGCGGCCGAGGACGCCGTACGCGGTCAGGCCGATGCCCAGCTCCCGCAGCGTCGGCAGCACGTCCGCCTCCACCGCGCGGGAGATCAGCGAGTACTCGATCTGCAGGTCGGCGACCGGGTGCACGGCGTGCGCCCGGCGGATCGTCGCGGCGTCGACCTCCGACAGGCCCAGGTGCCGCACGTACCCGGCGTCGATCATCTCCTTGATCGCACCGACCGTGTCCTCGATCGGCACCGCCGGGTCCAGCCGGGCGGGGCGGTAGATGTCGAGATGATCGACGCCCAGCCGGGTCAGCGAGTAGGCCAGGAAGTTCTTGACCGCCTCGGGCCGGCCGTCGTGGCCGCCGAATCCCGGGCCCGGCCCCCGCAGCAGGCCGAACTTGACGCTGAGCTGGTAGCTGTCCCGGTCCCGGCCGCGCAGCGCCTCGCCGAGCAGCAGTTCGTTGTGGCCCATGCCATAGAAGTCGCCGGTGTCGATCAGCGTGACGCCGGCCTCCAGCGCGGCACGTACTGTGGCGATGCTCTCCGCGCGATCGGCCGGGCCGTACGCGCCCGACATGCCCATCGCGCCCAGGCCCAGCGTGGAGACGGCCGGGCCGGTCGTGCCCAGGGTTCGGGTCCGCATTGTGTACTCCTTCGTCGTCGATGACGTCATCCACCCTGCGCCCAGGCCGGTGCGTACGGGAGCGGAGCGTTGATCGTGGGAGCGCCGCTCCCTGGATCGGCCCGGCACGCGCGAGGGACCATGGGGCATGCGCCGTGACCAGCTCGCCGACTTCCTTCGCCGCCGCCGTGAGGCGATCCGTCCGGCCGAGGTCGGCATCGCCGATGGCCCCCGCCGGCGCACCGCCGGGCTGCGCCGGGAAGAGGTGGCGATGCTCGCCGGCATGTCGGTGGACTACGTCGTGCGCCTCGAGCAGGGCCGCAGCAGCCAGCCCTCGACCCAGCTGCTCGGCGCGCTGGCCCGGGCGTTGCGGCTGTCCGACGACGAGCGCGACCACCTGTTCTACCTGGCCGGTCACCGGCCTCCGCCCGCCGACGGGGTGGCCCGCCTGGCCCGCGCCGGCCTGGTGCGCATGCTCGACCTGCTCGGCGACACTCCGGCCCTGGTGCTGTCCGACCTGGGGGAGGTACTCGCCCAGAACCGGCCGGCCATCCTGCTGATGGGTGATCACACGGGCTTCTCCGGTGACCGGCGTTACCTCGTGTACCGCTGGTTCGCCGAGCCCGCCGCCCGCGTCGTTCACCCGCCGGAGGAGACGGAGCGCCACTCCCGCCAGCTGGTGGCCGACCTGCGCGCGGCCGCCGGCCGCCGGTCCGACGACCCCACGGTCGCGGGACTCGTCGAACGGTTGCAGGCCGCGAGCGCCGACTTCCGCCAGCTGTGGGACGAGCACGAGGTGGCGGTCAAGCGCGCCGACCGCAAGACCATCGTGCACCGGCGGGTGGGGCCCGTGCTGGTGGACTGCGAGACGCTGGTCACGCCCGACCGGCGTCAGCAGCTGCTGGTGCTCACGCCGGCCAACGCCGAGGCCCGCGAGCGGCTTGAGCTGCTGTGGGTGCTCGGTACCGAGGAGTTTCCCGCGGTGGCCAGCGCCGAGCGGTGACGGCTCGCACAGTTGTGGACAGATCAGTCCCTTACTCGTATGGTCGTCGCATGGGCAGGCCACGGACGTTCGACATCGACACGGCGGTGGACCGTGCGATGGAGTTGTTCTGGCGTCAGGGTTTCGAGGCGACCTCGACGGAGGACCTCGTCGAGGGTCTGGGCATCGCCCGAGGCAGCCTGTACAAGGCGTTCGGGTCCAAGGAGCAGCTCTATGCGCTGGCGCTGCGACGCTACTGCCAGCGGCACGCGACGGGGCTGATCGAGATGTTGGATCGGGCGGAGCAGGTGCGCCCGGCCCTCCGGGCGGCGCTGCTGGGGCTGGTGGAGGCCGACCTGGCCGATCCCGAGCTGGGCTGTCTGATGGTCAACGCGGCCACCGAGCGCTCGGCGCACCCGGAGACCGTGCGGCAGGTCTCCCACACCATGGGTCAGGTCGAGTCGGCCCTGGCCGGCGCGTTGGAGCGGGCCCGGGTCCGCGGGGAGTTCGCGGCGGACAAGAACCCGCGGGAACTGGCCCAGTTCCTGACCACGTTCGTGCAGGGCCTGCGGGTGATGGGTAAGGCCCGCGCCGACCGCGCCTTCCTCACCAACGCCGTGGAGATCGCCCTGGGCGCGCTCGACTGATTTTTGTGTACCCGAATTAGGAACTGTTCAGTCAACAATAGGAGTAGAGGTGGACCTCGAACTGCGGGGCAAGGTCGCCGTGGTCACCGGCGCGGGTAAGGGCATCGGTTCGGCCACCGCGGCGGCGTTGCTGGACGAGGGCGCGCACGTGGTGGCGACCAGCCGCACGAGCACCCCCGAACTCGACGCCCTGGCCGCGCGTGGCGCCACCGTGGTGCTGGCCGACATCACCGACGCGGGCACCCCGCAGCGGCTCGTCGACGCCGCGCTCTCGACGTACGGGCGCCTGGATGTGCTGGTCAACAACGTCGGCGCCGGCAGTCCCCGGCCCGGCTTCCTCGACGTCGACGACGCCGAGTGGGCGCGCGTGTTCGACGTGACGTTCTTCAGCGCCGTACGCACGAGCCGGGTGGCCCTGCCCGCCCTGCTGGAGGAGTTCGCGCCGCGCGGCGTGCGGGTCAACGCCGTCTCGCCCGGCCCGGTGCGGACCCCGTTCTGGACCGGACCGGACGGCTTCGCGCACGCCGTCGCCGCCGGCGCGGGTGTCACCCCGCAACAGGCGCTCGACGAGGTGGTGCCGCAGAGCATGGCGATCAGCACCGGCCGGATCACCGAGCCCGGCGAGGTCGCCGACCTGGTGCTGTTCCTCGCCTCCGCTCGCTCCGCAAACACCACCGGCGCCGAGTTTCTCATCGACGGCGGCCAGGTCAAGACGGTCTGACCACACCTACCCGCCGCCCGGCCGGGGCGACCCGGCCGGGCGGCCCGCTCACCGCACGACGCGGTACCCGAGGTGGGTGGCGGCCGGGGTCACCAGCGCCCGCGTGCGCTCGAGCGTGATCGACGGATCGAGCGTGCCGAACAACGGCGTGCCGCCACCCAGCAGGACCGGGATCACGTGGACGCGGATCTCGTCGACCAGGCCGAGCGGCAGTGCCTGCTGCATGACGGTCGCGCCGTGCAGGCCGACCACCTTGTCGCCCGCGGCGTTCTTGGCCTGTTCGATGGCGCTGACCACGCCGCCGGTGACGAACGTGTACACGGGTGGGTGCGACCCGGCCGGTGGGTTGTGGGTGACCACGAAGCAGGCAGTGTCGCCGAGTGGGCCGCCGTCGCCCCAACCGCCGCCGCCCTCGTTCTTGTCGAACGACCTGCGGCCCATCACGATCGCGCCGACACCGTCGACCATCTCCCGCAGGATGGCCCGATCCTCGTCGGTCGCCGCGCCGAACATTCAGTCGTGCAGCATCCGGGCACCGTCGCCGAACGGGTTCTCGCGGCTGTCACGCGGGCCGGTGACGTACCCGTCGAGCGACATCGACATGTCACAGATCACGAGGGCCATTGGTGGCTTCCCTTCTCCTCGGTCCCATGGGACCCGAAAGCGGCGGACCCTGCCGGAGGGGCCGCGACGAGCCGTCTCACCAACGCGTCGGACGGGCCGGTGGGTTTTCGACAGGTCGGGCGGAAAATCCGCTCGTGCGGGGATTGGAAAGCCACCTTGTCTGACCTGTTGCGTCGACATCTCTACGCGTTGAACACCAAGCGAACGGTAGTGGTTCGGGCTTTTGAATAGGATCACAGTTGCCCGCCCGATACCTCAACACCGTGCCCGCACGGACCGTGACGTGCTAATTTTCGCAGCTCAGGAACCAGGTCAGAAGGCACGGAAACGCGCCAAGCCGCAACGACGCGGCCGCGAGGGTGGGGATCGTGAGGGACGCTGCGGCAGCTCGCCGGGGAGTTTTCGCCCGGATGCTGGTGCTGGAGGTGCTACTGCTCGCGGTGGCCGCAGTGGTGGGACTCCACGGGCGGGTACAGGTCGTGTCGCCGGCGGCTGCCGACGCGGCGCTGCTGGGTCCGGACTTCGTCGACATCGGGTCGGTACCGGACGGGCCGCCTGCCCCGGTGCCGGTCGCGGGCGCCGCCACCGGCACCTACACGTGGGACTGCGGCCGCAACGAGGAGGGTCACCGCAACACCGCGAACGTGGTGGTGGTGCCCGGCGTGCCGGGGCCGATCCATCACGTGCACGACTATGTCGGCAACACCTCCACCGATGTCAACTCCACCATCGACAGCCTCGCCGCCGGCGGAACCACGTGCACGAACGGCGACAAGTCGACGTACTACTGGCCGGTGCTGCGGCTGATCCCGGACGACCACACCCAGCACGAGGTCGCCGCACCGCTGCCCAGTGGCGGCGCGGTCACCGGTGGGGCCAACGGCGATCAGGTCGACCCGCACGCCGACGAGATCCAGGTGCCCGCCTCGGTCCGGCTCACCTACTACGGCAACCCGCGTACCCCGGTGGTGGCGATGCCGTACCTGCTGCGCGGCACGGTGGGCGACGCCACGGCGATCACCGACGGCGGGGCCGATGCCGTGGCCACCTGGACCTGTTCGGACACGCCGCGCAAGCGCACCACGAAGTATCCGATCTGCGCCCCCGGCACGCAGGTGCTGCGGGTGTTCGACTTCCCGAGTTGCTGGGACGGCCGCCAGCTGGACAGCACCGACCACCGCGCGCAGTTGGTCTTTCCCACCGCGGGTGGCGGATGCCCGGTGGACACGTTCGCGGTGCCGCGCCTGCAGATCGTGCTCGCCTATAACCTGCCCTCCCGCGTCCGGTACCGGATCGACGCGTTCGACGGGCAGAACTTCAGCCCGCTCACCGACCACGCCTTCTTCGTCAACCTGATGCCTGATCAGGTGATGACGCGGATCGTGCGGTGCCTGAACACCGGCGAGGCGTGCGACGCCCGACAGGCGCGGAGCTGACGGGGCCGACGGCCGGCCATCCGCACGCGGGCTCCGAAAACGTGGTGACGCTCCCGGTGGCCGCACCCCCACGGCCACCGGGAGCGCCTTGCGGTCGCTGGGCCGGCGATCCCCCCCGGACCGCCGGCCGGCGACCTTTCCCGGCAAAGTCACCGCGGCAGGCCGACCTCGACCGCGCCGGCGCTGGACCGCACGGCGACAGTGACCGTCCGGGCCTGCCCGCCCACCGTCAGCGAGCACGCGAAGGTCGCGCCGACCCGGACCGGCGCATCGGGCGGGCACGTCACATTGGTGGCGTCGATCTGGTAGCTGTTGTGCAGCACGGTGCTCACCCCCGCCTGCAACGTGGTGGCGTCGAAGACCTTGGTCTGCGCGGAGCCGGGTCGGGCGAGGAACAGCCCCGCCGCCAGGGCGACCACCGCCAGCGCCGGTGCGGCGATCTTGATGGCCAGCGACGGCCGCCAGCGCCGTGGCGTGTCGGCCGGCCGGTCCGCCCGCCCCCACCCGGTCGGGCCGGCCGAGTGCCAGTCGGTCGGGCCCCACTCGGCCGGCGGGGCGGGTGTCCACTGTGGAGCAGGGCCGTCGGCCCACCCCGCCAGGGCCGGCTCCCACGTCGGGGTCGGGGCGGGATCCCATTGCAGGCCCGGGGCCGACGGCTGCCGCGAGCCCGACTGCGGCGCGGGGGCCGGCTGCGGCGCGGGGGCCGGCTGCGGCGCGGGGGCCGGCTGGGGCGCGGGGCCACCGATGGGTGCGGCGCCGTCCGGTCGGGTGGGTGTGCCCGCGGACTGGGGCTGGCCCCATCCCTGGCCGTTGGTCATGGACGATGCGTGCGGGTTGGTCATTGTCGCCTCCGGGAGGTCTGTGGCAACGGGCCTGTGCGGCCCCTCGCGTCCGGTCGCTGGCTGGTGGGTCGGTCGGTCAGTGGCCGCTGCTGGACGGCAGCGGCACGACCTCGATGGAGTTCTTGGTCCGGGCACCCGAGGGCGTGATGGCGAACCACGTGCCGCCGACGCCCTGACCCTTGATGTCGCCGGGCTTCTGGTCCCCCGAGTAGTGGTAGACCGGCTGGCCGTCGATGGTGACCTGGCAGGTGCCGTCCGCGCGTTCCACGTACCCGACGAGCTGCGGGTCGACGCCGCTCGGGTAGATCTGGCCCGGGGACGCGATGAGCAGGGGCGGCCACGTCTTCGCGCAGTCGCCGGCGCAGTTGGACTTCGGCGGCGTGGCGCTGTCCTTGTCGAAGCGGTAGAGCGTCATTCCCTGACCGTCGGCGACGTAGACGCCGATCTCGTCGTTGTTGGTGCTGTCCAGTTGCACGATGTTGCTGCCCTTGCCGGTGTCCGGGCTGGGATGCAGGACGGTGTCGGGCGGGCCGCTGTAGACGCTCACCCGGCCCTGGGTCTTCGCCACGTTCGGCGACGGGGGCGCGGAGGGCTGCCCCGACTCCACGATGACCTCGGGAGCCTGTCCGTTGGTCGGGGCGGCGGACGCCGCTGACGGCGCGGCGGACGCCGCGGGCGGCGCGCCCGTGAGCGGGGCGGCGGCGGTGGCCGCGACGGTGCGGTCGCAGGCGGCGAGGGCCGCCAGGCTGGCGAGGCCGATCGCGGCGTACGCGATCCTGGTGCGCAGCTTCATGTTGGGTCTACCTCATCGGGTTTCACGCCTGGGGCCAGCCGAATCGGCGACCCGGTCCGGCATCCACACGGAACTGCCGGCGGATCGGTTCAGCGGAACCGGTCCGGCGTCACCGATCGAGGGGGCGCGTCGGCACCCGGCGGAATTTCCCTGAACCGTTCGGCGGTCGGCACCGTGTGGGTGGTGGCAACGGCGACGGGGAGCGCATCGCGACGGTTTGGTCGCGGTACCCCGCCGGATCTCCACACCACTTCACCGAAAGCGAGTACGCCATGCCCACCTACCACGTCAACAGCGACGACATCGACGAGTCGGCGAGCTGGCTCAAGCAGAACATGGACACTCTGCTTGACGGCATGAACCAGGCGAAGTCGAAGATCGACACCCTGATTCAGGGCGGCTACAACACCCCGCAGGCACAGGCGAAGTTCGGCCCGTACTTCGAGGAGTACAAGGGTAGCGTCGACCAGACCCTGCAGGGCATGGACGGCATCAGCCAGTACCTGCAGCAGGTCGGCACCGCCTTCGGCGACACCGACCAGCAGTTGGGTTCGAGCCTGTCCTGAACCAAGGGTGCCGGGGCCGCGGGGTGTTACGCCAGCACCGCGCGGCCCCGCCTTTGTGTCTGCCGACCGTCCAATCAGGAGAGTGCCATGCGCTTCTTGCTTACCGTCGTGGATCAGTCCTCGGTGGTCACCGACTACCAGGTGGACGCCGCGCCCGACACCACCGTTCGCGAACTGGCCGAATCCCTGGCCGCCCGCGGGCCGCAACCCGCCGACCGGCCGCCCACGCTGTTTGTCGCCGGTGCGCCGCTGGACACGCGGCTGACCCTCGCGGAGTCACCGCTGCGGCAGGGCGCGATGGTCAGCCTCGACCATCCCGTCGGCGCGGACGTCGGCCAGCCCCGGGGGTTGGTGGAGGTCCGCGTGGTCGGGGGCAGCGACGCCGGCGGTGTGTATCCGCTGGACATTGGCGAACACACCATCGGCGCGGCGAGCACCTGCTCGGTGCGGCTGTCCGATCCGACGCTGGCCGCGGTGGTGGCCCGGATCCGGGTCACTCCGGACGGCCGCGCTCACCTGGCGCCGGTCGCACCCGGGCTGCTGCTGGAGCGCGCCGCGCTGGACGGCGAGCAAGTCTGGGCGCCCGGCGCGCAGGTGGCCGCCGGCTC
Source organism: Rugosimonospora acidiphila (assembly GCF_039543385.1). Lineage (NCBI taxonomy): Bacteria > Bacillati > Actinomycetota > Actinomycetes > Micromonosporales > Micromonosporaceae > Rugosimonospora > Rugosimonospora acidiphila. The sequence continues at coordinate 84,926 of NZ_BAABJQ010000017.1, forward strand.
CTCGCTGCTGGAGCTGTGCGTCCCGCAGCGGGCCGAGGCCGCCCTGCAGGTCTCCGAGGACCGCACCGGCCTGGACTACAACCGGCCACCCCGGCTGCTGCCGGCCGCCCGCACGACGGCCTTCAGCCTGCCCCGGCCGCCGGCCACGCCGGATCGCCGGCCGCTCGCGGTGATCGCCGCCCTGGCTCCGCTGGTGCTTTCCGGCGCCTCCTTCCTGATCACCCACAATCCCACCACTCTGTTGTTCGCTCTGCTGTCGCCGCTGGTGGTGATCGGCAACCAGATCAGCAGCAGGCGCCAGGGCAAGTCCTCGTACCGCCGGCGGACGGCGGAGTACGAACAGAAGAAGGCGGCCGTCGCCGAACAGGCGCGGCAGGCGCTGGTCGCCGAGCGGTTGGCCCGCCGGCGCAACTTCCCCGACCCGGCGACCGTGCTGCTCATCGCGGTGGGGCCGCAGCGCCGGCTGTGGGAGCGGCGCCGCAGCGACCCGGATTTCCTGGAGTTGCGCGTCGGCACCGCAGACCTGCCCTCCGAGGTCGTGCTGAGCGACCCGGCGCAGGACGAGAACCGGCGCGAGGTCCGCTGGCGGGCGCTGGACGTGCCGGCGACGGTGGCGGTACGCACCTATGGCGTGATCGGCGTCACCGGCGGCGGGGCCGCCCGCACCACCGCGCGGTGGTTGCTCGCCCAGGCGGCCGCCCTGCACAGCCCCGAGGACCTGCAGATCTACGTGCTGGCCGGGGTGGGTGACGAGCCCGGCTGGTCGTGGACGCGGTGGCTGCCCCACCTGGCCCCGCGCGACGGCCAGGACACCCTGGCGACCGTCGGCGCCGACACCCAGAGCCTGGCCCGGCGGGTCGCCGAACTGGTGACGCTGATCTCGGCGAGAGCCGCGGCCGGCGGCGGCCACGACGCGTTCCGGGATGTGCTGGTCGTCCTCGACGGTGCGCGCAAACTGCGTTCGCTGCCCGGGGTGACACAGATCCTGCGGGAGGGGCCGCCGGTCGGCGTGTTCGCGATCTGCCTGGACGCCGAGGAGAAGCTGCTGCCCGAGGAGTGCCAGGCGGTGATCGCACAGCAGGCCGACGGCACGCTGCTGGTCACCCGAACCCGTACCGAGCCGGTGCCGGGGGTGCATCCGGACCTGGTGTCCGGGCAGTGGCTGCGCACCGTCGCCCGGACCCTGGCGCCACTGCGTGACACCGGCGGCGCCGACGACGGCGGAGCGCTGCCCGATGCCAGCCGGCTACTGGACGTGTTGGCGCTGGAGCCGCCGGAGCCGGACGCGGTCGCGGCCCGCTGGGCCGTCGGCGGGCGCACCACCGAGGCGGTGCTCGGTGTGTCCCTGGACGGACCGTTCGCCCTGGACCTGCGGCGGGACGGGCCGCACGCGCTGGTCGCCGGCACCACCGGCTCGGGCAAGTCGGAACTGCTGCAGACGCTGGTCGCCTCGCTCGCCGTGGCCAACCGGCCGGACGCGATGACCTTCGTACTGGTCGACTACAAGGGCGGCAGCGCCTTCAAGGACTGCGTGCTGCTCCCGCACACCGTCGGCATGGTCACCGACCTGGACACCCACCTGGTCAGCCGCGCGCTGACCTCGCTGTCGGCCGAGCTGCGCCGCCGGGAGCACCTCCTCGCCGAGGCCGGGGCGAAGGACATCGACGACTACGTGGACCTGTTGCGCCGGGAACCGACGCGTACCCAGCTGCCGCGGCTGCTGATCGTCATCGACGAGTTCGCCTCGATGGTCCGCGACCTGCCGGACTTCGTCACCGGCCTGGTCAACATCGCCCAGCGGGGCCGGTCGCTGGGTATCCACCTGGTACTGGCGACCCAGCGCCCCGGTGGCGTGGTGTCTCCGGAGATCCGGGCCAACACCAACCTGCGCATCGCGCTTCGGGTCACCGACAGCAGCGAGAGCCAGGACGTGCTCAACGCGCCGGACGCGGCATCGATCTCGAAGTCGACGCCCGGTCGGGCGTACGTGCGCCTCGCGCAGTCGTCGCTGGTGCCCTTCCAAGCCGGTCGGGTGGGTGGGTTCCGCCCCGGGGCGCAGACCGCGGTGCGGCAGGCGCCCTGGATGGCGCCGCTGTCCTGGGTGGACATGGGGCGCCCGGTGCCGACCCGGCCGGCGGGGCAGGCGGGGCCGGAGCAGGAGCCGCTGACCGACCTCGCGGTACTGGTGCGGGCGATCCGCGGTGCCACGCGACAGTTGAGCATCGCGCCCCAGCACAGTCCGTGGCTGCCCGCGCTGCCCACGGCGCTGACCGCCGACGCCCTGCCCGCCCCGCGTACCGGCGACTACCACCTGCCCGCGGTGCCGTACGGGCTGGTCGACCTGCCGGCCCAGCAGCAACAGGTGCCGCTGGAACTCGACCTGGCCACCCTGGGGCACCTGCACATCATCGGCTCCTCGCGCAGCGGCCGGTCGCAGACGCTGCGTACGCTGGCCGGGCTGCTGGCGCGGGCCCACTCGTGCGCCGACGTGCACCTGTACGGCATCGACTGCGGCAACGGCGCCCTGCTGGCGCTGGGCGACCTGCCGCACTGCGGCGCGGTGGTGCAGCGCACCGAGGCCGAGCGCCTGGGCCGGCTGCTGTCCCGGCTGACCGCCGAGTTGGGGCGTCGGCAGCAGCTGCTCGCCTCGACCGGCTCGGCGAGCCTGGTGGAGTACCGCTCGGGCGCGCCGGCCGAGCAGCGCCCGCCGCACATTCTGGTGCTGCTGGACCGCTACGAGGTCTTCGACAAGACCTTCGCCGACTACGACAACGGCAGCCTGATGACCGCGCTGCTGACCCTGCTGCGGGAGGGGGCCGGCGCGGGTATCCATCTGGTCCTGGCCGGCGACCGCGCCATGTTCTCCACCCGGGTGTCATCCTCCACAGAGGACAAACTGGTGCTGCGGCTGAGCGAGCGCGGCGACTACAGCATGGTCGGCATCAATTATCGCCAACTGCCCGAGGAGATCGAGTCGGGCCGGGCGTTCCGTGCCGTCGACAGCGCCGAGGCGCAGATCGCGCTGCTGGACGCCGACGCCTCCGGCCAGGGTCAGGCGCGGGTGCTCGCCGAGATCGCCGAGACCACCCGGCGGCGGGACCAGCGGATCGCCGCCGCGGCTCGCCCATTGCGCATCGACGTGCTCCCCGACGAGCTGACCCCGGCCGAGGCCAGGGCGGTGGCGACGCCCGCCGGTCCACTGTGGACGATGCTCGGCGTCGGCGGCGACGAACTGCGCGGAGTCGGGCCCGACCTGGCCACCATTCCCAGCTTCATCGTCGCCGGTGCGCCCCGCACCGGGCGCAGCACCGTGCTGATGACGATGGTCGCCTGGCTGATCGGCAACGGTACGCCGGTGTTCATCGCGGCCCCACGCCGTTCACCGCTGCGGGAACTGGCCGGAGTGCCCGGGGTGCTGGACGTCGTCACCAGCGACGACCAGCTGACCACCGAGCGGCTGTCCGCCGCGCTCGGCCAGGTGACCGGCCCCGCGGTGGTCGTGCTGGACGACGCCGACCTGCTGCTCAAATGCGACGCGGGCAGCGACCTGGGTCAGATCGCCACCGCCGGCGCGGAGCACGGGCGGGCGCTGATCCTGGCCGGCACCATCGATGGGCTGTCCGGTGGATTCGGCGGCTGGCACGTGGACGCCCGCCGCAACCGGCAGGGTGCGCTGCTGGCCCCGCAGGGCCTGGGCGACGGGGAGATCCTGGGCGCCAAGCTGACCCGTGGCCAGCTCGGCGCCGGACGTCCGGGCCGGGTACTCGCCCACTTCGGCGACGGCCAGGTGCGGATGGTGCAGGTGCCCCGCACGGACGCGGAGGCGGTCCGGGTGGCGCCGGCGAAGGCTCCGGTCGCCGCCTGAAACACACACCCGAAGAAGGGGACACCGGTCACGGTGCCCCCTTCTTCGAATGTTCGGTTGGTCAGGGTGCCAGCGTGGACGGCGCCAGCACCAGCTCGTCGGCGGTCAACTCGAGGGTGCCGGTGATGGTGTCAAACAGCTCGAACAACTCGTCCGCCTCGGCGATGTTCGGGCTGGAGCCGGTCACCACGAGCACGTTCGCGGAGCCCGGCAGCGGTACCACCGTGTGCATCACCGCGCAGCGCATGGTCGCCTCGTCCTGCACCACTGTCTGGATTCCGTAGACCCGGCCCACCGTGCCGATGCCGTTGATCCGCGCCGTGGTCACCCGCCGCCAGGTGCCGGCCGCGGTCTCCGGCCGCGCCACCGCCATCAACGCGCCGAGCAGGTCGCCGGTGGCCGGCGGGGTCACCATCGACACCAACACGGTGGCGGTCAGCGGGCCGTCCTCGTAGAGCTGGAACGTCCCGGCGGCGTGTACCGCGCCGGACCGGCGGGCCTGGCGCACCGACCGGCGTACCGATTCGGTGAACGCACCCGCCTGGATCTCGCTGAGGCCGGCATCCCGGCCACGGGTCCAGACCTCGCCGGCGACCCGGTTCTCGCTGGCCTCATCGGCGATGGAGAAGTCCACCCAGTCGCTGGGCGTACGCAGCCGGAAGCCGGTCGGGCTCGGCGCGGTCGCGGTGGTCACGTCGGTCACGGAACTACTCCTTCGGTCACGATCCGTCGCCGTCGAGCGCGGCGACCGTCTGCTCGTCGGTCTGGGCGAACGCGTCCACGACCGACTTCGCGGCGTCGCGTACCCCGGTCAGATCCTTGCTCACCACATACCGGCCGTCGCTCCACTTGCTCTCGAAATTGTGGGCGGCCGACTCCAGGTCCTTCTGGCCGAGGGTGTCGACCACCGAACCCATCGACTTGATGGGCGAACTGTCCATCAGGTCCGAGGTTCGCTGCAGCAGATCGTGTACCTGCTGCAACTCCTCACCCGGAACGTCGATCACGGTCATGCCGCGGCCCCTCGCTTCGCTCGCTTATGGAATTCCTGCGCCGTACACGTAGCGCCGCACGCCACGGTTCAGTTTCTGGCGTCCCGGCACCGCCTTCGCTTGCGGCTGAACCGCTTCGCCGCGCGCTACGTGTTCGAGGCGATCCCGGCGGACGAGCCGGGACCGGGAGAAAGACAGACGCTGCGATGGGGAGTTCGTCATGACGCGTCCAGGGGCCGCCGAGTGGTCGGTGCTGGATCTCGACTCCGATCCGGTGCCCGGTGATCCTGATTCCTTCGATGAGATCACCAGCGCCTATCAGGATCTGGCCCGCACAACTCAGGAGGCGCACGATCTGCTGGCCTCCGGCAGCCAGATCGACCTCGGCGTGGGCAAGGCGATGGACGCCTTCCGGGATCTGATCGGCAAGCTGCCGGGGCGGCTGGACACCATGGCCCAGTCGTACAGCCAGGCCGCCGACGCGTACCAGCGGTACCTGCCGTCGCTGCAGGAGGCGCAGTCGATGTCGTTGCGGGCGCTGGATCAGGCCCGGCAGGCGTCGGGGGACCAGGGTGCGGCCGGGGCCGCGGTGGCCGCCGCGCAGGCCGCGCTGACCGCGTTGGGTGGCGACCAGAACGCCGACCAGACGGCGAAGGACTCGGCCCAGGACGACGTCACCGCGGCGCAGAACCGCCAGCAGCAGGCGCAGCAGTCGCTGGATCAGGCCAAGGCGCTGCTCGGCCAGGCCACCGCGCTGCGTGACCAGGCGGCCCGCAGCGCCGCGCAGACCCTGAACCAGCTCGCCAAGGACGCCCCGCAGCGGTCGCTGCTGGAAAAGATCATCGAAGCGCTGAAGGACTTCGTGGACTTTCTGGCGAGCACCGTCGTGCAGTGGATCACGACCGTGCTCGACGTGCTGTCCACCATCGCCAGCTTCATCTTCCCGCCCCTGGGCGAGGCGCTCGGTCTGCTGTCCGGTGCGATCGACCTCGGCGCGGCGCTGCTGACCGGCGACGGCGGGAAAATCGCGATGGCCGCCGGCGGCCTCGCGCTCGGCCTGGTGCCCGGCGGCCGGCTGGTCGGACGGATCGCGAAATTCGCGATGGAGGGCGGCAAGGCGCTGTCCGGCACGGTCAAGAGCGGCATCAAGGCCGGTACCAAGGAACTGGGCGGTGTCAAGGACATCGGGGCCGGCGCGAAGAGTGTGGACGGCGCCGGCCGGGGCATCGACGCCAACGCGGCGAGCCTCGGTCCCGGCAAGTTCCTCAAGGGCAAGCTCAGCGCGGCCGGCGCGAAGCTCAACGACCTGCGCGACGACGCGGCCCTGCAGTTCGGGTACCTGCGGCGCAAGTTCGACAGCAGCACCATCATCGGCCAGACCGAGAAAGGCAACATCACCAGCTTCAGCAGCAAGAACGTGAAGTCCGAACCGCTGCTGGACAACAACGGCAAGACCGTCGGGGTGCTCTTCCCCTCCAAGTCGACCGATGTGGAGAACTTCAGCGGATTCGGCCAGACCCACGCCAACCTCGCCACCGGCAAGAACCTGGGCGGGAGCATGGACTTCAGCGGGCTGAAAATCATCCGGAGCCTGCCGGGGGAGAAGGCGGACTTCAAGAACAACGAGTTCCTTCCCGCGCCGTGGTTGAAGCAGAAGGCCGACCCGAACTTCGTCATCGCGCACGGCAGCCCGGACAGCGCCACCGTGTCGTTGAACAGCGGCAAGGTGGTCCACGTACCGGGCGGCGAGTTCGCGAAGGTGGTCAACAACAACGCCATCTTCAAGACCGCCACGGACGCCAACCCCAAGGGCTCCATCGGCTTGCTGTCCTGCAACTTCGGCAACACGGCCGGCGACGCCGGTGCGAAGTTCGCCTCGGTCATGAAGAACCTCGGCAACACCCGACCGATCTACGCGGGCACCGACGTCGTCCAGATCACCACCGGCAAGGACCTGGACGGTCTGATCACCGACCCCGGTCAGTCCATCACCACCGTCGCGGTCAACAACGGCGGCCGGTTCCGCCGGCTGACCCCGGACAACAACTAGAGCGAAGGGGCTTTGCGGGCCATGAGCGAGGAACGCAACTGGATGCTGCTGCTGGATACCGATTGGGAGCCGCCCGCTGAAAGGGACGCCGATGCCGAGAACGGGGCCGACGGCGGGGCGGGGGCGATGCCTGCGGCCGAGTCGATTGTCGGGGGCTGGCTGGTCGACGACGGCGGGGCGGTGGGGCCGTTCGAACCCAACCCGCTGTACCTGCCGACCGGCGATGACGCGCCCAGCGGCCCGGTGGACGCCGCCGCGAAGCTCGTCGCGGCCGGGGTGGCCGACGCGAGCCTGGTGCTGCTGGCGATGCGCGACAGCCTGACTGACCTGGCGCTGGACGAGGCGGGCGAGGTGATCGTCGAGCCGGCGCCCGACGGGCAGCCCTGCGTCCTGGTCGCCACCGGGGCCACCGACCAGACCCGGGTGGCGGCGCCGGGGTGGCGGCAGGTCGGCGGCGCGGAACTGGTCGGGCTGCTGCCCGACGGCGTCGACGTGCTGCTCAACCCGGGCGGTCCGCGAGCGATGCGGCTGTTCGCCGGCGCGCTGCGCGATGCCCTGGCGGCGTCGGCGCGACCCGCCTGACGAGCCTGCCAACCCGTCAAACCCGAACCACGAACCCCACGAGGTGCCGTCATGACCACCCGGACCGCCAGCCCCGCGCGCGGCCGTACCATCGTCGCCCTGGCCGCGTTGGCCGCCCTGTTCGCCGCGATGCTGCTGGTGCTGTCGCTGGGGGCCGGGCGCGCCGCGGCCGCCCCGTCCGCGCCCTACTGGGTGGTGCCGGGGCAGCCGGGTACCACCAGCGACCTGACCCTGCCCGACGTGGCGCAGCGTCTGCTCGGCGACGGCGGCCAATGGCCGGCGATCTTCAATCTCAACGAGGGCCGCACGCAGCCGGACGGATCGACCCTGACCGACCCGTCGCAGCTGCACGCGGGCTGGGTCCTGGTGCTGCCCGCCGGGGCCACCTCCGGTGAGATCCGGGTCGGCCAGCCGCCGACCGGCGCGCCGGGCCGGCAGTCCCCGGGGGCGGCCGTGGGCTCGCCGTCGGGCGCCCCGCCGGCGCGGCCGCGCGTGCTCGGGCTGCAGCCGGCCGTGGCGGCCGGGGCCGGCGCGGCGGTACTGGCGACGGTGGCCTCGGCGACGGTGGCGGTGGTGCGGCTGCGGCGCCGCGAACGCCTGGCCTCGGTGGCCCCGGCGGCCAGCGGCTCCCGGGCGGCGCTCGACGGCGCGCTGCGGCAGCTCGCCGCGCAGGCGACCCAGGCACAGGTGTACGCGGCGGTGATCGGCCCGGACCGGGTGTCGCTGCGGCTCGCGCCGGCGGTGCCCGAGGCGCCGGCGCCGTGGCAGGTGCGCGAGCGGGGCGGGGTCTGGGAGGCGCCCAACTGGCAGCTCGACCCGGGCGGGTACCCCGGCGGCAGCGGGCTGCCGCTGCTGGCCACGGTCGGCACGATCGGCGGGGAGCTGACCGTGGTGAACCTGGGACGCGCACCCGGGGTGGTGGCGCTGACCGGCGACCAGGCCGTGGCGATGTCCGTCGTCGGTGGCTTCCTCGACGAGATCGGCGCCGATCCGGCCGCCGCGTCGGTGGCGATCACCGTCGTCGGTCCGGTGCCCGGCACCCGGCTGCCGGCCGGCCGCCTGCGGGTGGCCGCGGACGTGCGGGAGCTGACCGACGTGTTCGCCCCCGGTACCGCCGCGCCCGACGGTCTGAATCCGGCGCAGTCGCTGGCGCGGGAACTGGTGGTGGTGACCGCTCCGGTCGGGTCGGTGGCCCTGGAGCGGCTGGGTGTCCTCGCCGCGCGCTCCGACAACACCGCCGCCGTGCTGGTGGTCGGGGACGCTCCCAACGCGGCCTGGCGGTTCGAATGCGCCGACGGTGGCTTCCTGGACGTCGGCGTGCTCGGCCTGCACCTCGACGCGCCCTCCTCGGCGCGCAACCGGCCGGCGTCCTGATCCGGTGACTCAGGATGTTTCTTCGTTCTCATGGATGGTTCGGTCATGAAGGTACGTATCTCGCACGCGCTGCTCGTCCCGCTGGCCCTGGTCGCGGTGAGCGTCGCGACCGCCTGCACCACGGCGGCCCGCCCCGTCACGGTGGCCCGCTCGGCCGCGGTGGCCCGACCGGGCCCGGTGGCGTCCGCGAACACCGGTCCCGACCTCGGCCGGCGCAGCCCGGAGGGCGGCTACTGGCCGCAGACGGTGCAGCTCGGCCAGAACCCGTCGCTGGGGCAGGTGGTGGTCGACGGTCAGGGCTTCACCCTGTACCGGTTCGACCGCGACAGCGCGTCGCCGCCGGCATCCAACTGCTCCGGTGCGTGCTCCACCCAGTGGCCACCGGTGCTGGCCAACGACACGCTGCGCTTCCAGAACCTCGACCCCGCCAGGCTCGGCACGGTGACCCGCCAGGACGGCACCCAACAGGTCACCGTCGGGGGTCAGCCGGTGTACCGGTTCGCCCAGGACCAGGTGCCCGGGCAGACCCGCGGCCAGGGCTCGCAGGGGGTCTGGTTCGCGGTCGCACCGGACGGTGGCAAGGCGGCCCCACCCGGTGACCGCAGCGGTGCTTGAGCGGCCGCACACAGTGAGCATCCACACAGACGCCGCCCATCACGGGCCGATGGCCACCCCACTCCTTCATTGTGTGACGGGGCCGGTGCGAGCCGGTGAGGTGGGGGCCACGGAGGTAAGTATCAGATGGCAGGGTTGAGGGGCCAGCGACGCCGGGAGGTGGCGGACGAGGCCCTGGTGCGATCCCTGTTCCAGGAACACGGACGGGCCATGCTGGCATACGCGACGCAGTTGACCAGAGACCGCGCGATCGCCGAGGACGTAGTCCAGGAGGCGTTGCTACGCGCCTGGCGCAATCCGGACAGCCTGGTCAACGGCAGGGGATCGGTACGCGGATGGTTACTGACCGTTATCCGCAATATCGTCATCGACATGGTCCGGGCGCGCAACGCCCGGCCGACCGAGGTCGGTGAGTCTCCGGTGGAGGTCGCGATCGAACGCGACCACGCCGACCGGGTGGCCGACTCCATGCTGGTGGTCGACGCGCTCGGTCAGCTCTCCACGGAGCACCGCGAAGTCCTGGAGCAGTTGTACCTACTGGGTAGTACAGTCGGGGAGGCGGCCGAATCACTTGGCATCCCGCCCGGCACGGTGAAATCACGCTCCTTCTATGCGCTACGGGCGTTGCGCGAACTCTATCCTGGGGGTCCGGCCAGATTGGAACGGTCAGCCTCATGAGAACACCGGAGAATCTGCCAGCCACCGGTAACCACGTGGACATCGGCGGATACCTGGCCAAGGCGCTCGACCCGGCGCAGACCGAGCGCGTCGAGGAGCATCTCGCCGCGTGCGAGGACTGCCGCACCGAGGTCGATTCGCTGCGCGAGTGGGCCGACTCGCTGGAGGCCGTACCCGATTCCATGGCGGAGGCCATGCTGCTGGACGGCCCGCCGGAGGGCGGCGACCTGCTGCTGCAGCGCACGCTGCGGCAGATCCGCACGGAGTCCGCGGGCGACCGCAACCGGCGCCGTGCCGGGCTCGGAGTGGCCGCGGCGGCGGTCGTCGCGGCGGCGATCTCGGCCGGCGTGGCGATCGGCCACACCGGCGGCCACCAGTCGAGCCCGCAGGCCGAGGCGCCGGCACCGAGCGCGACGGCATCCACCGCCGCGCCCGGAACCCGGTTCGCCACCGTCGCCGACCCGGCCACCGGCGCCCGGATCACCGTCGCGGTCGCGCCGCAGACCGGCTGGGTGCGGGTCACCGCCGCGGTCTCCGGCATCCCCGCCGGGCAGCAGTGCCAGCTGTTCGTCGTCAAGAAGGACGGCACGGCGGTGCTGGCGGGCAGCTGGGTGGTATCGGCGAAGGGTGCGGCCGACGGCACCACCCTGGACGGCACCGCGCTGATCGACCCGAGCGACGTCGCCGGGGTCCGGGTGTCCAACACCGACGGCAAGCAGTTCGCCAGCGCCAACCTGTAGTACCTCGGGGGCGCGGTGCCTACGCCGACCGGCGTGCGCACCGCGCCCCCTTTTTCTCGCGTGGCTCAGTCCGGCCACCGCCTTCTTGGCGCCCGCGTCGTCGCCGGGCAGGAAAGTCGACGGCGCCACGGTCGGGCTGGCCGGCGTGACCATCAGCGGCGCCAGACCCACCGTGTTCAGCGCCTTGACCACGCGCGTGTCCGGGAGCACGCGCTGAAGCTGTCGGCGAGGCTCCGTCCGGTGCGCTCGGCGTACCTGAGGTCGATGGCCGTGTGCCCGACGCACTCCGTCCTGAAACCGGCGCGCGGACCATCGGTCCGCGCGCCGGGATCAGCGGGTTGGGCGAACTCAGCCGGTCGGGTCAGCCGAGCAGGCACTGGTAGAGGATGCAGTCCGGCTTCTGCGCCGGCGGCGGGGTGGCGGGCATATACGGGTCGAGCAGCGTGAACTCGTTCTCATTGGCCGGCTCGATCGCCGCGCTGGCCGGTTCCATCTGCAGGGCGTCGCCATCGCGCGCGCTCAGCGTCGACGTTTCCATGAGCACCGGCGAGTCCGGGCTGGTGCCCAGCGCGAGGTTGTAGATGTGGTAGTTGTCCCACCACGCCGAGGTCCACTGGTCCACCACGGTGTAATCCAGGCTGACGAACGCCCACAACTGGTTGGGCTGGTTGACCGCGTTGGGGTCGCAGCCGTATTGCTCCACCGGCAGGTTCGGCTGCCCGATCCGGTCGCCCGGGACCTCCAGGCAGGTCACGTTCGACCAGTCCCGGTTCTCCGCGTGCATGATCTTCACCAGTTGCACGCTGTAGGGCACGCCATTCGCGGACACCTCCGGCACGGTCTGGCCGACCGGTTTGATGTAGAGGCTCTGGTTGTCGGTCGACGGGTTGTGCGCCCCGTAGAGCTGGAGGTTGGTGCCCCAGCTCGTGCTGTACGCGGGTACGTCGAGCACCTCGTTCTGAGCGCCGTACACGCTGATGAGGTTGCGGTGGCCGAACATGGTGGCCGGATCGGTGGTGCAGGACAGGTCGAACGCGATCGACGACACCTGGATCGTGCTCGGCAGCGGGACGCCGTCCAGGCTGCTGCCGAAGGTGTACTGGAAGCAGGCACCCTGGTAGTTGATGTCGGCATAGAAGGCGACGGTACGTCCGGCCAGGTTCGCGCCGATCGCGTAGACGGCGGCGTCATTGAATCCGATCTGCCGCAGGTCTCCATTGTTGTGCGTGATGACCGGCAGCCGGGTGTCGTTGTACACGCCCTCGAGAGTCAGCCGGGGCGTGGGATCGGCGGGCTCGCCCTGAGCGCCGCAGCCGCCGGGCGTGGTGGTGAACCGGATCGACGAAGCGGTGTTCGGGCCGATGTACGTACCGGCCAGGTTCCACACGTTGTGCGCGAACTCCTCGCACCGGCCACCGTAGTTCGGCTGGTCGTAGACGAGGGCGTAGACCGTGGTGTGGACGTCGTTGGCCATGACCCGGACCTGGTAGACGTGGTTGTCGAAGATGCCCGGCGTGTAGCCCGGAATCGCGGCGAGGTCCGGGGTGTCCCCGGTCAACTCGACACAGACCGGGATGTACGACGGGGTGTCACAGATGTCGATCAGCGGCGTACCGGCGGCGTGAGCCGGGACGGCGACACCCAGCAGCGCGGTGACGGCAGCCAGCAGTCCGATGAGGCCGATCCTCCAACGGGTGATCACGGAGAGTACCTTTCAGGGGTGACGTAGCCGTTTCCGGTCTACGCAGCGTCAGCAGGACGCACCCATCGTGCGGGTTGGAGATGGTCGAACCCTGTCCTCGACCTGACACACGTGGCGTTAGTCAGGTCTCTTAAATAATCCACGTCGGCATGTATCAGAAGCCGTACCTGGACTTCAGGTCCGGGTGGCGGCTGCTGGTGATGCGGACCATCGCCCAGTGGGCCGTGGCTTCGTGGTGGGTGGGCAGGGCTTCGTAGCCGCGGGCGCGGCGGCGGTGTCTGGTGATCCGGGCCGGGCCGCGTTTCACGACCCAACATCGTGGCAGGACAACGAATCCGCGCACCATCGCGCACCCGGGTCGAGTACCGGCTGACGCCGCTCGGCGAGGGCCCGCTTCCCGTGATGGACTCGGTGAGCGAGTGGGCGCGGCGGCACATCGGCGACATCGACGCCGCAAGCGTCAGCTACGACTCGGTCACTCGGACCGACCGGCGCCGCCAGCCACAAATCCCTCAGGCATTACACCAACGACGGGTGTGCCGGCCCGGTGGAAACCTGGCCAGCACACCCGTCTGGGTGCCTCGCGGCTCAGCCGAAGAAGACCGAGGCGACCTTGTTGTCGAAGTTGATGGTCGCCAGGTCGGACACGTCACCGTTGATGACCACCGACTCGCCCGTGCAGTTGGGCTGCGACCACAGCTTCAGCGAGCCGGGCGCCGCCACCGAGGACGCCACACCGGGGCGGCTGACGTTCTGGCAGCCGCTGCCGGCCACCCCCTGCGAGGCCCCGTTGTCGCTGAAGTTGGCGTCGTCGAACAGCACGGCCGTGGTGGCCGGCTGGGCGGCCGACGCGCTGGGGGTCGGCTGACCGGCGTTGTCGGCGGGCGCACCGGCCTTTCCACCGGTCGGGGTCACGCCGAACCAGGTGCCGCCGAAGCCCTGGCCGAGGGTGTCACCGCGCTTGGTGTCGTTGGCGAAGCGGTAGACCGGCCAGCCGTCGATGCTGACCTGGCGGGTGCCGTCGGCCCGGGTGATGGTGCCGACCGCCGCCTGATCGATGCCCGCGATGAAGATTTTCCCACCCGGGTCGATGGTGACCGGAGGCCACATCGTCGCGCAGGTGTCGTTGCAGTTCGAGGTGGAGTTCGGGATGTCCTTGTCGAAGCGGTAGAGGGTCAGCCCCGCGCCGTTGACGACGACCGGGTCGAGGTTGCCGGCCGAGCTGGCCGTCAGCTGGACCCACTTCGGCGCCAGTTGGGCTGCCGCGCCGATCGGTTCACCCCCATTCGGCATCGCCCAGTCGCCGGTACCCATCGGGGCGTTGTTGGATTTCGCGGTGCCCGACAGCAGCGACAGATCGCTGGTACCCGCCGGGGCCTGCGCGCTGGCCGGCGGCGGGGCGGCGACCTGAGCCGCGGGCACGATCGGGGCGGCCTGGCAGGCCGACAGCAACGCCACCGCACCGGCGGCGAGGAGGGCAGCGAGGGGCACTACGTGCTTGCGCAACATCGGGATTTCTCCAGTGTCTGGCGGTGGTTCCGGGTCCGTCCGGAGCCGTTCGCAGTCCACACGGAGCGCGATCCCAACCGGTTCAGCCGCGCGTCCGGCCGTTTGCGCCGCGCGATGTGGGCGTGGTTGAGGCGGCTCTGTCCGCGCATGGCGGTGGCTTGGTCGTCACGGATGGCGGTGAGGTTGCCGACGATGCGGTGCGGGACCTGGTGGAGGTGCGGATTTCGTTCCCGGACCCATCGGCTGAGGTCGTGCCCTACCACAGCGTCGGTGATTTGAATAACCGATATTGTAGATAGTAAGTTCCTCCGTGTCCGACTAGGACGGTCATAGTGGATCGGAGGAGATTTGTTGAGATTGCAACGCTGGGGCCGGGTAGCGACGGCGGTCAGTGTGCTCGCTGGGTTGGTGGCCGTGGGGGGACCCGCGTACGCGCAGTCGACGGCGGCGAGCCCGGCTGCCGTTCCCGGCACCTGGACGGTTACCGAGATCGAGGACAATCCGCCGGGGTTGTGGGGCGTGACCGAGTACGACTACATCGAACCGACGTCCTCCGGTGACGTGCTGATGGCGTCGGAGGACAGCCCATACCAGCCCGACTATCGCCAGCCCATCCGCTGCTGGAACGGCTCGACCTGGACCTTCATCCCGGAGCCCGGACCCGGTTTCCCGGCCGCGTCGGGCCACCGCCAGTACGGTGCCCTCGGCGGCGCCTCCTGCTCCGACTTCTGGGTCTTCGGCGCCGCGAGTGCTCCGAAGCGGTGGCACTGGGACGGCAGCTTCTGGCAGAGCGCGGCGATGAGCACCACCGACCCGGTGTGGAGCGTCAAAGCCTTCGCCGCCAACGACATCTGGGCCTTTACGTTGAACGGCCAGGGCCTGCATTTCGACGGCAGCACCTGGCGACAGGTCAGCATGCCGCCGATCGACGTCAAGAACGTGGTGGGCCGGTCGGGCACCGACTTCTGGGCGATGGGGACGACCCCGGTCGATGCGCACCCCTACGGCAACGCGGCGTACCGGTGGAACGGTACGACCTGGACGAAGGGTTCGGTGCCCTCGACGTACAAGGGCTACTACATCTACGGTTCGTTGGGCCCGAACAACGACGTGTACGAGTTCGGATTCTCGCTCGCCGACGGGTACCTGCGGTGGGACGGGACGAGCTGGCACCACGAAAAGGCGGGCAGCCTCACCAGTGGCATCGGCGGGGTCGCCTACGCCGCCGGAGCCCTGTGGGCCGCCAGCGGTAGTGGCTTCGCGCGCCTCTACAACGGCGCGTGGAGCATGGTGGCCGCCCCGCCGGTCGACGACCCGTATGGCATGGCGATCTACGGTCTGGCGGCCGACCCGCGTTCCCAGAGCGTCTTCGGCGGTGGGGTCGTCGGGTACGCGGAGAGCACCACCCAGCGCAAGATCGTCATCCAGAACATCGGGCAGACCGGCTGACCCCGAAACCGCCGGTCCACTCGGGACGGTGCCGGCGGTAGGCCACTCGTCGGCCTACCGCTGACCCGTTTCCGTGATTGCCCCGCACGCCGCTCATGACCGGCGTGCGGGGCAAACCCATTCAGCCGCAGCGCAGTTCGACCGCGACCGGCGTCTCGGCCGTGCGTAGCGCGGCGGCCTGATTTCCGGTGAGCTTGCCGCGCCCACCGGTATCCCTGCCGATCTGCCGGTCCAGGTCGTCCAGCGCTCGGCAGGCGGCCGGCGGCGAGCCCAGCGCGCGCACGACCCCATTCACCCCCTGGGTCAGCTCCCGGGCCACCGACTTGTCCAGGCCCATGGCCGCGACGCTCGTCGCGAGGGCGGGCAGCGCGACCTCCGGCCGCAGTTGCCTATCGCCCGGGTTGCACAGCTCTCCGGTGAAGAACGTGCTGCCCGGTACGCACCGCCACATACTCGGGTTGGTGTCGCTGGGCGCCAGCCGCACCTGCGTCGCCTGCTCCAGCGCGTACCCGTCGGCCAGCAGCCGGGCCTCGCTGAACGCCGTGCCGACCAGGGTCACGCCGACCGGGTCGTGGCCCGAGGAGCTGTCGGTGGCGCCGTATCCGGCCGGGATCGTCAGGGCCGGGTAGCCGGCCCGGTCCGCGATCCCGATCGTGGCATCGCCGTTGGGCACCATGATGGCGTCCACGTCGTCGCTCGGATCGTCCGGCGTGCCGCCGTCCACAATGGAGTCGATGGCGGCCCGGGTCGACGCCTGGCCGGCGGTCAGGTTCGCCGCGTACTGCGCCGCGGTCGCCGGATCCGACAGGTTGACGGACTGCGCGGCGACCAGCTCACCCTGCTGGTATTTCAGTCCCTCCACCGGGTGGGCGTTGTTATAGGCGATGATCTGTTGCAGCGACTTGGCCCCCGGGCCGGGGATGCCGGACAGGTAGGCGTTGAGGTCGCGCTGGTACTCGCTGGACACGATGCTCGGCGGGTTCGGGCTCGGCGCCGGCACGCTCACCGGCACCACGGTGGCTCCCTGCGCCTTAAGCGCGGCGACCATCGCCGCGTACGGCGCGGCCGAACTCGTCACCACCGCGATCCGCTTGCCCTGCAGCGCATCGGCGCGCAGCCCGGCGGTGTAGTCGGGCACCGGCGGGGCGTGCAGGGTGGCCGGGTCCTTCGGGTCCGGGCCGGCGATGGCGGCCAGTTCGGTGGCCACGTCGCCGACCGTGCGCCCGATCGGACCGGGGGAGTCCTGCGACTTCGCCACCGGCAGCACGCCGGCGCGGCTGACCAGGCCGACGGTCGGCTTGAGACCGACCACGCCGGCGGCGCCGGCCGGCGCGATCAGCTGTGCCGTGTCGGTCGACGTCTCCATGCCGACGGTGATCGCCGCCAGGCCCGCCGCGGTGGCGGCCGCGGAGCCGCCGGACGAGCCCGCCGGTGTCTTGTCGGTATCCGAGGCGACCAGCACCTGACCGCCCAGCGACGAGTACCCCTCCGGCAGGTTGGTGTCGAAGACGCCGTTCAGCTCCGTGACGTTGGTCTTGCCCAGCACGATGGCGCCGGCCGCGCGCAGCCTCGCCACGATCGCCGAGTCGTCCCGTGGCGTCGAATTCTGCAGGGCGATCGAACCGCCGGTGGTCGGCATGCCGCGCGCGTCGATCGAATCGTCCAGCAGCACGGGCAGGCCGTACAGCGGGCCGTGTGGTTTCTTCTTGTCCTTGCGCTGCTTGTCCAGCGTCCGGGCGTCGTCGATGGCGTGCGAGTTGAGGTCACGCACGGCCTGGATGGCCGGCCCCTCCGCGTTGGTCAGCGCGATGCGGTACAGATACTGGCGCACCAGCTGTTCGGAGGTCAGCGTGCCGGCGTTCAGCCGGGCCTCGAGGCTGGTCGCGGACTCGGTCTCCAGCGAGAACGGCAGCGCCTTCGGGGCGGTGCCGCCGAGCAGCTTCATCACCGCCTGGTAGTCCGGGTTGCAGGCGCCGCGCGCCGCGAACGGCTCGGCCGGCGTGGTGTGCGCGCACCGGTACAGGCTCGGATCCACCATGCTCGCCGGTTGGCGCAGCTTGGTGGCCTGCTCGATGACGTACCCGACGCCGATCAGGTTGCGCTCGTCGTAGGCGTTGCCGTTGACCGAGACGTTGAGCGTGCGGCGGGTCGTCGCGTTGTAACCCATCGGGATGGTCATCTGCGGGTACCCGGCCTGCGGCCCGCTGGGCACCGAGCCGAGGATCGCGATGACCGGGTCGGCGGCCTGGGTCGGGTCGGAGTTCGGGTAGTCCATCATGTCGTCGATGGCCTTGTGGTAGGCCGTCTTGCGGACCGGCAGGTTGGTGCGGAACTGCGTCTCGTTGGCCCCGCCCGGCGTGATGTCGGCCTGGGACTCGGAAAGGTGCTGGCTGTTGCCGAACTTCAACGACTGCTGGGCGTTGGCCTGGTTGTCGACGACCTCCTGGGCCAGCGACTGGATCGGCGCCTGCGGCCCGAGCCGGGCGTAGTACTCATCGATCGTCTTGTGCTGCTCGTACCCGTTGGGCAGGCTCGGTATCGTGCCGACGCTGGTGCTCGGGCGCGGCACCATGATCGCTCCGGCGGCCGTCAGCGCGTCGTAGGCCAGCTTCAGCGGGCTGCCGTCGGTGAGCGTCCCGTTGTAGCCGATCTCCTTACCCCGCACGAAATTCAGGTTCAGCGCCGACATGTAGTCCGGCACCGTGGCCGGCGGCGTCGGGATGACGCCGGCGGCGAGGTAGTCGGGGCCGAAGACGTCGCGGTACTCCTTGTCGGCGTCCGGATCGGGGCCGGCGATGGACTGCAGCGTCATGGCCGCGTCGGTCACGGAGCGGGCCATCGGGCCGGCGGTGTCCTGGGAGGCGTCGATCGGCGCGATGCCGTAGCCGGGTACCAACCCGACGGTGGGCCGCAGGCCGACCAGACCCTGGGTGCTGGACGGGCTGATGATGGAGCCGGACGTCTCGGTACCGATGCCCAGCGTCGCCATCGCGGAGGCCATCGCCGCGCCGGTACCGGAGGAGGAGCCGCTCGGGTTCTGGTCCGCGTCGATCCCGTTGAGTACCTGACCGGTGAGATTGGAGAACCCTGAGGGCTGGCTGCCGAAGCTGTTGGCGAACTCCGATAGGCCCACCTTGCCGAGAATCACCACTCCGTGCGCGCGCAACTTCTTCGTGATGCCCGCGTCCGTGGCCGGGTACGAGTCGCGCAGCGAGTAGTTGCCGGCCGAGGTGTACATCCCCTTGACGTCGATGAGGTCCTTCATCAGGATCGGCAGGCCCTGCGCCGGCCCGAGGTGGTGGCCCTCGGCGCGTTCCCGGTCGGCGAGCGCGGCCTCCTTCAGCGCGTCCGGGTTCAGCTGAGTGACCGCGTTGAGTCCGGGACCCTGCTTGTTCAGGGCCTGGATGCGGTCGAGGTAGGCGCGGGTCAGCTGGACGGAGGTGAGTTTGCCCTCGGCCAGCATCTTTTCCGCCTGCGCGCCGGTCAGGGTCTCCAGGTTCAGGACGGGCGGCCGGTCGGGTGCCGGACCGTGAGCGGCGGCCGGGAGGGCCGGTACGGTGAGACTGAGCCCGACCGAGACCAGGACGCATGTCAGTCGACGGCGAGCGATGGATCTGCGCACTTATCCTCCTTTGAGGGGGCGGGCGCGGACGTGACACCAGGAGCGTGCCGAGGGCCTGTTGCGCGGTCATATCCCCGGCGTTTCCGATCGATGACCAACAATTCTTCCCATCGAAGGGCAACGACCGCAACCTCAGATCCAGCACCATTCGCCGATTGTGCCGGCCTCACTCCTCTAGCGTGTCCGCACAGAGCGCCAACTGGTCGTACACCACCAGGGCCGTGCGCTCGGGATCGTCGGGAGGGCAGACCAGCAGCGTGTGATGCGGGTTTGGCGTGTCGTCGAGGATGACAACGAATGCGATCCCGGCCGGCAGGTCGGCCGGCCAGTCGATTTCGTCGGTGGGTTCCTCGACGAGGACCCGGGCGCGTCTGCCCCGCAGCCCCGTCTGGTCGTAGCGCAGCGGCGTAACACCCCGATGCTCAGTCACGGCTGACTCCCTCCTCGCCCGACGTCCGGCATGTGCCGATGCCGCTTGGTCCGAGCGGACGCCGACCCACACGCTCCATGGGCTCTCGTGCGCCGATTCGTGGCCGCCTCCGACACGGCATCAAGTGTCCCGAAGTTGCCGGCCCGTTTCCACCGGTCGAACGCCGCGTGCCCGCCGTGCCGACCACCGCCGTGCTGGCCGCGATGCGGAATGGTTGCCGGGTCAGCGGCCGTGGGCGAGCCGCTCCACCTCGGCGAAGCTGACCACCCGGTCGCACTCGTCGGGCGTCAGCTTGTTGAGCAGCGCCCGGGCGGCCTGTGCCTGCGGCGTGGTCGGCAGGTCCCCGGCGACCAGCGTGGGCAACAAAAGCTCGAAACCGGCACGGGCCCGCGCCGGGTAGCGCGAGCCCGCACGGGCGACCGCGAACGCGACGCGGATGGCGTGCTCGTTGCCCGGCGGTACGGCCGGCCGGTCCACCTCCCGCGCCGCGAACCGCACGCCGTGGTAATACGCGCACCGCCCACAATCGGCGGGTCCCCTGGTGAGAACCGAACCGCACTCCGGGCACGCCAGCTGGTCGAGCGCCGCATCCACCACGCGCCAGTCGTACCCACCGGGGTCGTCGACCACGAGCCAGCACAGCGCCGCCTCGTCCGGCGAACCGGCGGCGACGTCCAGCTCCTCGCGCAGCCGCGCCCAGGCCAGTTCGACCTGCCGCTCGATGCGCTCGACCGTCTGGGCCAGGTGCGCGCTGCGCCAGCCCCGCGCGGAATCGGCCATGGTCGCCAGTATTTCCGGTGGGCGAACACCACCGCGCCGGATCGCCGCCTGGCCTCGCGCCCGCACGGGCGGGGACGGCACGTTCCCGCCCGACGCCAGTCGGGGTGTCGGCGCCGGACGCAGCGACGGTCAGCGCGCCGGGTCTGGGGTCGGTTCGAGGTCGGCGAGGGTCTGGCGAAGCCACCGGATTTCGGTGCGGCTCGTGGCGGTGGCGATGGTAGGTATAGGAGAGAAGGGCATGCGCGGCGCGCGGGTACGGGCGGACGGCACGACAATCCGGTGGGTGGAGTTGCCCGGCCGCGAGCCGACCCGGGTGTACGTGCACGGGCTGGGCGCCTCGTCGGCCGCCTACTACACCGCCGCCGCCACGCATCCGGTGCTCTTCGGGTACCGCGGCCTCCTGGTGGACCTGCTCGGCTTCGGTCTCAGCGACCGGCCGGCCGACCTGGACTACACCCTCGAACAGCACGCCGACCTGCTGGGCGAGGCGCTGATTCAAGCGGGGGTCCGATCCGCCGACGTGATCGCGCACAGCATGGGCGGCGCAGTGGCGATCGTGCTGGCTGCCCGGCATCCCGAGCTGGTGCGCCGGCTGTTGCTGGTCGACGCCAACCTCGACCCGCTACCGCCCGACGCGTCCACCGGCAGCGCCCGGATCCGGTCCTACCGCGAGGCGGATTTCCTCGCGTACGGCTGGGATGAGGTTATCGAGTGGGCCGGGGCGCACTGGGCCGCCACCATGCGGCTGGCCGGGCGGGAGGCGCTGTACCGCAGTGCGGTGCACCTGGCCAATGGCACCCGCCCGACCATGCGGCAGCTCCTGCTCGACCTGCCGATTCCGCGCACCTTCCTGCACCCGGCCGCCGACGGCAAACCCGATGGTGCCGCCGAGCTCGCCGCCAGCGGGGTGCGGGTGGTGCCGGTACCCGACTGCGGGCACAACATCATGCTCGATAACGTGGACGGCTTCGCCCACGCGGTCGCCCAGGCACTGACCGCCTGACGCCGGCCCGCTCCGATCAGGCGGCCGGGCCGCTCGGGTCGGCGGCCCAGCTGCGGAGCGCCGCCAGCGCCCCGTCCAGGGCCGCGGTCAGCGGCTCGAGCGAGCACATCGTCTGGGTCAGCAGCAGCCCGCCCTGCAGCGACGCGAACGTCGACAGCGCCAGGCGCTCCGGGTCGGCCTCGGGACGCAGCAGCCCGGCGTCGCGCATGCGCGCAAGCCCCGCCCGCAGGTGCCCGCGCCAGTGGTCCAGGTGCGCGGCCACCTCAAGCGCCCGGGTCGGGTCGTTGCCGGTCAGCTCGCTGGCCAGCGTGCCGATCGGGCAGCCCCAGTGGGGCTGCGAACCGTAGTGGGCCACTACCGCGTCGCGCCAGCCCTGCCACGCCTCCCAGGTGTCGAGCGTGTCGAGGTAGGGCCGCTGGGCCTCGAGTACCCGCCCCGCCTGGAACGCCGCGATGGCGCCGATCAGCTCGCTCTTGCCGCCGGGGAAGTAGTGGAACAGCTGGCTCTTGCTGGTCGCCGTGCCGGCGCGGATGTCGTCCAGGCTGGTGCCGCCCACGCCGCGGGCGAGGATCAGGTCGGCGGCCGCCTCGACGATGCGCTCGCGGGTGGCCGTCCCCTTCGGGGTGAGCTTGCTCGCCGACTGCATGCGTTCATCATAGGCCATGTGGACTAGCCGGTCCATTTTCTGTTAGCTTCTGGACTGACCGGTCCATTCGCTCGTGAGAACAGGGGATTTTCTATCATGAGTACCCGTCTGTCGGGAAAGACCGCGCTGGTCACCGGCGCCACCAGCAACATCGGCCGGGCCATCGCCCTCGAATTCGCGGCGCAGGGCGCACACGTGGTGATCTCCGGCCGCGACCAGCGGCGCGGGGACGAGGTCGTCGCGCAGATCGTCGCGGCCGGCGGGCGCGCCGACTTCGTGGCCGCCGACCTCGACGGCTCGGCCGACGCGTCGCACCGGCTGGCCGCCGAGGCGACGCGGGTCCTCGGCGGCCGCATCGACATCCTGGTCAACAACGCCGGGATCTACCCGGGCGACGCGACCGCCGCCACCGACGAGGCGACCTTCGACCGGGTGTACGCGATCAACGTCAAGGCCCCGTACTTCCTCACCGCGGCCATCGCCCCCGCGATGGCGCGGCGCGGCGGCGGCGCGGTCATCAACCTCGGCAGCTGGATCGCCCGGCTGGGCATCCCGGTCGGCTCGCTCTACAGCTCCACGAAGGGCGCGATCGAGACGCTGACCCGCGCCTGGGCGGCCGAGTACGGCCCCTCCGGGGTGCGGGTCAACGCCATCTCACCGGGCGTCATCCGCTCCGACGGCTGGGCCGCCGACCACCCGGCCAACGCGATGATGCGCGGCACCCCCGCCGGCTCCGGCGGCACGCCCGACGCGATCGCGCACGCGGCGGTATACCTCGCCAGCGACGAATCGGCGTTCGTGCAGGGCACGGTGGTCGACGTGGACGGCGGCCGGGTGGGGGTCGCGGTCATCGGCGCCTGACCCGCCCCGGCCGGGCCCGCGTCCGCAACGCGGGCCCGGCCCGTGTCCGGCCCTGCTTGATCAGAGCTGGATGGCCTTGGTCTCCAGGAATTCCTCCAGCCCGAAGCGGCCCATCTCGCGTCCGTTGCCCGACTGCTTGTACCCGCCGAACGGGGCCAGCACGTTCATCCGGCCCCCGTTGACCCAGACCTGTCCGGTGCGCATCCGCCGGGCGATCCTCATCGCGTGCGCGTCCTCGCCGAAGACCGCACCGCTGAGCCCATAGATCGTGCCGTTGGCGATCGCCACCGCGTGATCGTCATCGGTATAGGAGATGATCGCCAGTACCGGGCCGAAAATCTCCTCCTGCGCGATGGTCGAGTCCGGGTCGACGTCGGCGAAGATGGTCGGCCTCACGTATGCGCCGCCGGGCAATCCCTCGACCGGCCCGGGACCACCGGTGACCAGCGTCGCGCCCTCGGCGATGCCCCGCTCGAGGTAGGACACCACCCGCTGCCGCTGAGCCTGCGAGGCCACCGGCCCGAGCCGGGTACCCTCCCGCATCGGGTCGCCCACCGAGTATTCCGCCGCGGCGGCCAGAGCCAGCTCGACGACCCGATCCCGCAGCTCGGCCGGGACGAGCAGGCGGCTGTACGCGCCGCAGACCTGGCCACTGTTGACCCAGGCACTGTCCAGGCTGGCGGCCACGGCCGCCGGCACGTCGGCGTCGCGCAAAATGACGCTGGCCGACTTGCCGCCCAGCTCCAGGGCGACACGCTTGACGGTCTGCGCGCCCAGCACCGAGATCCGCTTCCCGGTGGCGGTCGACCCGGTGAACGACACCAGGTCGATGCCACGATGGGACGCGATCGCCTCACCCACCACCGGCCCGGTCCCCTGGACCACGTTGAACACGCCCGCCGGCAGCCCGGCCTCGGCGGCCACCTCGGCGAAGATCCGCGCCGACAGCGGCGCGAGCTCGGCCGGCTTGAGCACCACGGTGTTGCCGGCCAGCATCGCCGGTACCACCTTGGTCACCAGCTGCTGGAGCGGGAAATTCCACGGGGTGATCGCACCCACCACGCCGACCGGCTCCCGCACGATCAGCGAAGTGCCGATCTGCTCGGTCCACGGGAAGTCCGCCGCCAGTCCGGCGGTGGCCGCGGTCACCACGGGCGGCAGGCCGGCCTGGGCCGTCCGGGACAGGGTGATTGGGGCGCCCATCTCGGCGGTGATCGTGAGCGCTAGCTGCTCGTTGCGGGCCCGCAGCCCGTCGGAGACGCGCTGAATGATCGCGGCGCGCTCGGCCGGGGCGGTGGCCGCCCAGCCGGGGAAGGCGGCGGTGGCCGCGGCGACGGCCCGGTCGACGTCGGCGGCGGTTCCGGCGGGTACGGCCGCGATGACCGCGTCGCTGGCCGGGTTGATCACGTCGATGGTGGGACCATCGGCGGGCACCGGCCGGCCGTCGATCCAGTGGGCCGGGGCGGGGAAGCTCAATTCGCTGTTCATGCCACCCAGCGTCATCGGGGCGGATACCGGCAACCAGGGACAGATCGTCCGGTGATCCGGGGCACTGCGCGGGTTATCCAGGGATTGCCTGTCCGTGGTTGGGCGTTTGGGGTGGTGGCAGGCTCGACTGGTCTTCACTGGCGGTGACTTCTGCGGTTTGGGCCGGGTTGGGGGAGGGGAGTGCGCGTGGATCGCGCGGAGCTCGCGAACTTCCTGCGTACCCGGCGGCAGGCGCTGCGGCCCGAGGACGTCGGGCTGCCGCGTACCCGCCGCCGGCGCACAGCCGGCCTGCGCCGCGAGGAGGTCGCGGCGCTCAGCAGCATGTCGACCGACTACTACAGCCGCATCGAACAGCAGCGCGGCCCCCGCCCGTCGGAACAGATGCTCGCCTCGCTCGCCCGCGGTCTGCGCCTGACGCTCGACGAGCGCGACCACCTCTTCCGGCTCGCCGGCTACGCCGCCCCCGGGCGGGTCTCGCGCGCCGACCACATCAACCCCGGCATGATGCGCATCTTCGACCGGATGGGGGACACCCCGGCCCAGGTCATGAACCAGCTAGGCGAGACCCTGATCCAGAACCGGCTGGCGGTCGCCCTGATCGGCGACCAGACCGGGCACACCGGGCTGGCCCGGGCCCTGCCGTACCGGTGGTTCACCGACCCCGACTCCCGGCGGCTGTTCCCGGAGGAGGACCGCGCCGGGCACAGCCGTACGGTGGTGGCGCAACTGCGTGCCGCCCACGCACGTGAGAGCCGGGATCCGCGAGCCGAGGCCCTGGTCGAGGCGCTGCACGAGGCCAGCCCGGAGTTCACGGCGATCTGGGGCGAGCACCCGGTTCAGGGCCCGTACTGCGCGCCGAAGCGCATCGAGCACCCACAGGTGGGGGCGCTGGAACTGCACGGCCAGGGGTTACTGGACCCGGACCAGTCACAGACCCTGGTGGTGTTCACGGCGGCGCCGGGCAGCGAGAGCTACGAGAAGCTCCAGTTCCTGTCGGTACTGGGGGATCAGCTGGTCTGAGTGATCGGGATTATCGGCCCTTAGGCGGGCGAATGGGTCAGGGAGCGCACGGTGATCGGAAGGGCGGGAACGCGCCGGGGTGGCGGTGCGCTACGCTGTACCGGCCGCCGTCGGTTCTGGGCCGTACGGCAGCGGGACGTGGCGCAGCTTGGTAGCGCACTTGACTGGGGGTCAAGGGGTCGTGGGTTCGAATCCCGCCGTCCCGACGCAGCTCAGAGGGCATAATCCATAGATGGATGTGCCCTCTTATGGTTTCTGCGTGACTAACTGAGTGACTACGCTTCGGCGGCTCGGCACAGCGCACTCGCCGTGGCCCTCGTCGGTCGTAGTTCCTCAGAGAGTCGTCGGAGGGGGCAACGATGCGGGACGCGGAGATCCGCGGTGCCCTCGTCACGCTTCTTCGCGACCAACATGGTCACGATCCTTCAACCCTGATCCGGCATGAGTTGGGTCTGTGTGCTGGGCGATCTCGCGTGGACGTTGCTGTGATCAACGGCGACATCTCTGGCTTCGAGATAAAGAGCGACGAAGACAAGCTCGCGCGCCTGGCGGGGCAGGTCGACATGTACGGCAGGGTTCTCGACAGGGCGGCGCTGGTTACAACCGATCGCTACGTCGCTGCCGCGCTCACGCTCATTCCGGCGTGGTGGAGCGTGTGGATCGCGAAGCAGGACAACGGCATCGTCGCTTTGGCGAACCTGCGTGCTGGTCACAGGAACGCGAGCGTTGAGCCTTTCGCGGTGGCGCAGCTGTTGTGGCGCGAGGAGGCGATGGCGGAGCTTCGGGCGCGTGAGTTGCACCGCGGGTTGTCTGGTGTGCGGCGGTGGTTCGTCTGGCAGCGCCTGGCCGAGAGCGTCGAGCTTGAAGAGTTGCAGGCGATAGTGCGCGGGGCGCTCAGGGCTCGCAGGAACTGGCCAGGTGGTCAATGACGTGCGCGAGGTGGTGCGACGTGCCCCAGGCGCGCCATTCCGTTGCCCCGCCGGGGCCTCGTTCGCGTCGCGCGCATTTGGCTAGTTCGCCGTCGCCCCACGAGTATTCCGAGCCCTGACCAGGCCAGTGCTCGGACGTCACCAACGCCTTGCAAAGGTCATGGAAGGCATCGTTGCCGCCGGTCTCGTGTCGCCGCCATCTGTAGATCCACCATGCGCCGTTCGCTGCATATCGCAGACTCGGCAGCGGCCGGCGTCCATTCGCGGACATGGCCGGGTGGCCGATCGAGTAATCCCCGTAGTCGACACCGAGGTCGGCCACCTGTTGCCACAACTCGGCATCCCAGCGTCGTGACTGTGTGGCTTCGTTTGTCGGGAAGCCGGAGAGACTTTCAGGCATGGCGCCCGCCGCCACGACGATCGAACGCCAGCCGGCCGGCATTGCCCACTGGACCATCCTGCGCGCAAGGGGAACGGCTCTTCCCACATCCCGCTCCGACCGTACCTCCGCCAGGTCGATCAACAAGTCGCACTGATCGGGCCCGAGCCCGGTCACGTTCCATATCCGTGGTAGGTCTCGCTCGGCGCGGTCGGGATCCGGGTCGGTTGCGCTGATGCCGCCCAACCGCACGAAGGCGCCGTCGTTCATCCGTGCCGCATCCCCGTGGCTTTCAAGGCGGCGGTCGCTGTCGGATAGGTGAATGACCGGCGCCATCGGTATCTGGAAGTTGAAGAGGTGTCCCGCGATCTCGCTCACGGGGCACCCTGAGTCTTCTGGGGTGTCGTCCAGATAGTTGACGTCAACACCGATCCGGGTACCGGGCGGGGCGAAGTCGACGATCTTGTCGTTGAACTGCCGCGCGTTCTCCAGCGGTCCGTCGGGGGACGGTGAAACCTCGAAGATCGGCGTCACGAGGGAACCCAGCGATGGGGCAAGCCTCGACAACGCCTGTAGCTCGCCTTTGCGGGCCTTCAGTATCGGCACGTAGTTGACCACTGGTCTGCCTCCGTCGCGGTCGGCGACATACCGTCAACTACGAATTGTACTCATGTATATACGCAACGTAGCTAGTTGACGTTGGTCGACTGGTGTGCCGGATGGCAACGAGATTCTTGCGGCCTTGTGCTGCCGACGATGAACCGCATGACGCTGCTCTCTGAGCAGGAAGGGGGCACGTCTCATCGGTGGATATGCCCCCTTCGTCGCAAGCGGCTGACTGCGCGATGTCCCGTCGGCCCGACGCGTCGATGGCGAAGACTTGGTCGATCGGGGCGGCGCCCCAGGGCGCGGACGACGCGTCGTGTCCATTTGTGCGAGTCGAGGCCACACCAAAGCGGCATCCGTAGTCACGAGCGGTACTGCGGCTGCAACGGTAAGTCCCCTAAGCTGTGCCGGGCCGGATAGAGGGGAGTCCATGGTGGCTTCGATCGATGAGATCATCAGTCGGATCCAGGCGGCCGGGCAGAAGGTTGGCGAGGGTGTCCAGCTGCTGAGTGCCGCCGAGAATGCTGCCAGTCAGTTGCAAGGCCAGATGGCGGCCGTGGGTGTGCAGGACAAGGCCGCTCAGTTCGCTCAGGTCAGGGAGTCGATCCAGCAGGCGAGGCAGCATCTGCTCGGTAGCCAGGACATGACGAACCAGTCCATCAACCTCGCTAAAGAGGCGGGTGGTTGAAGAGGTGCCGCTGGCGGTCGCTCGCCTGATCGGGAACGGTCGAAGTCGAAGTCCAAGAAACGTCGTCGGCGTAGATCGGGCAACAGGCAAGGACAATCGGCTCCGGATCAACCGAGTGCCCCGCCCCGGCGTCGTACTGGTGCCGCTGTCGAGGCGGCGGCGGCAGGTGGTGCGACGGCCGGCGCGGTGATGGCGGCGTTGGACCATGTCCTCCCTACACTTCCGAGCTATATCGGCAATATCGCTGTGGGAGCGTTCGGGGCCGCGTTGGGGTGGCAAGCGTGGGCGCAGAAGCGACGGGAGGGCAAGGATGAGGATCGACGCTCGGATTGAGCCGCTCGTACGTGAGGTGCTCGATGCCTCCGTGAAGAAGGACTTGAACAGGCTGGAGGCGGGACTCGCCGCCGTGGGCGATGGACCAGACGCCGCACTCGCGATCCAGCTGGCATTGGCCATCTGCGTGTACGTCTTGCTGGAACTACACGACGGCAACCGGCCGACGGGCGCTCAGATCGATTCGCTGGCGCAAGAGATTGCACGCGATGAGGGCTGGGCCCAGGTACGGGGAGGAGACGTGGTGGCGCTCCTGACGAACTTGTTCTCCGGACCGCAGCTGGACAAGGGAATGCCGGTCGAGGAGGCGATCACGCTTCCGTTCATTGTCGCGGCCAACCTACTCGCGTCCAGCTCGGAGCCGGCGGACGGTAACCGGTGGTTCGACTACCTCGATGAGATTGAGGAGAAACTGGAAGCCACGAACGCTTAGCCGTGCGGTTCCGTTCCCACGCCACTCGATGCCTCCCGTGGCAACGGGAGGGCGTATCTCGTCGGATACGCCCTCCCGGTTTACGCGCCTACGCTGCGGGCGGGGACAGCTCGGTGGCGAAGATTCGGTCCATGGCTACCGCGCCGCCGAGGAGTACGGGCCGGAGCTGGTGGCGGTAGACCGTCTGCGTGACGGTGGTGCCGGAGTGTCCGCAGAGGTCGGCGATGTCTTCGATGCTGACGCCGTTGTCGGACAGGAGCGAGACGAAGCTGTGTCGTAGCTCGCGGGGTGTCCATTCCTTTGGGTCGAGGCCGGCGGCCTTGGCGACCTGCCGGAATCCGCGCCGGACGTTGTGGGCGTCGAGCGCGGTGCCGACCTTCGAGGTGAACACGAGTCCGGTGTTGTGCCAGTCGTCGGCGGCCTCGGCCTGGTCGTGGCGCTGCTGCTGGCGCTGGTCGGTGAGGGCGGCCACGCACCGCAGGGGCAGCGCGAGGGTGCGTCGGGACTTCTTGGTCTTCGTGTCGCCTCCGGCGCGCACCGAGTGCCACACGCTGATTGACGCTGGTACAGGTGGGTCATCGTCCGGCCGGCCGTGCAGGTCGACGTGATCCCAGTCCAGCGCGCGCAGTTCCTCGGTACGCGCTCCGGTCAGCAGCGATACCACGATGTACGCGCGGAGTCGGCTGGCTTCGGCCGCGGTGAGCAGTGCCTTGGCCTGGTCGAGGGTGAGCGACTTGGAGGGTCGGCCATCCTGCCCGGTTGGGATGCCGCACAGCGCCACGACGTTGCGCTTGACCTTGTCGCGCGCCATGGCTCGGACGATGGCGCGGTTGAGGATCGAATGCAGCAGGCGCAGGGTACGCGTGCTGAGGCTCTTTGCCTTTGCTGCCAGCCATTTGTCCACGTCGGTGGCGCTGAACTCGCGGAGTTTGCGGGCGCCGAGGTCGGCGATGATGTGGGTGCGGGCGAGCATCGTGTAGTTGTCGCGGGTGCCTTGGGAGAGGCCGTTGAGTCCGTAGGTGAGCCAGTCGTTGACCGCGTCGGCGACGGTGAAGTTGGGCGGGGCGATGGCGAGGCCGTCTTCGTGGTCGCGCAGGACTTCCTTGAGCTTGGCGCGAGCCTCGGTCTTGGTCTTGCCGCTGCCTCGCCGGACGATGCGCTTGCCGGCGGGGGTGTACCCGATGGTGACCTCGGCGATGAAGCGTTGCCGCTTCTCGTCCCAGTACAGGCCACCTTCGCCGCGTCCGCGTCGCTGGGTCATCAGGCGGCCCTTCCCGTGGACTCGGCCTCCAGCAGGGCGACGTAGTCCGCGATGGCGGTAGCTGGAATGAGGCGGGCGCGGCCCTGATGGACGGAGCGGAGCCGACCGGCACGCATCTGTTCGTAGATGACGGTGCGGCTCATGCTCAGCAGGACCATGGCTTCAGAGACGCGGTAGAGCGCCTTGGGTGGCACAGTGGCGGCCTTTCGGTCGTTCGAGGAGTTGGACCGTGGGTGCGGAGTGGTTGTCGGCAGCGGGGCGTAGGGCGGCCCGTTGAGAGCCACGCTGAGCCAGGAATCGTGAGGGGTTGGTGTGACGGGTACCGCCGGATGCTCTGCGGCCGTTTCAGCGGGCCGTTCCCGAGTGCGCTCGACGCTGGTCGGGCGCAACTGTCGGTGACCGACGGTCATGCGGCTCCGCCGTCGATGAGGTACAGGCCCGGGGTTGCCGTCCCATCCGTCCCAGCCGTCCCATCGCAGGTCAGGCCTGGGACGGAATCTTGAGTGGGACGGATTTTGCCGTCCCACGGATTTTGCCGTCCCGGTTCTGACCTGGGCGGGGACGGCTGGGACGGATGGGACGGGTCGGGGTCGGTCGGAGCGCCGGAGGCGGGGACATCTGTTGACGGTGTGTAGCGGTTCCAGGCGTCGAGGAAGTCGGCTGTATGCGCTTGGCGTGGTCGAACTTCACGATGAACTACTGGTGGCGAGGAGCGCACGTGCTGCGGCAACTGAACGCCTCTGACTCCCGCTTCAAGACCGTCACCTTCCAGGCCGGACTCAACATCCTCGTTGCGGACACGACCGGCACGTCGTCGGAGACCGACAGCCGCAATAGCGCCGGTAAGTCCAGCATGATCGAGCTGTTGCACTTTCTGCTAGGCGGAAGCGGCGACAAGGACTCCCTCCCGGCACACCGCGAGTTGCGGCAAACACTCTTCCGGTTGAGCCTGGACTGGCCCGGCCTACCGGGCGGGATCACGGTGGAGCGGGCGGCGTCGAACGCTGGCACCATCAGGCTCCAGCCACTCCCGGAGGGTGCGGCGCCCGGGCAGCTCGACCTCGGGGTCGGGGAAGCGCGCCTTCCGGAATGGCAACGCCTCATCGAGCGTGACCTCTTTAACTTGCCGGCCGAACATCCGGGCATCACCGGGCGTAACCTGTTCGGCTTCCTCATGCGGCGGGTGGCGTCGCACGCCTTCAACGAAGCGACGCGCAGCCATTCGCGGCAGTCCAATGCCGAGGGCACGACGGGTCTGGCCTACCTGTTGGGCCTGGACTGGCAGCTCGCCGACCGGTACCGGACTCTTCAAGCTCGCGAGACGACCAGTAAACAACTCCGCAAGGCTGCCGGCGATCCTGTGCTCGGCCGTATCGTCGGGAAGACCTCCGAGCTGCGAGGGCAGATCGCGGTCGCGGAACATCGTGCGCGCGAGGTGCAGCGGCAGATCGAGGCGTTCCGGGTTGTGCCTGAGTACGACAACCTCCGCTTGCATGCGGATCAGCTGGATCAACGAATCCGCCGCCTGCGCAACGAGGACGTTGTCGACCGACGCAACCTGACCGACCTTGAGCAGGCGGTGGAGGAGGCAGTCGACCCGGACGTTGCCTACCTCGAGAGCGCCTACGCCGAGCTGGGGATTGTCCTCGGTGACCAAGTCCGGCGTAGTTTCGCCGACGTCCAAACCTTCCACAGTTCAGTGGTGCGCAACCGACGCCAGTATCTCGCCGATGAGGCTACGGCGATCCGAGCGCGTCTGGCCGAGCGAGACCTGGAGCGCGAGCAGCTGGGGACACAGCTTGCTGGCGTACTGCGCACCCTGAATGAAGGCGGCGCACTCGATGCGTTGACCACGCTCCAACAGATCCTTGCGCAGGAACAGGCACTGCTGAGCGCGCTGCGCCACCGCTTCGAGGCAGCTCAGGCGTTGGAGACAAGCCGGCGCGAGATCACGCAGGAACGGGTGGTTCTGCAGCAGGAGATGGACACCGACATCGGCGAGCGTCAGCATGTCGTGAACGAGGCTGTGGTGCTGTTCGCCGAGTATGCGAAGACTCTTTACGGGGACGACCGAGAGGCCTATCTACGGTTCGGGCCGGGCGAAAGTAGCCTTAAGATCGATCCCCACATTGCGAGCGACAACAGCGGCGGCATCGGCAGCATGGTCATCTTTTGCTTCGACCTTACTGTCGCGGTCTTGGCGCGTCGCGGCGGGCGCGCGCCGGATTTCCTCGTTCACGACAGCCACCTCTTTGACGGTGTTGATGAGCGTCAGCTCGCAAGGGCGTTGACGCTTGCCGCGGAGGTCAGCGGTCGCGAGGGCATGCAGTACGTCGTCACGCTCAACTCCGATGAGTTAGACAAGGCGGCACGTCGCGGGTTCGACCCGGGCAATCATGTGCTCGGTCAGCGGCTAACTGACGGCTTCGATGACGGCGGGCTGTTTGGTTTCCGTTTCTAGGCATCGGGCACGTGCGCCGGTAGGAGTTGCCGCTTATAGTGCTGGCAATGCGTCAGGCGCTGCACCGCACTGCGAGTGGTGCGTTGATCGTGGTCTTGAGGTAAGCCTGCGTCGAGGCGAGCAAGTCGAGCTGCTGGGTTGTTGCTTTGGAGGCGGACAAGCCAGGTTGGACGATGACCATTTCCATGCGCCGCGTAAGACTAGCGCTTTGTCCTGGATCTCGTACAGCTTCTTGATGTCGCCCACCTCGAACGGGCTCACACCTTCGCGCTTCTGTTTCTTTCGGGCGCGGTCGTCGAGCGTGCGGAAAAAAGGACGGAGGTCGCTCCGACGCCACATGATCGACTTCTGGGCCTGGCTGCAGACCTCGTAGAGATCAGCAACGCGCGTGCCGGCGGTTTCGCCATGCGAGTATTTACAGTGCACGAGTCGGATCAGCAGGCCGTCGTGGTCGACCCTGATTGCCACAACGTCGGCTATCTCGCCGCTGCCATCGTCGTCTAGGACGATGTTGACTGGGTCCCCGTGGGTGGGTCCATCTGATGTGGACCTCCAGACGGGGCCCAGTCACGCCGTAGATCAGCGGCGCCGGGCTGGTGACGTACAGTTCCAGGAGTTGAGCGGCGACCTGGTGGATGGGGACGTGATGGGCGAAGCGTGGAAATGAGCCCGCCCGACGACGGGTTTGCAGGTCACGCTGCGCGAAGTGCATCGAGTATTGCTGACGATCCGCGGGAGTTGATGAGGATTGTCGGTTTGTGGCCGCGCCTATCTTTTATGAAGTTCGTGGCAGCGTGCTTCGCCGATGCGACGACGACAACGAAGACATCTGCCCCTGCCGCTTGGGCAGCTAGCCTGGGGCTGCCGTCGTGCTCCGTTGTCGTGTCCACCTCAAGATCGGGGACAAGGCGGCGAAGGACCTGCGCGGCTCGTGTGATAGCACTTTCCGTCAGCGAGTACAGAACCACCTTCTGGCCGCGAAGGTGACGGTATTCCGCGCCTGGATCGGCATCTTCGTCGATGACCGTCGCGAAGTCTGACGGAAGTTCGAGATTGAGCTCCTCAGCGACGACTCCGAGCGCTTCGAGGTCAGTGAGGCTGAGGGCCGACTTGAACTGGCGGACACTGTTGACGACGGCGAAGAAAAAGTCCTGCTTCGCGACTGTGCCGGCCCCAACGAGGGATGTGCCCAACTGCAGGAGGTCGACGCACCACGAGGCGGAGATCGCGGCAGCATTGTTCGTCGCGATCTCTCCACACCAAATCAAGGCGTCGTCAGGCCAGGAACCGCCGACCGTGGCCGCCGTCAGGTCGTCTAGCAGAGCAAGTGTTTGGGCCTGGACACCCCTAGACCTCTTTGCCGATAACGCGAGGCCAGCAAGGACCCGTTCCACGAGGTCGACACCGTTGCTTGCCAGGATGACATCACGATGAGCGGCCATGAACTGACCGCCCCACTCACCGAGTCGGCCGAGCACCTCGTCCGACGCGCCGTTGAGCACGCGGGAGATCACCGAATAGTCGAGAAGTTGCCAGCCATCCCTGGCTTCGGCGCTCACGGAGTGGTTGATGGCCGAGTTGTCGGACAACGAATCGAACCAGGCCAGCCAATCGGTCGGCTCCGCGGGTTTGGCCCGGTCGTCCAGCCATGCGAGATCGCGCTGCAGGTTTTCATCTGCCCGGACTATTGCGCTACGCAGACTATTCGTTTCGATGTAGCCACTGACCTGCTCCGCTATCGACAGATCGTTGGCGGATCGGGCGGCCTGAAGGAGCAAGCGTGCGGCCTGAAGGCTGGGCGGGCACTGGAGCGTGATCTTGGCAGCGGCCACGTATTCCCCGTCGAGAAAACGCATGGCGGCCTGCTGGAGTGGTAGCAGAGAATCCGGCCGAGCGCCTTTCTCCGTGAACTCCGACTCGCTCTTGACAGGTTCGACCGCGGCCTTGACGTGCGCGAGCAGTGTGCCAAGTTTGGGTTCGATTGAACAGGCCTGATCGACGAGTTGGTCGAGGGTCTCGGACGGCTCGCCTGAGATCTCGGCCAGAAGGAACTCTACGATGGCCTCGGAACCATTCGATGCGGGTATGTCAGTTGCCAGGGAGACGTACTGGCCAAGGTGCATCTCGGCGGCTTTGCGGAGGTCGGAAGCGTTCCCTGAGCCGACGTGATCCCCGAGATAACTCGCGTACACGGCATGCTGGATCGCCCGAGTAATCCCCAAAGGCCGCCGCATCCGGACGACGTGCATCAGATCTTCGTCGGCCAACAACGCGTTCCAGTCGCCGACTCCGGCGAAGGTACGAAGGCGGAGGAAGGCAAGATTCGTGAAGTCCATGTCGGCGGTGACGCTGAGTTCGTCAAGGCACTCCATCGCCAGTCTGCGGTCTTGAGAGGCGATGGCATGGGCCAAGTCGTCCAAAACCTCAACCGTGGCGCGCGGTGCACCGAACTCGGATGGCGGTCGATTCTCGATCATCCGTCCGAGAACGATTAGAGAATTGCGTACGTAGTCCCGCGAGTGGGATGATTCGGGTTTCGCCCTGGGGAGTACCTCGAATCGGATCGGCCGAACATCGAGCCTGGCCAGAGACTGATCGAATGGGTCATTGGGAGAGAGTTCTCCGCGCCGGATGTCAAGGTCACTGAAGGTGGGTCCTATCCATCCGTCAAGGGTGTCGAGAAGTTCTCGGCGTTGTCGTGCAGTGGGGGCGAACGCGTACCACAGCAACCGGTCGCCGGTCGAGCGAGGCAGAAACCCGATCTGCCCCCGTGCGATGGCCTCGGCCCATCTCTCGATGAGCACCTGAAGCTCAGCCGGGATCACGTACGGATTGATATCGTTTCCCGATCTAAAGAATTCCTTTAGTATGGTATTCATTTTGTCTTATATTTCGTGTTGTAGTCGATTCGAACCTTCGCGATGATGTCGGGTTCGGTCGTAACCGTGATGCCCTCGTCATTGACCTGTTGACCGCGGTAGGTAAAGTTCATTGATCCGGACAAGTGGAAACGATCTCCGAGAATTCCCTTGGCGTGCAGAGTTGAGCGAATCAAATGCAGTGGGTGCGGACCGGAGGCCGCGGCGTCTCGCAGCCTCAGTTGCACCGTCGTGTTTCGGACGTCATCCAAGGTGAGCACACGCACCTCGGAGCCGCGTTGGGCAAGCTCGATTAAGACTTCCGTCAGTCGGATGCCTCGCGCCGGCAGGCCCGGTAGCAGAGTACTGAACTGCGCTGCCCCGTTGTCGATCACAACGATATCCGCGATCCACGGCGACAGCACCCACAGTTCCCGTGACGGGTACAGCAGTTCCGAAACCAACAGGTTCTGCATCAGGTCGCTAAGCGCCCGCGTCTGCCCGTTACCTTTGGTGGTGATGGTCCTCATGCGGCGACCTCAGCAAGCTCCAGCGCGGCGACGACCGTACCGTCGGCCCGATGTAGGACCTCGACCACCTTTGGGTATACCTGCAGGTACTCCGTCGTGATGGGTATCGTGCTCAGCCCGACGATGAGGCTAGACAGCAGACCGACGTGCTCCGGCGACGATGACAGTATTGCGGATCCCTTGACGGCCAGTGTCTCCCGGACCTGGGCATCCGTGGCGGAATCCACGACATCGATCGAGGTCTCCTGTCTGTGGAGGATCTCACGGAGAAGATCAGGGAGGGTGAAGTCGTTGTCGTGGTAAGGGTTCCAGGAGCGGAGTCCCTCGGCGCGAAGTCGCCAGCCGCGCGGCCAGAGCAGGCTCTGTACGGCATCGAGGCGTTGGCGCTCGGTTGCGCTCGGTCCGAGGTTCAGCCCTGCGTCGAGACTGGTGTCCGCGCGCCTGAGGTAGGCCCACGTCCGAACGGGAATCTCGACCCCAAGGCGCTCCTCCTCCGCCGTCCAAGCCTCAACGATCGCCCGCAGCGCGGAGTCCGTGGCCGAAGAGGAGCCCGGCCGTAACAGTCTGTTGGCCAAGCTGGAAACTACGGCGTGCTCGGCACCGTGGATGCCGGTTGAGCGGAAGGCGTCGCGGATCCTGCCCAGTGCCTTGACCCGATCCTGTTGGTCGGACGCCTGGCGGTAGGCAGCGATATGGTCGCGCCAGGCGGCGTCCTCGTTGATGAGGTTGACCAGCCGGCGCATGTGGGTGTCGACAAGGTCAGCCGTCGAGGGTTGGGTGGCGCGCGATATCAGTCGGAGGAACCTACGTGGATCGGGCCGCACCCGGGATGCCAGCGACTCGATGAATCCGCCACCGCCGATGGTGCTCTCGGTAAGCCAGACCTGCCCAGTCCGTCTGACGCCGTCCTGGTCGAACCCGGGCTCGACATCGACGATCAGCCCCTCTGGATTCTGTTCCGGGCAGATCTCGCTCGCCGCCCACAAGGCCGCCTCTCCGATCGTTGCCAGCAGGCGTCGTCGGAGCCAATCCTCCATCGGCTTATCGTCCGGTTGCCAGTATTGGGGAATGAGTTCGTCGAGTCTGTCGAGCACGGCCTTCTCATTGATTAGCGCTCGAAGCCGCTGACCTGTGCGACCGACCACGTCGCTGTCCGTGCCAAGAACGTCGGGGCTGCGGAACATCGCGGAGAGCGTGTCGTCGAGGCGGTCGTCGAGGCTAGCGCGGGCTCGTGCGTAGGCGTCGGCGATTGAGAGGCCTGTGGCGGTTGCCTCCATGAGCAGCATCGACTCGAGAATCTCGTGCAGCCAACTGATCTGGAAACTGCTCATCCGCTCCAGGAGCACGGGGTCGTTGATCAGAACATGGCGGAACCAGGCGCCACGTAGTCCGGGTGATATCTCGGCGGACGGACGGATCGCTGGCGGGAGTTCGACCGTCAATCGGAGCCCGTCCACGTCATAAGTTGCCCCAAGCCCGACGGCGTCACCGCCGAGCGAGAACGTCGAGCGGACCCGGGCCTCGCCTTTCGCCTGGAAGAGCAGGCGCGCTTCGGAGTTCACGGCAACCCGTCGAACCTCGACGTGTGAGTGCTGGGCGTGCAGGAAGAACGTCGCTTCCCTGACCAGTTGGCCAACAGGGTCCGAAGCGGGGATGCGGGTTGCTAGACCAGGGCCCGCCTCGACGAATTGGGACCGCCATCCCAGCGACGCATTTGAGTTGTCACGGACCTCCGGTGGACCGTTCTCGAGGCGTATACGACCGGGGCGGGCCACCCGTATCCTGGTGGCGCGGCCGCCGATATCGACCACGCTGTCCTCTTCGTACCGGTAGGACAGGAGGAAGGCATCAAGCGCCATCTGCGCCCCGTCGGCTCCGACCTCGAGCGGAATCCAGTGTCGAGACGCGGGGTTACGCGTCGCGAACCGGTGGGAGATGCGTCCGGGCGCGAACTCCCGGAGTGCCTGGGCCAAGCTCATGGATTGAAGTTCCGGCTCGGTCTCCCACGGGCTCTGCGGGGGCACGACGAGTTGGACCTCGGGCAGCGAGAGTTCGGTGAACAGGTTGTTGGGGAAGAAGTCCGGAAGCGGATTGCCGCCCATTGTGTCTTTGCCTTTGGTCGTTCCCTGCTCGCCCGCGACGGCCCACTCATTGTGAACGCGACGAGCCAACGTCGGCACGGCCGACAGCAGCAGCGGACGCGGCGGGTGCCAGAGGAGTTCGTTCGCGGCGTTCTCAGAGATCTGCAGGGCTGATCGGATCCACTCTCGCAGGCTTCGTTGCCGGCTCGGGTCACGAAGCAGTTCACGCAGGACCGCCACAGCGCTCTCCTGCGTCAGCCGAGTATTTTGATACTTGGGGTCAACGATCTCTCTGAGGTCGCGCCATAGGTTTGCGGCCGGGTGTTTGCCGGCGACCTGGCTCGCCAGCCAATCGAGCATGGCGATCGTGGCCTGCATCCGAAGAACTGCGCGGTTTCGGGTCGGGAGCACGGTCTTGGGTAGGACCGGATCGAATAGGGCGTCCCAGGCCTCGTAGGCGGCCCGATCACGCCCGTAGTCGGACAGCACGACAACCGTGTAGGGCCGCATTTGGCGGGTTCGGCCGGCGCGGCCCTTGCGCTGGACGAACGTGGCGACGCCTCGCGGTGCCTTGTGCTGGAGGACAGTGCCCACCGCAGAGTCGTCGTAGCCGACGTCGAGCGATGACGTGGCGATGACCACCTGGGCCGCAGGATCAACACCACTGTCCTGCGATGTCGTCCGCCCGATTCTGAGGCCGGGACGGCCGAGGCGGTGCCCGATCTGGATCGGTAGATCCCACACCTGACCTGCTCGACGCTGGGCCGCGACGTCGCGTGTGCCAGCCCGCCGCATCGACGCGAGGGGATCCTTGTACTGATCCATGACGCGTCCACCACTACGGACTCGCTGCCCTTCGGCGTCCAGCACGTAGCTGTAGAGCCGGTTCGTGACATCGAGATCGTCGGTGAAGACAAAGACCTTCGTGCCGTAGACGCCATTCGACGTTTGAACTAAGGGATCGTCGAGCGTCCGGGGCAGCAGTATCGCCGCCTGGATGGTCGACGAGAGGACGGCCGCGCCACTCGTCGGATCACTGCGTAGAGCGACCAGGTACTCCGCTCCTTCATACTCGAGTTCGGACTCAGTTGGTTCGATACTCGTGACAGAATCGTCTGCAACACCGCAGAGATCGGCCATATGACGGACCGCGTTCGACAGCGTCGCGGATAGTCCGACGAATGCCACAGTGCCCTGCAAGGCGTGGTGCCAACGACGGAGCACCATGGCCGCCTGAGCGCCGGTCATTCCCTCGTAGGTGTGGATCTCGTCAAGGAGTGCCAGTCGCGGCTTCTTAGCCTGGCCCACGCCGAGCAGTGGCCGCAGCGACAGGTCCGAAAGACCCCGGTTCAGCATTTCGGTCGTGGTGAACAGGATGTCCGGTGGCCGCCTGCTCATCGACGTGCGGGTGAGTGACACTACCGATTCGTCAAACTGTCGCCCACATCTCGCACACGTCAGGCGTTCGGTCCTGGCGCGGACATCCTCCTCCGACCAGTAGAGGTCTCCGCCGCACAGCATGCTCCCGTCCCCGGGGCAGACAAGGTGGGGAGACCGGTACCCGCGCGCGCTTTTGACCCAGCCCAGGTAGGGTTTGCTGACCGATGCAGGCGTGTGGGGTGTGCCGCCGTTGAGAACGCCCAACGTCAACTTGCGGCCGGTGTGCTCAACCCACAGGTGATCGAGACGCCTCGCCGCGGCGAAAGCGGTGTTCAACTGATCCTTGAGCAGTTCGTTGCGCGGATAGACCGCAAGTGCACGTGTCCAAACTGTCCTATCCCTCAATCCCGCGAGGTAGGCAAAGGCCGGGAGGTAGAACGCAAGAGTCTTGCCACTACCCGTACCAGCGCCGACCACCGTTGCTGAAGTCACCGGAGACTGCAATGAGGTGAGCACCTGCCGGGTCGCTCGCACCTGGAATCCAGCCAGGAGGCGCGGCTGACCCTCGCTACCACGCGTCATCGCCTCGATGGTCGCGGAGTGGGTCGGGTTCGTCTGGCCAACACCGAGAAGCGTTTCGGTCCAGGCCTGGTCGCGCACTGGATACACCCGCGGCCGCCGCGCATACCGGAAGTCTGCGACGAGCGTGGCCCCGTTGCGCCACGCGGTTTCTGGGTCGTTGCTCAAGAAGATCTGGCGAGACCGGGCAAGGAGGCGAAGCGTCTCGCCGTTTCGGCTGCGCCACAACGTGGTGGTTGCGGTGTCGTCACGCACGATAAGGCCTCGTTGGAGCAGGTCCTCCATGACCTCGTCGGCGTCGCGGAGGTCGCCATTGCGTAGAAGGAGGTCATCGACCAGCGTGATGAGTTCATGGGTGGCGAGGCCGCCATCGACGATGCCCCACGAGAGCAGTGGATCCTCGCGGGCTTCGACCGCTTCGAGTATCTGAAGCTCGAGACTGACGTCCTTCATCGCGCGATCACCCGGAAGCGCGTGATGATTCCCAGCCTCTCCAGTTCGCCCCTGACCTCCGAGGTGAATCGGGATAAGGGCAACCCCTCGGATGTCTGAGCGCCCAAGATGACGTCGGCGATGAGCGGGTCAACCAGTGCCTGCGTCTGCCGAGCGCAGGATTCAACATCACTCATGGCCTGGCGTAGCGTGACGACGTCGCCCTGCCTGGGTATGGCGTGTGACCCCAGCTTCATCAACAATGTTTGCGCCCTCAACAACTCGCTCTTGATTGCCTCGATCTCGACGCCGCTACGCCCTAGGGCATCGAGCAATTCCTCATCGACAATGGGTCCTTCGCGATGGAGAAGTTCCTGCCAGCCGGACGCTGCGGACTGGCGCGCACGCGTGACGAACGCTTCCACCTTCTTCACCGTCGTTTTCGGCGCGTCGAGGGGTGCGTCCACGGTTAACCGGGACGGGACGAGTTCGCTGAGGACGCGCTGGATCTCGTCCGCCTCCTTCAGAAGTTCCACCGCGAGTTCGGCGCCGACTACGCGCAACTCGTCCAACGCGATCCGAGTTTCCTGGAGGCCGCGTGCCGCGCCATCCAGCCTCTCGGCGAGGTCGAGCAGGGCGCCCGTTCGAGCCTTGACTCGGCTCTCATCGTCCGCCGCGATCGCGGCGGTCCTCAGCCGCTGAATACGATCTACCAGGGTCATCGCGGCTGCTCCTGTCCCGTAAGCTGGGCGAACTCTGCCTGAAGAGTCTCGATCGCTGTGGCCAGTCGCGTGACAGCGTCGTCGTGATCCCGCGGTGTTTCAGAGTCTTGGCCGCCGGCCAACTGCTGTTCCAGCGCCCGAACTGCTTCCTGTGCCGGTTCGTGCCAGGTACGGACACGGATCGCGCTGTTATCCCAGTCACCGGTCAGCATTTTCAGGCGTTCGTCGACCGGCAGGTCCGCCCAACCGCTCAGTTCTTCCCGGACCCGGTTGACGGTCTGCTGATCACCCTGCCTGATGGCCTTGGCGGCTGCACCGATCGCGCCTCGGTCGATCGTCCCGGGCAGCTCGCCCGCGCCTGCGCGCTCATCAATGAGCCTGTTCAGTTCGCCGGCGGCGTCCTTGATGTCTGCGCCAAGCTCGCTAAGGTCGGGCAGGAGCTGTACGGCCTCCTCGTAGAGTTGCTCGAGGCTGCCCATCGCATTGGTTATTAGGTCTTCGGCGATCTTCACGTTCTCCGGTGTGTTCGCCGGCCATTGGGCATCGGCGGAACGATCCTGCAGGGCGCGCTGTAACCGGGGGATATCCAATGCCAACGGCTTGCCGCCGCCCTGCGCGAAGGCCGCGAGCCGCATCAAGCGTGCCTGAAGGTGCTCACGGGAGATGACCTTCGAATTTGCCAGAAGTCCTTCTCGCCACTTTGACAGCGCCGGCCGCCCGTCGTTACTACCCCCGGACGGGACCGGCGCGAAGATTGCGCGTAGCCTGCTCTGCCAGTCGGACCGGTATGCGTCTCGAATACCGAGCACCTTACCCATGGCCAACAGCAGCCGCGCCAGCCGTGCCAACTCCGGCTCGTCTCGGGCGTCGCGGTTCGGCAACAGGGCATGGGATACTCGGTCTGCCCAGGCGACCACCTGCTCGTGGCACAATCGCTGAAGAGCCTCTCCGTTAGGAACCACCAGCCAACCACCCTCGGCATTC
Organism: Rugosimonospora acidiphila; assembly: GCF_039543385.1. Classification (NCBI taxonomy): domain Bacteria; kingdom Bacillati; phylum Actinomycetota; class Actinomycetes; order Micromonosporales; family Micromonosporaceae; genus Rugosimonospora; species Rugosimonospora acidiphila. The sequence continues at coordinate 126,988 of NZ_BAABJQ010000017.1, forward strand.
ACCCAGGCCAGCGCGCGTAGTGCCCGCACTTCGGCATCATTGTCACGATCGATGGCGATGATCGCTGTTTCCCACTCGGGGCCGTCCAGTGCCACCTGGTACCTGGCATCGAATGATGGCCGGAGCTCGACCCGCTGAGTGGTCCAAGATGACGAACCGCCTAGGCCATCGTCCAGCATCAGATACTCCACCACCGCCGAGTGGACGAGGTTGCGTAGCTCGTTGCGGACACCCTGCTCGAGACTGCCGGTTTGCCGCCACTGATCGACCGCGCGGACTAACCGGGGTTCCTGGCGAACGCTCCTCACCGCTGAGACGGCCTGCTGCGTGGTGCCAACGTCAACGACGGGTTCGTTTGTCGCCGTGGCATTGCCTGCAGACCGGACGCCGCGCACGGATGCGAGGCCGTCGACCTCGGCAACCCCGAACGCCGAGTGGATGACCTTGGAGAGATTCTCTGGTCCATTTCCGGAACCCCAAAACCGGACCATTCGCACCCGGCGAGCAGAGATTTCGTCGTCGCCTGGCGTCTTTAGAGCATTGTCGAACTCGACATTCCAGGACTCCGGGTCAATGCCTGCACGGAAGTCGCTGTAGAATTCGGCAGTTGGGAAAGCGCCACTCTCGATCGATTCCTGATCGTTCTGGAGAACCGGCCGGATAACCCGGGTGAGTATGTCCCGGGCGACGAACTTATCGCCCTTCGATTGGCTGAGAATCGCCCGAGTCAGTGCTGCCCGGTTGAACGGGAACAGCCCATAGCCTCGAGCTGAGCCAAATGCAGCGTGGCACGAGTCCGTCACCGGGCACTGTTCACAGGCGTTGGGGTCCGATTCGTTGGATCGGTAGCGTTCCTCGATCTGCGCCGCCCCGACACGCACGGCGTTAAGGTACTTTGCCACAAACGCAGTCCGGTCAAGGACACGTCGGCCATCTTCTGGAAGTTCAAGGTCGAAAACTTTGTAGGTGCGAGTGTAGACCGTGTCCGGCATCTCATTGGTGAAGTAGCCAGTCGTGACCGCCATCACCACGCGCATCGGGCACAGGTCGAGTTCCTGGGTCGAAATAAGGGTGATGGCATCGATCAAGCCGCCCTGTATCCCCTGGAAAATCGAGAAGTCCTCGATCAACAACAGAAGTTCAAGCCCTTGCTTGCGCAGTTCAACGCGGAGTTCGACAAGAATGTCCTTCAAGTCGCTGCCGCTTACGCCGAAGACCTCGCCGACTGCCGGCGCCAACTGCTCGTTGAGCATCCTGGCGGCAGCTTCGCGGAGTTCCGGATGGCCCTGCAGACTGGCAGCCACCTCACGAGCGTGCGCGCCGGCCTTGCTCACGTCATCCAGGGTGAACTGCAGGTCAGTAGGGCGAAAGCCGAAGGCGTCCCCCTTGTCTTCCCTGCCCTTGCCGGAGATCTTCTCGCTCACCAGGCGAGCGATCGCACTCCCGTCGCCCATGACAAGCGCTCGGAACTGTGGGTCCTGCAAAAGGGCTGGCAGGCCAGTGGGCGAAGACAGATACGTGCGTATCTCCGCCTCTTCTGGGCCAACGTCTCTTCGTGGACCGAAGTGTTCTACCCGAAAGGCGAGTTCGTTACGAAGCCGGACTCGTGCCTGGCCATGGTCGGCGACGGCGTCAGCTGCTTCGACAACCTTTCGGCGTAGGTCGTCGGCCCTTTCGCCAGTTGCGTGCGTAAGAATCCGGTCAAGGATTCCGCGTAGCGACACGTTGTGTTTTGGGACGAAGATGAGGCGAGTCGACGGTTTAGTCTTTAGGTTGATGCGGAGCCACCGCACGAGGTGTGACTTGCCGGTTCCTGACTCACCGAGAATGGGGATGATCGGCTGATCGGCTGGTTGCTGCTGGACCGCGGTCAGTAGGGCGCGCTCGTCAACGATCGTGGGTTCGCGTGCGTTCTGGACCTGATTGCGCAATGCGATCGGAAGCGAACTGTGAGTGGCGAGAAAGACGCCGTCTGGGGTGCTCTCGGCCTCAACCGGAATGATCTGGGACGCCTGCGAGGACTCCCAGCATGCGGCCGGTAGGGTTCCGCGCCAACTCATTTCTTCGCTCCCAGGACTACGGTGACGTGAGTAACTCGGCCTTCGTCGAAGCGTGACAGCAACGTGCCCTTAGCGTCAGGTAATCTCTCGAATAAGAGTCGGCCGCGACCTTCAAGGATCCGTAGCGCTTGACCTACTGAACTGTCGACCGCTTCGCTCGTGACCCCCGGATCAGGATCCGATTCCAGCCTCGCGACTAACGAGGTCCGGACTGCACCGCCATGAATGACTGGAATTCGCCGCGCCAGGCGAGCCAGGAAGTCGTCGACCGGAAGCCGATCGAGGGGGAGGTCTACGAGCGCGTCCTCGATTGCCACGACTGGAAGGGGGACCAGGCAACTTCTGCTGCGGACAAACAACGGCGTCGCGAAGCCGAGAGCCGGCGCCCAACGACTGAAGGCGCCCCATCTTGTGTCGTTTTGGATAGCCCACTCGGTGTGATCATCTGTCTTGAATTGACTGCTCTGTCTTGGTTGCACCTTTTCGACCCAGGAGAGGGGCTCGCCGAGTGCGTCCTGGGCAAGGAACCACGACAAGGCCCTGACCAGGTCTCTGGCTCCGCTGGTATCGCCGTCACCCCGTTGGCGCGTCCAAGGATCCCCGTCCCGTTCGGCGTCGAAGATATGGCGATGGAGCAGTCTGCGAAATTTCGTCACGTTGAGCGGAGGATCTACATCACGGACCCCTTCAGCCAGAGACACAGCTCCGTCGTCCCCCGTTGAAAGCATGTTGATGGCGCGGAGGACAGCGAGTGTGTTGCTGATCCCGTCGCCCGCCGTCTTGTCGTCGTTGAGCCCTTCGGGCTTGACGGTGGCGATCAATTCTTTCTCGGACCACTCCTTCTGCGACGCAGCCAGGAAGTTGACCAAAGACCGCGCGAGCCCGGGCAGGCTTCGCGGGGGGTTGAGCATTGCCACTAGATACTCCTGAGAAAGCCGCTGAGGCTCCAATGTGGGCTTCGGATGTGCTTGAGGAGATGGTTCGGATACTCCGGATCTGCCATAGTCTCGGGCACTACAACGATGAGCAGTGGTCCCGAGGTCGGTGAAAGCCAGCGCACCCGAGGGGAGTCGTCATGGTCGAGCAAGATGAGTGTCGGCACCGAGGAGGTGACGGGCGGGCCGCCCAAAGGAATTTCGTCGACCATGACGAGCCCTTCGTCGGCGTACCGGTAAGCGTTCTTAACCGCCAGTCGTCGCACGATCGTGGAGTCAGCCAGCACGGCCCGCACGCCATGCGAAACGCAGCGCTGGACGAGGTTGCTTAGGGCCTGGGTCATGTCCCTGCCCGCGTAGCTGACGACAATGCTGCGTTGACCAGCGGCAAGTCGCTCCAGCGGGGCCCGAACGCCTCTGCCCAGGTCTGGCACGTCGACCGGCACGACCATCGGGAGCACCGCAGAAAGTCCGTCGGTCGCAACATGGCCCGTCGCTGGGCACCCGGAGCAGGAAGGGCTCACCGATTGGCTCGCCCGCGTCTCACCGACGTCGTGGTAATCATATTCTTCACGCAGAATCTTGGCCCAACACTCCTCGCGTCGCAGCAACCGGTCGACCCGGCGTATCGACGCGGACTCGCTTGCCTTGATCTCGTTGCGCGCCGATGCCAGAGCTTGCTCGAAGGTCTGCTGATCAAGGTTGTCGACGCTGGGCCGGATGCGGACACGAATCAAACGTGCGAACTCGTCCCAGGCAGCGGAACACCGCGCCCGGAACAGCTCCTCCGACTCGTCTGGTGCGCGAACGAGCGACGGCGGCGTCCGGGCCTCGATGGCGATGAGTTCGGCCCGCTGCATGAGGACAAGCGTGTTGCGGTTCCAGAGGCGGTTCGCGTCCGACCGGTACCGCTTGTGCGGAGGGACGATGGACGTGTCGAGGACCATGCTTCCGCCCTCAAGTTCGGCGCGGTGCGACCTCATGGCAACCCATCGGTTCCAGGCCTTGTCGTCGCCGATGACGGTCGTTCGCTCGATGCCGCGTCCGCGTTCCACGTCGCCCTCGGCGGGTAGCCATACCGACAGGGCCGCGTGGCCGTCGCGGCCTGCGCGGCCGACCTCCTGATAGAAGCGGTCAACCGACGCCGGCGCACATGCGTGGATGACCGTCCGCACATCTGCTTGATCGACGCCGAGTCCGAACGCACTGGTCCCGACGACCACATCGCAGGTCGTCGGTCCGCCCTCGCCCGACCAGTGCCGGAGGATTTCGAGTCGTTCCGCCGACCCGGTCCTACCGTGGAACGCCTCGGTGCGCGCAAAACCGGCCTCGCGGAGTTCTCGAGCGATGTTCCTGGCATCGTTGACTAGGGCGGTGTAAATGATCGCCGGACGGGGAAGGTGGTGGAGCGCTTCGATCAGGCGGACAACTCGTTCTTGCGTACTGGTCCTTTCTCCCACCAGGTAGCGCAGTTCCGTGCGAAGGTAGGTCGACCCGACGAATGTCGAGGGCTGCTCGCCGCGGAAGAGTTCGTCGTTCAGTTCAAGCCCGGCGGCCGAGAGCGTCGCCGTCATCAGGGTGACCCGAGGTGGTTCGTGGCTCATGCTAGTCGCGATGACGCGCAGCTCGGTAAGGAGAGCGGCGACGATCTGGAACTCAGGACGGAAGCTCAAGCCCCACGTTCGGACCAGGTGGGCTTCATCGATGACGAAGTGCGTGAGTCCACCCGAGCTGGCCAACTCTCTCAGGGGGCCGACGAGGCCGCCTACCAGCGCCTCCGGGGAGGCAAAGAGCAGCCGTTGGGAACCCTCCTTGAGGCGCTTCAGGATGAGTTCCTTCTCTGCCGGCGCGCGATCCGAGTAGTACGCGAGTTCGGTGGGCAGGGCCGCTACTGGGAATACGCAGCGAATATTGCGTTCCTGGTCGAGGGCCAGCGCCGTCGTGGGGACGAGGACGATCGTCGTGCTATTTGATCGGAACAGGCCGGGCGCGATCCCTACGAGCGACTTCCCGGTGCCGGTCGGCAGGACGACGTGCAGCGTCGACCGGGGGTCTCGTAGTGCGGCCGTTCGTACGGCGGTGGCCTGCGTGCGACTGCGGTAGCTGTCGAGTTTCGGTGCAATGGTCGTCAACGCTGGATCCGCCGCCACGGGAGTGGTGGGGCGCGCATACGTCGGCACGGATGTGGCGCAGGAGTCAACGTACGGGCCAGGGCTTGCACAAGCGAGGTCGATCCACTCGGGATTGCCGTGTAGCCAGGTCGGCGCCCAGCGGGTACCTGGTGATACGCGATAGTGGGTCGTTCCGAAACGCACGCCGTCCAGGTTGGCCCGTTGAATCGAGTCGACGGAGATGCCACGACCCGCGAGGTCGAGATCTAAATGCGTTTTCGAGTCGGGACCCGTGACGCCACGCTCGTGACGCAGGACGTGGCCAAGCAGTGCGGCGACGTCTCCGCTGATCGCCGGACCGGGTTGGTCCGACAACCAGGCGTCGGCGAGCCGTCGGTGTGGGCCGGTCAGGTGGGCCTGGTGGGCGACGTCGCCGCGAAGACAATCTTGGAGCAGGTCTCGTTGTGCGGTCATTCGGTCTCGTCCTGATCAAGACCGCGTCCAGAGACAATCACCACGCCGGTGCTGTCGAGGTGAAGCGACGGGGATGCGATAGCTCGTTGGATCGCGTGTCCGACGGCGACCTCCCGCTCAGTCTCCCTCTGGAGTGCTTCCCGCTCGGCGTCGCTGCTCCGCGTGGCGCGAAGTCTGAGTTGGCGAAGCCTCGTCGTCTGGTCCTGCTCGGCCGCGGCCAGGCCGCGGGCGACGGCTTGTCGCACTTCATCGCTGTTGCGGATGATGTCCTGGGCGGCCGTCTCCACCTTGCGCCAGGTAGCGGCCCACCGGTCTTCCGAGACAACCTCGTAGGCGTAGCGGATTCTGCCGCGATTCAACGCATAGTCGCCGCCGGGCTCATCGCCCCTAGGCTTGCGATACGGATGGCTGAGGGCGGCGAGTTGGAGATCATCCGTGACGACCCTGCCTCGGTAGTCCAGCCAGAGACTGGTGATCAGCGGAGGAAACAGGCCGTCCGACCGGCGACGGAGGGCAAATTCGTCCAGTCCGAAGCCTTGGAGGGTATCCCCTTCCGAAGCCGAGGCGAGGTGATCAAACGGGTTTGCCTCGACCGCGTAATCGAACCGATAGACGGTTTGCTCGGCCTTTCGCCACCCGGGTATCCATCGCCACATGCCGAAGGCGCGTCCTCGATCGTCGTTTCGTAGGAAGTCCGAGACGGCGTCGATGAACGGGTCGCCGTAGCGGTAAAGGTGGAGGTCGTCTCCGCCGACCGCCGTTTGCCGAAGGAACGTGCCTCGGTGCCCCCTGAGCGGAGCGAAATCTCGCAACAGGCGCATCGTCGGTACCAGCGGAAACTCGGCCTTCCCGCGGACCCATTGCACTGCCTCGTAGCTTCCGATGCTATGCACCGGATCCAGTAGTTTGCTGAACCGCAGGTTTCCCTCGCCCGATGCCAGCAACCGATCGGTGAGTGCCGCGAACTCCGACTGTCTGGCCTCCACCTCGGCCAGGCGCTGAAACACCGAATCCTCGCGTGCCGTTGCGATGATGCTATCGAGGGCGTCTTGCTCGCGAATGTGTGCAAGTTCCTCACTCAGGGTTGACTTCGCTGCCGCCGTCGCGGTGCCGATCGCGGCAGCGCCGTCGGTGAGCAGCATCGTCCAAGCGGCGTCAGTTGCCTCGTCCACCGCGTGCTGCAGGCTGGCGACGGAGTTCTCGAATATCCCGAACCCGTCATTGAGGATGCGGAACCAAGCGCCGAGAAACGAACTATGAGCATCGAGGAAGACCTGGGAGCGCCAACGGTCGCCAGACCTCCCAGGATCCCAACGGTCGAGTCTGCCGATCCGTTGCTCAAGCCGGTTTGCGCGAGGAGGTAATCCAACATGGACCAGAAGGTCGGCGAACTGGAGGTTACGGCCTTCTTCGGCAGAACTGTCCGCCACCAGAACCGCCGCTGCCTTGCTGGCTTCAAACCCCCTGACCTGCTGTTCGGCCTCCGGTGGGGGGGTGGTCGACACGTGCAGATGGACCGGAAGCCGAGGTGTCTCGTCCATGAGAGCCTTAGCCAACTCCTCCGCCATGCTCGCTGACGGGCAGAATACGACTGCTCGGTCCCTCGCTCCGAGCAGACCAACGAGCTCGTGCACGATCGGCCGAACGATGCTTTCGAGACGGTCAACGTATACTAGGCCAGCGTCGATGCGCTCGAGGATCGATTCCTCCTCACCCGTAGCCGGTCGACGCTGTCGTGCCCACTGTCGCAGCGCCTCGGGGTCCAGTGATAGCGACACGGCAGCGGCGAAGTCTCTGCCTAACTCGCGAAGGGCTCCCGGATCGGTTTCGTTCGCGCCGAGAACCTCCTGCCGCCAGTCGTCGAGCAAGAGGTTGATCTCGGCAAGAGCCGTGTCACGGATGGCGACCGGCACCGGCGCCGCTCGGCCGGTAACGCGGTAGGTGCCACCGAGCGCCTCGGTCCGCCGCGTGCGTAGCATGCGTCGGTGCACCCGATAAACGTCGGCGATGTGGGCGTGAATTGCCCCGAGCGCTGTGGTCAGCTTGACTTTGTTGGTCTCGTTGATCGCCCGACGTGCGTCATCGGCGAGCGCGGCAAGGTCGTCATCGTCCGGGAGTTGACCCACGATCTCCGCGACTCGCTCCTTCAGGAGGAACCCAGGAAGACCGGGGCTGAGCCCGAGGAGCAGTCTGCCGAGTCCGCCGCGTGACTCCAGACGCTCGCGGAGTGCGTCCGCTGTGGTATGCCGATGAAGGATGGGTTCGAGCAGCCGCAGCATGGCGAGGAAAATCTGCTCGTTGTGAAGGGCTGGGGTCGCGGAGAGTAGTAGGAGCCGCGGGGTGCTCCGCGCGATCTCGGCCAGGTGTTCGTAGCGGGTCGCGAGGTCGGGTCGATCACTCCCCGCAAAGCGGGCCAAATTATGGGCTTCGTCGACGACAATCAGGTCGGCCGAAGTCCAGCTGGACGAATCGTCGTCGCGACCGAATCTGATGTCTGCGCGCGTGAAATCCTGTATCCGGAACTTCGTGCGTAACTCCCGTTGCCACTGCTCGACAAGGTAGGGAGGCAGGATGAGCTGAACCCTGAGGTCGGGGTTGTCCATCAGGAGTTGCCGGAGAACGATGCCAGCTTCGATGGTCTTGCCTAGGCCGACCTCGTCGGCGAGGAGGTACCGCTGAACGGGATCTTGCAGAACGCGCCAGGCAGTCTCGATCTGGTGCTCGTGCAGTTCGATGGCGCTGGAGATCCCACCACTCATGCCATGCGCCGCGGAACGCTGAGCAAGGATGGCCTGGAGGAACGGACGACGAACCTCCGCGAGGAGCGGGGATTCAAGGAGGCCGCCAGCGCCGAATCCGACAGGGTCGGTCAGCGGATGATTCCACCGGACGTGGAGGTCCGCCTCCTTGACGTGGCCCTCCCAATTGTGCCCGCGGACGTAGATGTCTCCATGCTGGGTGTGTTCGACCACCCGTCCTGATCGCCAGGGTCCACCGTCGGGTTGCCAGAAGACGCGCAGCTCGGTCGAAATAGGGAACCGCCTCAGCCCGACCCGAGAAACCGTCTCCCGTCGGCGACTAGTGGGGGTGTCGAAGTACTCCAGGATCAACCCGTCCCCGTCTTTTCCGACGGCCTTCCCCGGCCCAAGACCGTTGACGGTCGATTCAAGCAGGTCCCCTCGTCGTACCGGGTTCCCGCGTGACGCGTACTTGGGGCTGTTCCTACTTGTTGTCACCTGGGCAGATGGCACCCCTGACGACTCGGCGAGTGTTCCAGCCGGTGTTGATGCCGCGCGCCGTGGTTTCGGCACCTTCGGGCTCGGAACGGAGCCGTCAGGTTCACGGGATCCCCTGCAGATTGGAAACCGGGTGCAGCCCCAGAACGACTTGCCTGCGTTCCGTCCGCGTGCGGCGAAGCGTAGGGTCATCTGCGCATTGCAGAGGGGGCAGCGAACCGGCTCGTCAGCCATGCCGCCGCCCGTGTGGTTCTTCTCCAAGGCGCGGGCTAGAGGCCCGTTGGATCTGCGCGACAGCGAGCAGTCGACAAGGGCGCGACGACCGCCCCCTGTCAGTGCCCACCAAACCGCGCCCGACCGTTTGGGTCCAGACAACGCTCGGCAGAGCGGGGTGGAGCACAAACTGCCCGGACCGGAAGATCAGGTTGGGGCGCTGGGGCATTCGGTAAGGCTACCAACAGCGACCTATATCGCCGCCTCACCAGAACAGGCACATCATATCATCGTTCGCACATTCCCATCACGACAAGTGTGGATCTGACCACCCAATCGAATGGCGAGCGGGGGTCGGCCGTGACTACCGGCGCGGTCAAGTCGAGGTGCCAGCAGCGGCAGGAATCGGGTGACCTCGATCGTTTCTTCCTCCACTGTGGTCTGGGCAGATACGACGCCGATGTGATTGTCGATTGCGGCCAACACGTGGACCTGTCCGCTGGCAGGGCTGGATCCGCGCAGTGTATTGCCGTCCACGGCGTAGACCTCGTCGCAGGGTGGGGTCACGGCCCAGCAGCCACCGGTTGACCGCGGTATCGAACGCGTTGCCCTCGATGTTGGCCAGAACTGCCCGTTCGTGGTGACGTCGGGAACCCGGAAGTGGGGCCGGTGAGCGGGTCACGGGCCACGCCGCGGCCGGCGCGCACGGTGGCGGGCAGGTCGGCGGCTCGCTCACCGATGGCGGCCACCGAGCGGGCGCTGGCCAGCAATGGCCGTCAGTGGAACGGTCCGCACCGATCCGCTACGCCCTTTGCGTGGGCCAAGGGCGGTGATCGAAACTGCCGCCGATGCGTGGTATTGGGAGCAAATAACCAAGCCTTGGCACATACAGAGATTGAACTGCCAGGATTAGATGGGCGTTGGCGCGGCGTGTCGATGTTACAGCCGTCCATGAGTTTCGTATCTGGTTCGGGTGCGGTATCCCGATGGTGGTGGGCTGACGGCTGAGGGCCGAGCCCGACGTGAGACGGTCCGGTTGCAGGCAGCGGCGTTTTCGCCCGAGACGTTCCGGTGGCGCAGATCGCCCAGCGACCACGGGTGTCGCACAACGCGGTGTACGTGTGGCGGCGACGTTGGCTGGCCGAGGGCGAGACCGGGTTACGGTAGCGGCAACGGCCGGCGAGGTAGAGTCGGTGTGGCGCCGGCTGGACGGCTCGCTGATCGGCCTATACACGCTCCTTCCTCGGGCGGCGGAGCTGCTGCGAAAGCGCCTGTTACGACTTTGCGAACCGAGTGCTGTCGAGGCCAATGCCGATACGGTCGCCACTGCTGCGCTGCAATCGCTCGCCAGCCGCGCGGACTACCTGATCGTCGATACCTGGCACGCCGCGCACGTAGCCACCGCTGCTAATGATGCGGTACGGCCGAGGAACCTACAGGTCATGCCGCGGGGACGTGGCATCACGGCGTTCCTGCAGGCCCCCGAGCAACATCTAGTTACCTCTTCCTGACGGAGCCGGTGGGACTATCAGGAAAGGGGCCCTGGCGTAGAAACAGTGGTGGCTGCTCCGCATCCGAAGTGGATGTTCCGACGCGGCAGGCTGGAGCCGTTGTGGGCACCGCTGCATCGAGTGTCAACTTATCCAGCTGACTGGGCCCCGGCGTACCAGACCCACGAACCGCTTGAGAACGCAGAGGCATCGGCACCGCGTGGAGTCGCGATGACGATTAGCGAGCTATCTTCCGCGCTACCGGCCAGGGCGCCGGCAAAGTCGTGAGCGATGTCCGGGTTGAGGTGATTGGTGGAGACGCGCCGTTGCTGAGGTAGCAGGGCGGGCATGACCTGTTCAGAAGATCATCGAGGTTCCTACGCCTTGTTGATCGCTTCCGAAGTGAGTCATGCCCGCATCACCATCATCACTGATCGCCTCGCTGTCGGCCGCGGGCGCAGCACCCGCGGTGGGGATGGCGTAAGGCTCACGCGATCGCCGCCCGGGAAGGTCTGGTCGTCAACCGCAAACGCACCCGCCGGCTATGGATCGAGGAGGGCCTCAAACGGCCACCCGTGGTCCGCAAGAAACGCCGTACCGGCCCCGGCCGTCACCAGCGGATGCGCGCGACGCGGCCGGATCAGATGTGGGCGTTGGACTTCCAGGTCGACGTCACCGCCAACGGACGGCAGGTCCGCTTCTTGAACATCATCGACGGGTACACCCGACAGGCCCTGGCGACGAGGGCGGCCCGGTCGTTCACCGCGGACGCCACCATCGCGGTGCTCGACAGCCTGGTCACCACGCTGGGTCGCCGTCCGGAGCACATCCGGATGGATAACGGCCCGGAGTTGACCGCGCACGCCCTGACCGATTGGTGCCGGTTCGCTGGTGTCGACCCGGCCTACATCGATCCTGGCTCACCCTGGCAGAACGGCACGTGTGAGTCGTTCAACGGCCGGTTCCGGGACGAGTTCCTGACCTGCGAGCAGTTCGACACGCTGCTGGAGGTGCAGGTACTGGCCGAAGACTGGAGGACCGAGTACAACACTTACAGACCCCACGGCTCCCTGGGCTGGCTCACCCCCGACGCCTACCACCGCCAATGGGTCACCAACCGGCAACCAATACCCGCATAGCCTGTTGATGTGGCCCCCTTTTGGTGGGCCAGTGCTATGAGAGTTGAGGGCTGGGTTGGATGTCGTGCCAGAGCTTCTCATACTCGGCGGGGCTGATGTAGCCGAGGTAGCTGTGGCGTCGATGGGTGTTATGGAAGTTGTCGATGTAGTCGGCCATCGCGATGGTCAGTTCCAGAGTCGTCTGCCACTTCTTCGTGTCGAGTAGCTCGGTCTGCATCCGGCCCCAGAACGACTCCATGACCGCGTTGTCGTAGCAGTCCCCGACGGTGCCGAACGACGGTAGAAGCTCGTAGCGGCGCAGGTTCTCTCCGAACGCCCAGGACGTGAACTGGGTGCCGTGATCGGCATGTAGCACGGTCGTGGCGTGCCGGGCTCGTTCCCGCGCCGCCATGTTGACCGCGTTGTTGACCAGCGAGGTGTCCGCGACCGTGGAGAACGTGCGGGCGACGACCATCTTGCTGAACGCGTCCAGGATCGCGCAGCAGTACACCTTGCCGTCCCGGGCTGGGTGTTCGGTGATGTCGGTGAACCACAGCTCGTTGGGCCGATCCGCGGTGAACTGCCGTTGCACCAGGTCTGCTGGCGTGGCCACCTTCAGCAGGTTCGGAGCGCGCCGGCGTTGCCGCGGCAGGCCCGACAACCCGCGCTCCCGCATGAGCGCACCGACGAGCTTGAGGTTCACGACCATGTCGTGCTCCTCCAACAACGCCGCGCGGATCCGTCGTTTGCCGTAGGTCCCGCGGGAACGCTGGTGAATCTCCTCGATGGCATCAGCGACGATGATCCTGCGCACCCCACGGGTGGACAGGGTCCGCCGCCGGTACGCCTGCCACGTGGTTCTCCCCAGGTGGTGACCCGACATGCTGACCGGCCGGAATGGCCCAGCGCGATCAGCCCTTCGACGATCGCGATTTTTCTTTTGGGGTGACCACCACCTGCTCGTCGAACAACGCACACGCGTCCCGCGTCAAAACCAACTCCGCCTCCAACTGGGCGATGCGTCGCTTCGCCGCGGCCAGCTCATCGGCCTCGACGCTGGGTACTCCGTCCCGTACCCCGTCGTCGATGAGGGCCTGGGCCTTCCACCGGAACAACGTGGCCTGAGAGATCCCCGTCTCCACCGCCAAGTCCGAGACGAGTTCTCCGGCACGCAGCCGACGACAGACCTGACGACGAACAGATGTCGAGTACCTCGGCACAGTGACCTCCCGATGATCACTATGCCTCAACTCTCATCGAGCCGGCCCACTCCCGGGGGGGCCACATCAGGTGGACCTCCGAACGGGGCCCAGTCAGTCCATCGAGAACAAGACGCACTGGGTACGCGATGTCACCTACGACGAAGACCGATCCCAGATCCGCACCGGCGCCGGCCCGCACGTCATGGCCACCCTCCGCGACGCCGCCATCGGCGCACTTCGACTCGCCGGCACCACCAACATCGCCGCTGCCAACCGCCACCACGCCCGCGACGCCAACCGGCCACTGGCCCTGCTCGGCATCACCTAACGACTTTGGCGGGGCCCTGCGCTACCGGCGGCCACCAATCCGCTGACGGTACCGGCCAATGAGGTACTCCTGCATCCGGGCGATGTCGCGGGCGGTGTTCTCCACCCCGTTCCAAGCACGCGGTCCGTCCGGGAATGGCCAGGTGCCCTCGGTCCAATGGCAGTCGTCGGCGATGGCTTTCAGGTCCGCCGCAAACTCCTCTTCCGAGGTGATCTGGTCGGCGCTGCCTCGGGCGTGGGAGATCTCGTCCATCAGAACACCCATGCCGATGATGCCCACACCGTGCATGAGACGGGAGCGACGCGGCGGAATGCCCCAGGCGTCGGGGAAGACCTCGGAGACCGCCTGCCAGAAGTTGTTCAGGATCGACAACATACAGCCGAAGTTCGGGCCTGCCGTGTCACCTCGGTAAGGCCAGAGGGCGCCATTGTCGAGGCTGGTCTCCAGCATCCGTAGCATAGAATTGTCCTTGATCAGACCTTTCGGGTTGGTCTGGGTCTGGATCATCTGGTGCAGCGGGGACTTTTTCGAATAGTTCAGGCGCTCGACCAGGGTCGCCGGCAGTTGCCGCACCATCAGCGACGCGGGTAGCGCGCCTGACGCCTCAGGCAGCAGCTCGTGAATAAGGCCCTTCGGCAGTGCCTTGGTCGAGTTGACCAGGATGAACTGGGAGCGTTGGTCAGCGTGGGTGTCGGCGATGAACGCCGTAACGCAGATCGGGAACTCGTCGAGACGTGAGTCACGGATCGCCGCAGTGCGCTGCTGCCCATCGACGATGAACCCCGGCTTCTCGTCCTCCCCAGCTCCAACCACGACCGGAATGATGATCGTTCCATGCCGGACGAACGCCGGCCGGTCCTCGTCAATGGACTTCTTGCCCCGGAACCGGACGCGTTCGTCGAACGCGACCACGATCGCGTTAGGTAGCAGCGGGCTGGGGTCGGTGTCGAGGTAACGGCGGATTGCCCCGACGTGGGCGAGGCTTTCCGGACGTTGGTAGCCGTGCAGTTTGGTCGCGTCGTCGCGGCGGATCCTCGAGACGGTTGCGATATCGGGCAGTTGCTTGCCGTCGATCGCAAAGGTGTAGACGCGCCGGTTTGGCCCCTGCTGGATCTCCAGCGCGGGCAGGCGCAGCAGCCGCCGACGCCGAGGCTTGGAAGGGCTGTCGGGGGCCAGCGTCACGTCGGGTCCTCTCCGAGTTGGGTGCGCAATCGGTTCCTGAACACGTACAGATTATGAAAGCCCCGCCGCTTGTTGCGCTCGGTACCGCGGAAAATCGCGATCTCGATGCCCTCCTTGCAGCACAAGGGGCATTTGCAGTCCCGCCACGGCATGTCCTGCAGAGTTCTGCGATAGTCAGCGCGTCGGTCGACGTCGGGGTCGACTAGTTTGCTGTACTCGTGCACAGCGGTGAGGGTGTCTTCTATGGCGGCGAGCCCGGCGTCGTACTCACGCAGCAGTCGTAGAGCGGCGCGTTCGAGGGTGATCGCCCGTCGCTGATCGATCTCTCCGGCGGCGATTCGTTTGCGTAGTGGGACGTTGCCTTCAACCTGTTTGACGCGGATCGCGACGTACGTCGAGTCGGGGGTGTAGTAGTTGTCGCGGTCGTCCTTGAATGACTGCAGGAACGGTGATGTGCTGTCGAAGCTTGTCACGCCGTGGCCGGCGAATGCCGGAATGTTGTCGCAGCGGCTGATTCCGAGCAGGTGCAGCTGCGTTTTCGGATGACGGACGCCGTCGACCGCGGCGAGGCAGGCCAGGATCTCGCGGGTCTTGTAGGGGACCATGCCGCCCATGGCGATGCGGCGGTAGCCCATGCTCTGTAGCTTCGTCACCGAGTCGGCGTAGGAGTCAGGGTTCCAGCCCTGCGCCACGCCGAGCGGCTGGAACCGAACCTTCCGAGCCTTGCATCGCTTCCAGAAGTCGCTGGCCAGCGTCAAGGTCAGGTCCTGGCGGGCAGCCCACTCGCGCACCGCCTCGCTGTCGGGGTCGACGGGTACTAACGGGCTCTTGTTGAAGATGATGTGGTCGACGGAAATGCCGTAGTCGAAATCGTTGCTGTCGTAGAACTCGATGACCTCGTCGACGGTGAACGGCGGCTCGGGTAGTTGGTGATAGGTGAACGCGCCGCAGTCGCCCATGATGTGCAGTGGCCCGTTGACGTGGTCGAGGCGGAAAAACCGGCGGGCGCCTTCGCGGCGTAGCCGGTTGCGTTGCGCGCCGGTGTACTTGCCGGCGGCGCCGCTGGAGTAGCCGTCAACGATCGACTTCGCGACGAGCAGCCCGTGGAACGGCGGCGGGTCGAAGACCTCGTGGGCGTAGAGGTCGTCGCGCTGGCGTACCCGCATCGGGTCGCGTTCCTCGGTGACAAAGTCGAAGCCGGGATCGATCTGGTCCTGGCTGTCGGGGAAGAAGTACTTCATGACCGTGCCGCCCGGAGATCGATGTACACACGGATGAGGTAGCTCGACAGGGCCTGGATCTGGCCGGGGACGTTCTCCACGGCGTCCCACGCCAAGCCGATCTGGTCCCAGGTACCGGCGGTCCAGCGGCAGTACGGGACGACGAGGTCGATCTCTTTGCGAATTTGTTCGTCGGCGTCGGGGCGGCGCGGGTCCACAATGGAGAGCACCCGATCCATGAGCCGGCCCATTGAACGAATGCCGGCGCCGTGCATGAGGCGGCTGTCGGTGGCCGGCTTGCCCCACGCGTCGGGAAACGCATCACGTACGGCCGACCAGTACAGGCAAAGGGCGTGATGGATACCGTCGACATCGATCTCGTTACTGGTCAGATTCCGGTACGGGTACAGGCATCCGGCCGAAGCGGTGAGGCTCTCCTGGATCATCGACACGATGCTGTTGTCGGCGATCACCGCAACGTGCAGCGCGTCATCGCGAGTGGACGCCCGTTTGATCATCTGATGAAACGGGGACCGTTCGTCGTTGTTGAGCCGGTCGCACACCATCGACGGGGCTTTGCGGACGCTGAGCCGCTGCGGCAGCGGTGCGTCGACCGCGGGCAGGAGTTCGGTGACCAGGCTGGGCGGAAGCGGACGGGTGTTATTGACCCGGACGAACTGGTCGCGTTGCAGGCTGACCGTATCCGCCACGAACGCGGTTACCGGCACTGGGAAGTCACGACGTTCAGCACGCGACAGCGCAATCGCGCGCTGCTGCCCGTCGACGATCCACGCAGGCTTCGCCTCGCCAGGGCGGCCCACCGGCAGAGTAAGGACGCCTGAGGTGGCCAGCCCGTCGCTAGTGCCGGGTCCGCGGCTGCCGATAAACGTGGCACGCGAGGACAGGGCCAGGATGATCGCATTGGGGAAGATCACCGGACCGCTGTCGAGGTAGTCGATGATGTCCTGAACATGGCCGCGGACCTCGGGCCGCTGGTAGCCGATCAACTGGCTGGCCTCGTCGCGGCTCACCCGCGACACGTCTGCGACCTGCAGCACCTCCGCCGCGGTCAGGGTGAACAGGTACAGCGGGTGACCATCGATCTGGTCGATCCGCAAGGCGCGACGCTTCAATGGAATGATCTTGTCGGTCATGGCCGGTGCACCTCGCATACGTCGCGGTGCAGGTCGGCGAAACGGTGCTGTTCGCACGAGCGGCCTGTCGTCCGCAACTGTCGCAAGAGTTGCGTGGCGCTGGTGTGCGCGTGTCCACGGATGTAGCTGGCGACCTCGGCGTCGGACATTCGCTGGCCAGTGGCGCGGGTCGGCGGCGCCTCGGTGGGGGTTGCGGCTGTCGCCGCGGCGCGCAGCGCTGTCCGCGTCGTGCCGGCACCATGCTCAAGCAGGTATCTTGTGACCCGGACGTTGAGGGCCTGCAAGCTGCCGCCGACCGTATGGCGCAGCATCGCGGTCACCGGCACCATCAGGTCAGCGAGCGCGGAGTGTGCGGTCGGTGGCCCGACCACCGACAGCGCGTCCTCGACAAGGATGCCCGCGGCGGCGAGGATGTCTCGCGAGCAGGCACGCTGATACGCCGCGGACAACACCGCGATCACGGTCGCGGACGGATCAACGGCGGCGAGTTGTTGAAACGAACGCGGCCGGCCGGGAACAGGCCCGGCCCACTTGCCGAGGCTTTGCCACCAGTCGCTAACCTCAGCAGTCGTGGCCCCGACCGCGTCAGCGGCGGGTGTGGAAAACGTCGCGGCGTAGGAGCAGATGAGGGCGTCAGCGGGGATCAGGCCGTAGCCAGCGGAGGCGACCCACAGTTGCGCGTTCTTACCGGCCGGAGATGCAACCATGTCCCGCACAACCGTCCAATGCTCTCCAGCGTAGGCGTCGATAGCCGGACTGCGGCTCGAGCGGGAGGTGTCCAGGCGGCGGCTCCAGTCGGCGAACCGTGCCGCCGGCTGTCGGTGGGCGACCGAACGTAGATGCAGATCGGCCGGGACGCTGTGGCGTTTGCGGTTGGCGCAGGTAACCACGATGTGCAGTGTCCCGCGAGGGCCGGCGGTCACGGCCGCTGACCCGTGGGCGTGGGCCAGGACACCTGGGCGAAGGCGACGTGGTTGTGGATGCTTTCGTCGGTGACGACCCGAACCCGGCCGCGGATGATCCTTGGATCGTCGCGCAGTCTGACAACAACGTTGCGGACCATGTCCTCGACGAAAACCGGATTGTTATGGGCGGCCATCGTTACATGCCTCTCGTCGGGCCGCTTCAACAGCGCGTACAACGGGGACGACCCCGACTGCTCGGCCATTGCAATGAGATCGTCGAACCACAGCCCGCTGGTAGGGCTGGCCAGGTCGACATCGATGGTGACCCGGCCCCGTTGGTTGTGTGCGCCGTAGTCGCTGATCGCTTTGCTACACGGGCAGACGCTGGTCACCGCCACCTCGGCCCGCAACGACACTCCACCACCGTCGGTACTGCTGGTCGCGGTGACCGTGCACGGGTAGTCCATGAATGAGGCAGCCCCGGTCGCCGGCGCTTGCCGCTCCAGGAAGTACACGAAGGCTGCCGACACCGTCGCCGTGCGCGAGCCCATCCGCTGACGCAGGTCATCGGCCATTGACAGCATGCTTGGAGCATCGAGTGGGTCGCGCCAGGCGTGTAGAACCTCCACGAACCGCGACAGGTGCGCGCCTTTGACCTCCGATGCCACGTCGACAGTCATGGTCATCGTGGCAAACGTCTCGCGTTTGTTGCCTTGGCCATCGGGGACTAACACCGGGTAGCGCAGCCCGTCGATTCCGACGGTGTCTAGTGCGATGCCGCGCTGATCGGGCAGGGCCTGCACGTCGATGAGGGTCACCGCTGACCCCGATACACACAGCCGGACGTGCAGGTTTCGCGGACCACGATCGCAGACAGTGGCAGCGTTGCCGCGAGCCGATCCCACGTCCACCGGGCGAGGTTCTCACTCGTCGGGTTCTCCAGGCCGGGAACCTCGTTGAGGTAGTAGTGGTCCAGTTCGGCGATCACCGGGTTGACCGCGGCCTTGACATCAGCGAAGTCCATGACCCAACCCATGGTCGGATCAACCGTGCCCGTGACGTGCACCTCGATCCGGTAAGAGTGGCCATGCAGCCGGGCGCATTTGTGGCCCGCTGGCACCTGGGGCAGGCGGTGGGCGGCTTCGAAGGTGAACTCGCGAAAAATTTCCATCAGGCGATCCCGAGATATTTATGCGTCTGCAGACTGAGTTGCCACTGCGGATGCTTCAGGCAGTAGGCCACCGCGGCGAGGGTGTTCTCCTCCCGCTGCGACCCGTCCATCGGCTGGAGCAGGAACCGACCGAACTCCAGATGCTCGAATCGGTCCGGCATCGCTCCGGGCTGCGGGAACACCAGTTTCAGGTCGTCGCCAGCGGTGAGGACGAGTTCGGCGCCGGCCTTCGGGCTCACGCAGATCCAGTCGACCCCGGGCGGGGCTGCCCGAGTGCCGTTGGTTTCGATCGCCACCTCGAACCCTTCCGCGTGCAGCGCGTCGACGGCGGCGGTGTCGAGTTGCAACAGTGGCTCACCACCGGTGCACACTACATACCGGCGGGCTCGCGGATGCTCGGCGCCCGCCCATGCCTTCGCGACCGCGCCGGCGAGATCGGCCGCAGAACGGAAACGACCCCCTCCGGGGCCGTCCGTGCCGACGAAGTCCGTGTCGCAGAACTGGCATATCGCCCGATGCCGGTCGCGTTCCCGACCGGTCCAGAGGTTGCAACTGGTGAACCGGCAGAACACTGACGGGCGTCCGGCATGGCTGCCCTCACCCTGCAGGGTGTAAAAGATCTCTTTGACCCGGTACATCACTATGCGGCTGACGCCATCGACGGGTCGGGCAGACCCAATTCGGCGAACCCGCGGATACGCAGCAGACACGAGTCGCACGTTCCGCAGGCGCGGTCGCTGATCGGCTCGTAGCAACTGTGGGTCATCGCATAGTCAACCCCCAGCGCCAGGCCGCGCTCGATCGTCTGCGCCTTCGTCAACGCCACCAAGGGCGTGTGAATCGTGAGCCGCTGGGTGCCCTCGACGCCCGCCTTGGTAGCCAGGTTGGCCATCTGCTCGTAGGCCGCGACGTACTCGGGTCGGCAGTCCGGGTAGCCGCTGTAGTCCAGCGCGTTAACCCCGATGAAGATGTCCGACGAGCCGATCGTCTCGGCGAACGCCAACGCGAACGACAGGAAGATCGTGTTACGGGCCGGCACGTAGGTCACCGGAATCTCGGAGCCAAGGTCGTTGGCACTGTCGTGGTGAGGTACCGCAATTGCGTCGTCGGTCAACGCCGACCCACCGAACACCCGCAAATCGATGTCGGCCACGACATGCCGAGCGACACCGAACGCTTCCGCGACTCGCGTGGCAGCCTGCAGTTCTATGGTGTGGCGCTGGCCGTAGCGGAAGCTCAACGCATAGGGATCGAAGCCTTCAGCACGAGCGATCGCCAACACCGTCGTCGAGTCCAGACCGCCACTGAGTAGGACAACTGCTTTCGGCTTCGCCATCACAAAACCCCCAACTCAGAAAACTGTCCCGCTGCCCGAACTACATGTACGTAGTTTCCCTGACGTGCCGGACACGTTACCGGAGGAAACTGCGCGCCGGGAAGCCGCCACCCGCATCGGTCATCAGCATCTATTCCAGGCTTCGCGTCCAACCTCAGCTTAGAACAGACGTCCGACGACGCTGTCGCTGACGTCCCGGCTCTCGCGCTCACGCTGTGGCATCTGCCCACGTCAGGTCGATGCGGAGTAGTAGCGGTGCGTAGCTTGCACTGCTCAGCCACTGGCCGTTGGAGATAGCGCTCCCTGCTCATGGCGCCTCCAGCGGGGGCCAGCGCCCTCGATCAAGTCGATTTGGACGGGTTCCGGCTCGACGTACGAGCGGAGCCACTCGGGCGGCGCCGAGCGCCGGACGGTCTGCCTAGACGGGGCGAGACCGAGGAACTCCGCTTGGCCCTGCTCGTCCGCTCGTGCTGGCGGCGGCAGTTCAACCTCGTAGATCGGCATATCGCTCGCGTTGTGGATGTAGAAAGCCAGCTCGCGCGTGCCGTAGGGCTTGCGGTACGCCTCGACCCTCGCACTGATCCGCGCTGATCGGGCAGGGCAGTGACCTGGCCGAGGTGTGCAAACACATTGAGGTGTTGGAGGGCGACCTGGTCACCGGTGGGTGGCGCAGTACGGCGGGATGAAGGCCGATGACGCCAAGCGGCTCAAGGACCTGGAGCGGGAGAACGCCCGGTTGAAGAAGATCGTGGCGGACCGACGGCTGGACATCGACATGCTCAAGGAGTTGAACAGGGGAAGCTGATGACCTTGGAGCGTCGGCGCAGGGCCACGCTGGTCCTGCAGGAACGTTTCGGAGTCTTCCAACGACGGGCCTGTCGAGTCGTCGGTCAGCATCGCTCGGTAGAGCGGCGGCCGACGCCGGCGTTTGCCGGATGCCGAGGAGGTATTGCGGGTCCGGCTCCGGCAGATCTCCGCGCAGCATCTGCGGTGGGGATGGGTAAGGCCCACGCGATCGCCACCCGGGAGGGCCTGTCAGATCAGTGCGGGCCACTGCGCGTTCAGTTGAATGGAGTTGTACCAGTGGTCGGACGACGCTGTTGCCGAGCTACGTGGCGGGTTGACGCCCCTTGACGTCGTCGAGGCTCTGGACGCCCCGGTTGCATTGCGGATGGACAACCGTGCGCCGGAGGCGACGCCGACGTTTCTGGCGGTTTGTGCGCCGACGAGGCAGCAGCGGCTCATCGCCGTGGTGTGTATCCGGGCGAGTCATGGTGGGGTGTGGACGATCGTCGGTGCCCGTGATGCCAGTGTGAATGAGCGGGCGATGTGGAGGAAGTACACGTCATGAGTGAGAAGAAGTCTGGCGATCTGACGGGGATGTCGGCGCAGCAGGCTGGCGAGTACGCGATGAATAATGATCTGGGTGCGTCGTTCGCTGATGCCGAGGTAGCCCGGGAGCGCCGGCCGGCCGAAATGGTGACCGCGTTGCGGATTGATCTGGACGTTCAGCGGGAGCTTGAGGCGGCCGCTGCGGCGCGGGGTGTGGGGGCCTCGACGTTGATGCGTCAGATCATTGAGGATTGGGTGGCGGCGCATCGGGAGGCTCCGGCGCCCGACCAAATCGGTGAGCTGGTGCGGTATCTGGATGCTGCACGTCGTGTGGCCGCGTTGTTGGCGCAGCATGGGCTAGCGGCGTGAGGGCCGAACCGCGTCGACTCCTCTACTCGGCTGGCTTATGCTGTCGGCGACCTGGTCAAACGTGCGTGAGCATGCCGCTGGGCCACCGGATTACTGGGGGTCAAGGGGTCGTGGGTTCGAATCCCGCCGTCCCGACGTAGGTCAGAGGGCTGATTCGATAGATGGATCGTCCCTTTCGGCGTTTCTGGGGACCAAGATCAGTCAAGGTTGCAGGCGTCGACATTCCCTGGCCGTTGGTCAAGGAGCGGCGGCCTTTTGATAATCCTCGGGAGCGCGCCGGCTCACGCGGACTGGCTCTCGGCCGCACGTCGGGCACCCGTGTGCCGAGTGACGACGCAGTCTGCCTCGCAGCCATAGCGTCGCGGGCACGGCTGCGACCGCGATCGCCGTGACGACAGCCGTCGTGGCTACCGCGGTCGACCAGGTTGGCCACGGCTGAGGGTGAGTCGATCGGTCAGTCGTGGTAAGCAGCAGCACCGGACCCAACAGGATCAGCGCCGGCCACCAGCCACGCGAGTCTCGCCGCACGCTGAAAACGACGGCGGTGATAACGACCACCGCTGCCAAGCACAGCCCGGCGTACGGAAGCACCCCGAGTAGCGAGTAGTAGAACCCGGTCGGTCGACTCTGTAACGCCAGCCCGGCGGTCGCGGCTGTCACAGCCAGGCCGAGTGCCGTGACCGGCGACCAGCGCCGGGCCGGCACGGCCAGCGCGACCACGCCGAGAGCGAGCTGCGGCACCAATACGAACAGTGGCGGCCGTACGTACGAGGTCAGTGCGGCGACCGGAACAAGCGAGCGCATGACGGGCTCGCAAGTGTGCACGCACACCGCCACGCACGAGATCGACCACGTCATTCGGGCGAGGCCGTCGCTGCCCCGGTGCCGCGAGGTCCAGGTAGGTCTCAACGATCTCGTCGCCGCGTTCGGCGCGATAGTCGATCGGATACCAGCGCAGCAGTGCGCGATAACGATTGCGCAGCTCGTCGCTCACGAGGTACCGCCGGCAAGCTGAATCGCCGCAGGTGCCGGTCTCAGCCAGAGTCCTCGGCTACCGGTGTCGCTGGTGCTGGCCATGCCACCAGCCGGTCGTAGCCTCGCACGGTCGGCGAGCCGGCGAGTCGCCGCTTCGATAGTGCGGCGCCGGCGCTCAGTCTCGGCCCGTAGCGCGGCGTCGCCTCGTTCGGTGAGGCGGTAGTACTTGCGAGCACGACCGTTGACGATCTTTTCTCGATCGAGGATGACAAGCCCATCGTCGGTCAGCCGGTCGAGCGCGCCATAGAGCGTTCCGGGACGCAGCTCGACCGTCCCTCCGGAAAGCTCGGCGACCTCGGCGATCAGCCCGTAGCCATGCAACGGCTCGCGCGCGAGCGCAGTGAGGATCAGGAATGTCGGTTCCCGTAGAGGTGCGGCCATGACGCTAGAATATATCAGGTACGAAGGTATCCTGGTCGCAAATGTATCGGCCCTGGCGATCAATGCCATCCGGTCTCGCGTAAGTCAGTAGAGTCGACCGACATGGGCCCAGGCCGGAGGGCCGGTAGCAGCCTCGACCGCTAGCCCAGTCCTAAAGCATGTACCCACACGGCTCCTCGGGCCGGCACTCGGGGACCACCTGGGGACCACACGTGGTGCGCGATCGTGGACGGTGCGCCATCAGGAGCACGGCTTGATCGTGGGCATGACGTGTGTGACGTGCGCGAACGCTTAGCGAAGCGTCCTGGGGGTCAACCACGATCAGCCTGTATCAGGATGTCTGGCGCTCATTGACCGTTGGTCAAGGTCCAAAGGCAAATGGAGATGCCTGCCGAATTGCTCGTTCTCTGCATCAAGGCGCCGCGCGAGCGCGGCGTAGCGGCGCACTCGTCGGCGCGCTGCTGGCGGCGCTGGGGCGCCGGCATCGCGCGCCACGGCGCGCCGCACCCGACCCGGCTACCCTGCCCCAGACAGACCGACCCGGAGGAGCGCACTTTGGGCAGCTGGGGACCTGGCCCCTTCGATGACGACACCGCGATGGACTTCGTCGACGACGTGGCCAACGGGCCACCGTCGAACGTCATGCCAGCCCTGCTGGACGCCGTCGATCGGCTCACCGCGCCACAAGGCGCCCAGGACTACGGGCGTGCCGCTCGCGGACTCGCTGCGGCTGCACTCGTCGCCGGGATCGCGCCCGAAGGCGCAACGGAGTGGGCCGCCAACACCATCCCGAACCTAGGCACGGACGACGCCGCCGCTGCGCTACAAGCAATCCACGCCGCCTACGGCGAGGATGCCATCCTCCCGGAACTCGCGACGGACGCCGACAGTCGTACCCGGCACCTTGCCGCTCTTGAGCCTGCGCGTCAGCTTCTCCGCGCGGCTATCCCACCACCGCAGCACGAGGTCCTGTTCTAGACAGCAGCGAGGGACTCGCACCCCGGGGCTCCGCCCCGTACCCCGGCCCTCAGCCGGTCTTCGAAGCTGGAGGTAAGCGCGAGCGGCCCAGGCCGTGCCGATCGCTGAGGGCGGTCCTCCTCCGTGGACGGTTCCGGCGATCGCTGCCGCGCCGCTGCGTGGCTTGCCATCGACCTAATGCGCCAGGCCGGGCCGTCGCTGCCGCAACGCCGGGAAGGCTCCGCGTCCGGGCTGGAGCGCGTGGGGGGGCCGGACGCAGGCACCCTCGGCGTGATGCGTCAGGGGTACAACCGACAATGGCCGAGTGGCTGACCTCCAATGGGACGGCGTCAAGGAGTGGTTCGACCCGTCCACGAACGGCACCTTGCCGGATGTGATCGTGCAAGACACGACCCTCACCGACTGGGAGACCCTGTTGCGGCTGATCCGGTCCGAGAGTTGGCGCTCCGAGTACGAGTTCCGGGACCAGGTCCATCCAATGCCCGCGTCGGCGGCCGAGCTGTTCGTCCCCGACCCGGAAGGCTGGCTGCGAACCCTGCGAATCTGGCCCGATCCTGACATGGAGTGGATCGTCCGACCGTCCCTCCCCGAAGAGATCGACAGCGACGTCAGCCTGCACGAGATCCAGGGGCAAGAACGTCTGAACGTGTTCTGCCAGTTCCTGCGGAAGCTCGGCATAGCGCTCAGCAAGCGCATTCTGGTGTACGCCGAGGGTGCCTACGACGGCTACCCGCCGATGATGGCGTACGAGGTTGCGGCGGATCGAGTGGTGTTCCTCCGGGCCTGACCGCTGATCCTTGTTCGCGACTCCGCTGAGATCTCGTGATCAACTGTCCCTAGTTTCTGACCCCAGTCGGCGCGACGAACCCATGCGACCATCCTCCCGACCCAAGTCAGCGGCACTGACCACGTGCCCGGCCCTTGTAATCGGAAGGTCGGGCTTGCTTCACTCCGGATTACCTCGGTCATGGATCACCGGAAAAGCCACTGTGGCCCGAGCAATCCAGGTGTCGATGTCCTCGGGCGACCGATGAATCGCTTCGATAAGAGCTTCGACAGCATGGAGCTTGTCCGCGGTCAGGTGCCCTCGCAGCTCGCCGATCGTTACCTCTTGATACGACATCGAAAGCTGCCACCAGAACTTCATCAAGTAGCGGCACTCATCCTGCAGCCGATCATCGGCGAGCCGATCATGGATCACCCTCTGTGCTCGACGTCGCTGGGCGTCGTCGCGAAACCCCAGCCGAAGGTTACGGAGGTCCATGCGGTGCACTGTAACGACGACAGTAGACAGGGTTGGCTGCGCAGGGTTCGCAAGATCCGGAGAATGCGCGGGATGATCGAGGGCGGATCCGTAGCGCTGACCGGGGTTGGCCCAGGTCGCGGTACCCACGGCAGGTCGGACGCTAGCCCCTTCCTAAAGCGTGTGCGCGCACAGCTCCTCGGGCTGGTATTTGGGGACCGCGTGGGGACCACACGTGGTGCGCGGTGGTGGACGAGCGCCCTCAGGAGCACAGCTTGATCGTGGGTATGGCGTGCGTGACGTGCGCGAACGCTTAGCGAAGCGTCCTGGGGGTCAAGGGGGTGGACCCACTCGGTGTGTCTCCGCCGGAGGTGTGGGGGACGATGGCACGGCATGCCAGGAAGGCGTACATGCTGCAACTGGCCGAACGTTCGGCGCAGGCCCGCCGCGCTCGTCGTTGAAGATGAACAGGTCCGGCTGCACAAGGTGCATGCCAGCGGGTGGGATATGAGCCAGGCTATGGTTCAATCCCCCCTCGGACACCAGTTCTGGTGGAACTTCACCGATGGTGAAACGGCCGCGGTTTCGTGCGTACATGACACATAGCCGCGCGTCCCCCATCATCACGAGCGATCGGATCCCGCTGCCGAGGAGTGAAGGTCCGAGGCGTGCGCGATGGCGTGACGCACGAACCGAGCGATGTCCGGGGAGGTCGCCCTGGCGGGCCACGCCACGTGGAGTTGGCTGTCCGAGAGCCCGTGGGTGGGTACCGCGACAATGCCGGCGGGAAGTGGCTCGTTCAGCAGTGACAGCGGTGCGAAGGCGATGGTCCGTGCCAGACGCACGTTTCCGGTGAGCTGCGCGAGATCCTGGATCGGCGGGCCGGGTAGCCAGTGGTGGTGCTCGAGGTCGGTGCCGGCCCAGTGGGCGGTTTCGTCCGCGCTGGCCTCGGCCCAGACCGCGATGGCCTCCCCGGCGAGTTCCGCACGGTTGATCGTCGCTCGCGAGGCGAGTGGGTGCCGGACCGACAAGAGAGTGACCCGTGGCTCGCTCCACAGCAGTTCGCTGTCGAGCCCGCGGTCATCGAACGGGCGGCGCAGCAGTCCTACGTCGTCCTGGCCGCTGCGTAGTGCGTCGGTCTGGTCCTGCCAGTTCACCATGGCAGCCTCCGCCGCCTGCTCGGCCGGGAAGCGCGCATTGTAGGTCTGCACAAGGTGATCGAGTACCTTGATCTCGCAGCCGCGGGCGCTGACCCGTAGCCGGGTGCGGTCGTGTCCCGCACGGGCCGCCCGGGTGAGTGCGGCCCGGGCTTGTTCATCGAGGCCACGAGCATCATCGAACAGCACCCTGCCTGCGGCGGTCAGCCGCACATCACGGTGGCCGCGCACGAACAGTTCCACGCCGATGCTGTGCTCGAGGTCACGGATTGCCCGGGATAGGGCCGGCTGCGTCATGGTCAGCGTGGCGGCGGCCCGGGTGAAGCTGCGTTCCCGCGCCACCGCGAGAAAGTAGCGTAGCTGCCTGAGGTCAACGTCGTTCACCCCATCAGCGTTGCACAACTCTGTGATGCCCTGAGGGCATAGCAGTATGCCCAACCGGCTTTTCCGCCCGGCCCCACCGAGGGGTGTACTGGAGAGGCGTCAGCAGGACCATCCGGTCCGATGCCGCGGGACAGCGCAGGACCGGCAGCCGCCGTCACCGATCTGTCCGGATGCCCCTGGTAGCTCACGGCGCGTACGTGGGCATGCGGCCGCCGTGGGATGCGGAGCAGGCCGGGTCGCCCGCGGCGAAGGACCGTCCTTCTACTCAGAGAGGTATCATGCGCGTCTTCATTACAGGTGCCGGTGGTTACGTCGGCGGCGTCGTCGCCGCGCGACTGGTCACCGCCGGCCACACCGTCGTTGGCCTGGCACGGTCCGACGAGAGCGCGCGGCGGATCCGCCGACTTGGCGCCGAGGCCCGGCTCGGCAGTCTGGGGGATGTACAGCTTCTGCGCGATTCCGCCCGGCAGGCAGACGCGGTAGTGCACACGGCCGTCGATTACCTCGATCCGGCCTTTGCCGCCTGCGAGAACACGGCTCTCGATGCGCTGCTCGACGCCGGTGGGGGAGGGCCCCTGGTTTACACGAGCAGCACGCTGGTGCTCTCAGACACCGGATCGGAGCCCGTCGGCGAGGACGGGGACGCCTCTGTGGAGACGCTTCAGCCGTTCAAGCGTTCTGGTGAGGACCGGGTACTGAGGGCTGGCGGCACCGTCGTGCGGCTCGGCCTCGTCTATGGCCGGAACGGATCCTCACTGCTGGCGACTCTGTTGTCCGCGGCCAGGGAGCATGGCGTCTCCAGTTATGTCGGCAGCGGCGAGGCGCGCTGGTCGACAGTCCATGTCGACGATGTCGCGGACCTGTTCGTGCGAGTGGTGCGGGCGGGAGTATCCGCGGGAGGGGTGGTGCACGCGGTGGAGGCGCAAGCGGTCACCTGGCGGGAAATCGCTGAGGCGATCGGACGCAACGTCGGCGTCCCAGCGGTCGCTCTCACCCTGGAGCAGGCGGCTGCGGCGTTCGGCCCGATGGCCGTCCAGCTCACCCGCAGCCTCTGGGTGACGCCCACGCGGCCCGGCGAGTTCTTCGGCTGGAGTCCGGCGGGTAAGGGCGTTATTCACGATCTGGAGCACGGTTCCTATCGCAACTGACACGACGCTGGGCGCGCCTCGGGTTGCGGGATCCGGGTGGTTCGGCAGCCTGGGGCGCTATGAATCCCGGGTCGTGGTTCACGGGGCCTTGACGAGTCGACGGGTCCGTCGCGGATCTCGAAACAGCGTTCCGCAAAGAATCAGATGTGGCCGACGCAATCTATGACACGCGTCGCGTTTCGATGATTTTGTCGGCGAGGGCGGAGAGGTCGGGGGCGATGACGTTGGGTTGAGGCAGGGAGGGAATCGGTAGCGGGGCGTTGCCGGGACGTGTAAGGAGCCCTGCGGTGAAACCGGCACTTTGCGCGCCCACCGTGTCCCAGACGTGCGTCGCGACCATGAGGCACGCGGACGGTGGTACGGCCAGTTCCTGCGCGACCATGTGATACACCTGCGGGGCGGGCTTGTACGACCGCGCCGTTTCGATCGTGAACTGGCGTTCGAAGAAGTGCGCGAGGCCGGCGTGTTCGAGCGGGGTCTGTCCGTGGGGGCTGGGAGGGGAGTTCGTCAAAGTCACCATTCGCAAGCCCTCGTTCCTCAGCTTTGTCAAGCCTTCCTCCACGTCGGGATGCGCCGGCATCGTCTGCATCCCGGTCCGCAGCTCCTCGGTGTCGGCTGTGGTCACCTGCGCGCCATGGACTCGGCCGACCATGCGCAGCAGACCCTCGCCCAGTGAGTAGTAGTCCTCGTAGAGTCCGGAGAGGGTCAGCGTCATCGAGTACATGATCAGCTGGCCCAACCATTCACGCAACACGCGCTGGTCACCGAACACTCTGTCGAACAGCGGAAGCATTGCGTCGAAGTCGATGAGCGTCTCGTTGACGTCGAAGACGAGCACGCTGGGTGCGGGGCCGCCCCACTGGCCCGGGGCCCCTGTGTCGACGCTGTTGGCTTGCTCCGGTCTCATCGATACGCCCTTCCGATGTCGCTGACCGACGATCTCCCGGCGGCGTCCATCCGCTTGCAAATCACGTGTTCGGGATCTGCGAGCCAACGTATCGCGCAACGGCCGGGTAACCGGCCGGTATTCGACGCGATCTGACCGATCGAGCAACCCGTACCTACGGCCCAGGCAGGCGAAATGCGCCGTGAGTGCGTGGACGTTGGGCGCGGCACTGCTGATCTTCACCGGCCGGCGACAAGCGTTCGACGTCCCTCGCCGGGCGATCGGCGGGACCCTGAAGAAGCAGGTCTGGAATCTGCTGGGTCCCGCCGCTGCTCGCAGGGGCCTGCCGATGAGGGCGGATTCAGAGGTTGTGTGCTGCCGAGCGTGTGGTGAGGGCCAAGCCGGCGACGGCGAGGAGCCCGAACCCGGCGGGTACGAGGAATACCAGAGGTAGTCCGATGGTGGCGGCTGCGAGTCCCCCGGCGGCACCGCCGAAGGCGGAGGCCAGCGATGTGGAGCTGAGGAAGATGGCGGAGGCGGTGGCGACGGCGTGGGAGAGCAGGCGTTGGGCGACGATGATGCCGAGTGCGGCGAAGACGCCCCACACGCCGCCCATGAGGATCTGTCCGGCGAACAGGCCGGCGGCGGTGCCGGTGGTGGCGAAGCAGATGTTCGCGGCGACCCCGAAGCCGGCGCCGAGCACCATCAGGCGCATCATTCCGGTCCGGCGTGCTACGAGCACCGCCAGCGGCATGAGGATGATTTCGACGAGTGGTTGGATGCCGATGATCGCGCCGCTGAGCCCGGGGGAGAAATCGAGCTGGTGGTTCATGTAGATCGGTAGGTACGCGTATTTGACCGGTTCGCCGGCGTAGACGAGTACGTAGAGCATCGTGAACGTGAGCAACGGCAGCATGGCTCGCACGCCGGGGGCATGCGGCCCGGATGTCGGCGTCGGCTGCGGCGGGGTCGCCGTGGAGAGTGTGGTGAGCGTGCCGAGCGGAAAGAGCTGAGCGAGGGTGCAGATCGCGGTGGCCAGCAGCACGGTACGCGATGAGGTGTGGGCGGCCAGGAAGGACCCGGCGACCGGACCGACGACCCAGCCGCCGGTCAGGGCCATCCGGACGACGGCGACGACTTTGTCGTTGCTGGGGTCGGGGTGTGCCTTCAGCTCGTCATGGACGGCGGCGAACAGCTGGGATGTCGCGGTGCCGCCGAATCCGCCGATGACGGCGTTGAGGACGAAGGGCATCCACAGGTGGGTCGAGTAAGCGATGCCTGCCCAGCTCACGAACCCGGCGAGGGCGCACGCGCGGAACGGGCCCAGGCGCCGACCGGTGCGGTCGGAGCGCCGACCGACCAGGTAGCCGGCCAGGGGTGCGGTAAGGCTCGTCAGGTAGAACAGCCCGGCGGTGCTCAGCGTTGCGCCGAGGTCGTTGACCAGGAACGACGCGATCTGCGGTGCGGCCGCCGAGAATCCCATGGCGGACAGGAACACCGAGGCGGTGGCGCCGCGATACAGCGGTGAGGCAAACGTCAGGCGCAGCGCCGATGTGCCCATCACGGGCTCGTCGACCGCCACGTTAGCGGTACCAATCCGTTCGCGCCGAGGCATCTTCGTTGCCTTACGTAGCGTCTAGCGGCAGGTGCTGTCGCGTACGACGAGATCGACCGGGAACCGCTGCCGGTAACCAGCTGACGGGGTGCCCTCCAGTAGCAGGCGGGTGGCGGCCGCGGCCATGTCCTCGACTGGCAGTCGCATCGTGGTCAGGGGTGGGTTGGTGCACACGGCGGCGATGCTGTCGTCGAAACCGATGATGCTGATGTCGTGTGGCACGCGCCGGCCGCTGGCGGTGATGGCCTGAATGGCTCCAGCGGCCATCAGGTCGCAGGCGATGAACATCGCATCGATGTCCGGGTGCTGCTCCAGCAGCCGCTGGGCGGCGTGGTAGCCGCCCTCGCGGCGGAAGTCGCCGTCGGCGCTCAGCTCGGCCAGGCCAAGGGCGTCGACCGCTTGCCGATACCCGGTACGCCGGTCGATCGCGCAGGGGTTGGCGGCAGGCCCGTGGATCGCGGCGATCCGCCGACACCCGCGCTGGTGCAACTCGTTGACGGCGGCGTACGCACCGCCGATGTTGTCGGCCTCCACGCCGGGAACGGACGGTGCGGTGGGCACCAATGACACCGTGCGACGGCACCGGCGGTGGACCCGGACGGCCAGCGCTGGGGTGATGTCGGCGAGGACAACGCCGAGTCCGGCGTTGTCGGCGATCTCATCGATCGCTGCCGCGCTCGACCGCAGACCTACCGCATGCAACCGCAGTTGAGCGTCGACACGTTCGAGGACCGGCATCATGCCGGCCAGGACTCGGCTGAAGTACGGGTGGGTCGCGAGCCAACCGGGCCCGGGGCCATAGGTCACCGCGACGACGTCCACGGCACGTTGCCGGCCAGAGGCCAGTGCCCTGGCGGTCTCGTTGGGCTGGTAACCCAATTCGGCAACTGCTGCGCTGACCCGGGCCCGTAACGGCCCGGATGCCCCAGGCGCGTTGTTGATGACACGGGACGCGGTCGCGCGGGACACGCCAGCCGCACGAGCGACATCCTCGATCGTCGGCCTGACCCTGCTCATCCGGCCCCGCACCTTCATCCCACCCATCGAATCGCCGCAACGACCCTGAACCGTAGACCTGAGAGCGCTCTCAGGCGAAGCGGTGATGGAGATCCACGCTGGGCGTGCTCGTCTTGCCGGGGAGGGCCCAGCCCGCATTCGCCATTCTGGGCCTGGCCGCCATCCTCGTCATCGCCGGGCGGTCAGCGGAGCCACGGTGAGGTGTTGTTTCTGAGCAGCTCAGCTAATCAACGCCCCGGGGCCGCCTGCCACGGCTGTGAAGCGGAGCCTGAGGCGGGCGTGGGTGGGGTCACTCGGCGGGGCGGGCCAGCGCCTCGGGTGGTTCGACGCTCATCGGCTTGACGAGGCTGGCCCCCTTGCGGTCGAGACCGGCGTCCGCCCGTCGGCTCCGACCCAATTGGCTAGCGACCGTTCGTCTGCAGGGGCCAGTAGGCGGGCGGCGCGGCAGGCCGGGCACGGTCTGTTGGAAAGCGTCCAGGCGGCCAACGGTTGCACCGCGCGGGGAGACGATGTGGCCGCCAGTTGCGGCCTCGGCGGCGGCGAGAGAGTCGACGGGCGCAGACGGCATGTCACGGCCGACACCGGAGGCCGACTGTTGCTGGTTGTCCCGGTCGTGCCGCCTCGATCCGGGAACGCCCCCGGCTGCCCGCCGCGCGGCTATCGGACGCTCCGGGTCGACGGTCGAGACCGATGCTGCGCCATGCCGCGCAACCGGCTGGTGCCGTGGGTGGTGCTTCTTGGAAAACGCTCAAGGTGATGGCGTGACGTACGAGGTGGCACCGATCGCCCGGAACCTGTCGACGTGAGCGCGCCCGCGACCTTCTCGTGCCGATCGCGCGAGGTAGGAGGATTCTGGACGTTGACGCACAACCGGGCTGGTGTCTGACCCCGGGCGGTGTCCGAGAACCGGGTTCGGCCAAGAAAAAGCGGAGACTCCAGGACTCCGACGACGGTTGCCGGGATACTGGCCACAGCGGCCACCGGCGGGAGACGCCGATCGCAACGGGCGCAGCCATGATCGCAAAGGCGAGATGAGCCATGAACCAGACGCATTTCCGGACCGCGACCATCGACGGCCTCGACGTCTTCTATCGGGAAGCCGGGCCGCGGGATGGTCCCGCCGTGCTGCTCCTGCATGGCTACCCCACGAGCTCGCACAGTTTCCGCGATCTGATCCCGATGCTCGCTGACCGGTACCGCGTCATCGCGCCGGACTATATCGGGTTCGGCTATTCGTCGATGCCCTCGGTCACGGAGTTCTCCTATACCTTCGACGCCCTGACCGACGTGACGTCCAAACTCCTCAAGATGCTCGACATCCCTGAGTACGCGGTCTACATGCACGACTACGGCGCGCCCGTCGGGCTGCGACTGCTGCTCCGCCAGCCCCATGCCGTCAAGGCCATCATCACCCAGAGCGGCAACGCGTATGCCGAAGGGCTCGTCGGGGAGTTCTGGGATCCTCTGATCGCCTACGGCAAGAACCCCGGACCGAAGACCGAGGCGGCCGCGCGGCAGGGGCTGACGCTGGAGGCAACCCGCAAGCAGTACGAGTACGGCGTGCCGGACGTGAGCGTGGTCAGTCCCGACGCATGGCGTCACGCCCAGGCCAGCATCGACCGGCCGGGCAACGACGTCATACAGCTCAGCCTCTTCCGGGACTACAAGACCAACCTTGACCTCTACCCGCGGGCCCAGGAATGCTTCCGCGCCAAGAAGCCCCCACTTCTGGCCGTCTGGGGTCGCAACGACCCGGTCTTCGGTCCCGAGGGCGCCAAAGCGTTCAAGCGCGACATCCCTGATGCGGAAATTCATCTTCTCGACACTGGCCACTTCGCACTGGAAACGCACCTGGAGCCGATCGCCGACCACGTGCGCGAATTTCTCGCCCAGGCGATGTCCTGAGCCGCCGGGGTCACCGTGTGAGGCAGCGCATTACCGGTCGCCTCGAAGTGAGTCGCATTGCGGCATGTGAAGCCACCCGAGCTTGATCGGCGAGCTCTGTATGCTGACCTGGATTGCGGGCAGTTCGCGATCGAGGACAGCCTGACCAGATCGCCGACAGGGGTCATCAGGTTTTATCACAGCAAGGTCGCCGGGTGACCACAGCTTCGCAAATGAGGCGCGGCGAGTCTTCGTCCGTGCCGCGAAATGTCATCGTGGGAACGGCGCGCGTTGACACGCCATGGGCGCTGCCTAGTCGGGATGCTCCGACAGCAGTCGCCATGAGTGGGGGTCGCGCCGCCGTTCCAAACCAACGCCGGGGCGCTACGCGTCGAGGACGATTTCCTCAGTCGGCTTCGCGCAGCACAGCAGCAGTCCGTTTCCGGCAGGCGGGTCCAGCGGCTGTGGTTCGTAGTCCACGGCACCGGACACGAGCGTCGTGATGCATGAATGACACACCCCAGTCCGGCAGGACCAGCGCACCGGGATCTCACACGCCTCCGCCAGCTCCAGTAGGTTGCCGTAGCGGCTATCGAACGGCACGGTCAGGCCACTGCGGGAGAATGTGACCGCTGGGCCGGTGCCAGGCGGACCGTCCGGGGCGTGCGCCACGGTGGCAGCGTCGGGCCCTGGAGTGGCGCTGGCTCCGAAGGTCTCACTATGTACCTGTTGTGGGTCAAGTCCTAGCTCGGCTAGAGACGCTGTCATGGTCGTCATGAATGACGCCGGGCCGCACACGTAGGCGTCGGCATCGACGGGTATCTGCAGCGCGCGAAGAGCCTCGATGTCCGGTCGTCCGCTGTGCGGCGTCGCCCTACCGTCGGACCCCGCAGACGCCGCCTTGGTGTAGAACGTGTGCGCCGAGACGCTTGGCAGGCTTGCCAGTAGACCTTCAACCTCGGCGGCGAACGCCTGAGCCTCCGGCGTCCTGGCGACGTGGACCCAAAACACGTGCCTGGCCGAG
Organism: Rugosimonospora acidiphila; assembly: GCF_039543385.1. NCBI lineage: Bacteria > Bacillati > Actinomycetota > Actinomycetes > Micromonosporales > Micromonosporaceae > Rugosimonospora > Rugosimonospora acidiphila. The sequence continues at coordinate 161,576 of NZ_BAABJQ010000017.1, forward strand.
CCTTCGGCTGCCAGCGCATGCAACATCGCCAGGACAGGTGTGATCCCGATGCCCGCCGACGCCAGAAGCACCGGGTTCGTCCCGGCCTTGAGCAGGAACGTGCCTCTCGGCTGGGCGACGTCGAGTGTGGACCCCGGGGTGAGCCCGGTGTGTAACCATGAGCTGACCGCGCCCAGTGGCTCCCGTTTGACGCTGATCCGGTACTGGTCCGCGCCGGGTGCGGAGGACAGCGAGTAGTTGCGGACGTTCGCGCCGCTGCCGTCCGCGCTCGGCACTCGGATCGTCAGGTACTGGCCGGCCGCCGCGGCGGGCAGTCCGGCTGCCACATCCGCTGCCGCCAGGACCACGGACCGGATGTCCTCGGTCTCCCGCCGCACGTTGACGACCCGCAGTGGGGTGAAGCCCTGCCAGCCGCGGGCGGCATGGGGATCTTCCGCGGCTGCGGTCTCGTCGAGCATTCGGACGAAATCGCCGCGCCAACCCGCGCTGAGGGCGTCAATGCCGATGGCCACCCGCAGATCGTCGGTCGACCTGCCCGGCAAATACAGCAGGCCGTCGATCCCGGCCACGGTCAATGTTGCCGTGGGACGGCCGATCCGGACGATGCTGTCGCCGGCCTGGACCTCGCCCTCCTCCAGCACACGCAGATAGAAGCCCGGCCTGCGGTGGCGCACCAACAATGACGCCATCGTGGGTACGCCGAGGCGGATGCCGACGCGGTAACACGTGACCCTGGGCTGCGTGACCTCGAACACGGTCGTACCGATCCGGTACCGGTCCCCGATACAGACCTCGTCGTCGGCGAGCCCGGTGACGGTGAAGTTCTCGCCGAAGTGGCCGAACTCGAGGTCATCGCGGCCCAGTTCGCGCCGCCAGTAGTCATACGACTCGATCTGATACACCATCACGGCACGAGATTCACCGCCGTGCCCGAGCTTGTCGGCCTGGCCATCGCCTGCGACATTCAGCCTGCCGACTCGAACCGGACCGGTGACAGGGGACTTCCAGATCGCGGTGCGGACGACTCCGCCACTCCACTCGTGATCGGCGGGCATTCCGACGTTCACTGACAGCAGGGTGGCCGGTCCACGTGAGTCGACGCCGGTCATGACGTGAGAGTAATACATCTGGGTTGCGCATCCCAGACGGGATAGCCGACAGCGCCTACTGGACCAGCTGACCGCCGGTGATTCGGGCAAGACCGAGCTCACGCCCGTTGCTCCACCCACTGCTGGTCTGTCCCGTATGCGCACCGCAACGACTGGTTCGCGGTGAACGGCATCGGCCGCCATGCGGGGCGGGACAACGGCTCGGAGGACAACTGGGGCGCACGCCACCGGCCGACACGGCTGCGCGGCAATGAACTCCCTCGCCGCCGCGCGGGCACCCGGTCAGAATGGGAACGACTCGATCCTCAGCAATCCGCCGAGCACTGTCGCGTGGCTGATCTCGATCGCCTTGGTTGCCGTGGGCAGGACGAGGGGCCCGCGCTCGTGGTAGCGCCGAAGGGCGCCTCGGCGGGACCAGGTTGGGTGAGTTCGTCGAGATACCTAGTGCGAGAGTCGTCGAACAGGTGTGGCTGGTGTCCGTACCAGTCCCGCAATTCAGGCGAAGGTGCAGCCTCTCGGCCCCACGCGTCGAGGCTGGCCTGCTCGTGGGAGACGCCGCGCAGTGCTCGGCCATGTGATCAGTCTGAACTCGTTGCGGTTCGAGAGGCTAGCCCTCGCTGCTCGCCCAGTTCGCTCCGGTGGCTCTGGGAAGCAGAGTCCGCCCGCAACCGGTCGCGCACGGCCGGGCGGGCCGCGCGCACTCCGAACGCGGCGCCCGGCGGGTGCAGCGGCCTGACGAAATACGTGCGTGGGTCACGTCAACGGTGGGTCGAATGGTGAGAATCGGGGCTGGTCGGCTGTCAGATCCAGCGTGGGTCCTCGGACAACCTCCACCGGACTGAAACGCACCCGGCGCCCGGTGTGGCCATCGTCACCAGGCATCCCAGGGCCGATCCACTCGACACGCGCCGTCCCAGAGAGGTGCAACGTCGATCCGGTGTCGAAGTCGAGAAACAGCAGTGCCGCCTCATCGTTCACGGCGAGATTGCCAAGACTGTTGAACATGTTGTTGCCGGGATAGTCCGGCCACCAGATGTCCCCGTCGAAGGTCCGAACAAAGCCCGGACGACCGCCGCGATGGGAAGCGTCGGCGCCGCGCGTAGGGTGGGCCGTGCCCAGAAAGAAGGTGTCGCTGCGTTGGATCAAGCGCACCTGAGTGTCGGCGGGGGTAGCCGCCGGCGTCGCTGAACCGCCAGGCTCCGACCCGGGCTGGGGGATGTGCCGTATCTGGCGTTGTTGGATGTACTGGGGGCAGTTTCCATACGCCTGTTCCACTTCAATCCGCAGGCTGTCCGCTCCGACACCGACCAACACCCCATTGATGCGAACGCGTCGGCGCGTGGCGAAATCCATGACGACCAGGCCGACCGGCTGATCTTTGCGTAGTGCCGCGAGGGGGTCCCCGGGACGGGGTACAGCGTGAATCTGGAGGATTCCGTCGCGGGTATCGAGGAACCCCGGGTGCGCGAACAGCGGCGAGATCCAGAGCCGACCGCCGGGGTCGCGTGCGGTGACAGCGGCAAACTCCTTCTCGGCGAGGAAGCGGCGGAAACCACCACTCAGCTCAGCATTGTCCAGCATCCCGGCCAGGCGGCTGGCCTCCTCTACGACACGAGCGCGGGCCTGTATTGCCAGCTCGCCCTCATGAAACCCTGAAACCATCGGTGTCGGAACCTTTCCGTTGGCGGCCCGCGTCCCGCCCGCTCAGGATAGAGCAGGATTGGGACACGGCACCCAGTATGCTCGCCCGGCTTGGGTCCGGCCTGCGCGCGGCGTTCCCGTGTTGGGGGAGACCCGCCGTCCGCGGCGGGCGCTGGCGGGGCGCGGTTACTGGGTCGTGCGGACGCGGCGCCTCGTGGATTGTTCGCGGCGACCAGTGCGGCTTTCGACGGCAGTGCGTAGCGAGGGCGGAGAATCTTTCGTCGCCGTTGACCGACCGGTTGGGCGGCGGCGCGGCCGCGGGAGGGCGACGCCTTCGGGGGCGTAGGAGTGCACGTAGTCAAGCGCAGCGTTGAGTGCATCGCGCAGCGGTTTGATGTCGCGTTTGGTTTGGCTCAGTAGCGAACCACCCTGATGGGCGGCCAACAGTACCGAGGCCAGTACATCGGGCTTGGCGTCAGTGCGTAACTCGCCACGGCGGCGCATCGCGGCCAATCCCGCGCGCAGGACCTCAGCCCACTGGTCGTACCCGGCGGCGAGTTCGGCGCGCATGCGCGAGTCCGTCTCCACCAACTCGCCGGCCAGCGCGCCGAACGAACAGCCACCCTCGACGTTGCGCGCCAAGGTCTCTTCGATGTTGAGGTCCGCCCACAATCGAAGCGCCTCGAAGCTGTCGAGTTGGCCCAGCTGCGGCTGGGTGTGGAAATCGATGACCGCGTCGAGTTGGTGGGATATCACGGCGTGCACCAGGCTGCGCTTGTCGTGGAAGTAATGAGCCATCTGCGATCCACTGACCTTGGCCGCTCGCCGCACGTCCTCGATGCTGGTGCCGGCCACACCGCGCTCGGAGATGAGATCGGCAGCGGCCAGCACGATGCGGGCCCGCGTGGCCTGGCCCTTGCGCGTGAGAGGGTTCCCCGCAGCAGACTCCGGTCCCTGGGCGGCTGCCGCGGCGGTCGATGACATGTCGATTGGCCCTACCAGCTATGCGATCCGGGAACGGGATTGGATAAGGTATCCCAGAATAATAGCGGACGGCCCGCCGTCCCTTCGACCCGTTAGGCCTTGGCGGCGTATTGTCCCCATTCCGCCCGTTCCTGCAGTGCTGGCGTGTGATGAGGCCGGGTCGTTGTGGGCCCATGCGGTCCGGGTTACTGTTGGCTTTGTGCAGGGTGGAGCGGTCAGTGCCTCGCGCGGTGGTGAGGAGCCCACAACGGAGGATGACCTCTGTTTGTTGTCGATCCGGCAGCAGGCGGCTCTCATACAGTCCAGAGTCGTCTCAGCCACCGAGCTGGTGAGTGCGCATCTGCGACGGATCGCGGCGATTAACCCGTGCGTGAACGCTATCGTGACTCTGGACCCGGAACGGGCACTGGCCGAGGCCGCGGCAGCCGATGCGGCGATCGCGCGCGGCGACCGCACTGGTCCGTTGCATGGCCTGCCGGCTGCGATCAAAGACACTCATGACGCGGCGGGGATGCGCACCACGCACGGCTCCCCGCTGCGGGCCGACAACGTGCCCGACGAGGATGAGTTAGTCGTGGCGCGGATGCGGGCAGCCGGGGCGATCGTGCTGGGCAAAACGAACGTGCCGGAGTTCGGCATGGGCGGCCACACCGACAACACCCTGTTCGGGCCGACCCGCAATCCGTATGACCCCGCGCTTTCGGCCGGCGGCTCGTCCGGGGGAGCGGCCGCCGCACTGGCGACCGGGATGGCTACGGTGTGTGAAGGCTCGGACCTGGGTGGATCACTGCGCAACCCGGCCTCATTCTGCAACGTTGTCGGTTTGCGCCCCTCGCCCGGTAGAGTTCCTGACATCCCCACCGCATTCGGATGGCAGCCGCTGCTGGTCAACGGCCCCATGGGTCGCACCGTCGACGACACCGCCCTGTTGTTGTCGGTGATCGCCGGACCCCACCCGGGCAGTCCCCTCGGGCTTAACCAGGACCCTGGCATGTACACCAGCATCGACCCTGCCGATCTGAGGGGTCTACGGGTCGGGTGGGCCCCCGATCTGGGTGGCATGGTCAACGTGGACCCCGAGGTACGCGCCGTCATCGACGCCCAGATCGGCACTCTCCTTGACCTAGGTTGTGTCGTTGAGGAGGCCAGCATCGACTTCGACGGCGCCGACGAGGCGTTTCGCACCCTGCGAGCGTGGACGCTGGCCTATCTGCTGGACGATGCGATCCGGCGCCATCGCGACCAGCTCAAACCGAGCTTGATTTGGAACGTCGAGGAGGGCCGCTGGCTGTCGGGTCGTGATATCGCTGCTGCTATCGAGACCCAGACCCGCCTCTACCACCGGGCCCGGGAGTTCTTCGAGCGCTACGACCTCCTCGTGGCTCCCGCCGCCTCGACTGTGCCGTTCCCGGTCGAGTTGGAGTATCCGCCGTTCATCGACGACGTGCCTCAGACCACCTACCTGGATTGGATCAGAGTCGGGTACGACATCACGATGACCGGGTGCCCCGCGCTCGCGCTCCCAGCCGGATTCACCCCGTCGGGATTGCCGGTGGGATTGCAACTCGTCGGCCCGCATCACGGTGAGCGGGGGTTGTTGGCCGTGGGAAAGACCTTCGAGCAGGCCAACCCGGCGGGGCATCGGCGCGCTGATCTGCCGGCCCTGGCCCGTCGGGGTCTGTCAGCTTAGTCCGGCAGGGACTGGGTGCGCGGCTGCTCATCGGCATGACCGGAGAGGCCGATCGGGTCGCCCGCTCACGTGTCGCCTACCGGAGTGGATTTCGAGGCGGCCCGACTCAGCGCGCGTGCCTTTGGATCGGATAGCTCGCCGACAGGACGTAGCGACCGCCAGAGCAGTGCGGCCGCGTAGGATCGATAGGGCGACCACGCCACTCCGATCGCCCGCAATTCGGCCACGGTAGGCAACCCGTCGGTACTCCAGCGGTTGCGGACAGCGCGACGAAGACCGAGGTCCCCTGCGGGCAGGACATCCGGTCGTCGCAGGTTGTGAATCAGGAATGTCTCGGCCGACCACACGCCAATGCCCCGTACGGTGGTCAAGGTGCTGACGACCTGCTCATCGTCGAGGCCTTCCATACCCTCGATGTCGATGGCTCCGGTGGCTTGCGCCTGGGCGAAGTCAAGCACATAGGAGGCCTTAGCCTCGGATAGTCCGCAGGCCCGTAGGCGCCCGGCGCCCAATCTCAGCACGCCGGTGGGCGTGGGGATTCCATCAGTCGCTGAAGCGACTCGATCGTAGACCGCGAACGCGGAGATCGCCGAGATCTTCTGCCCGACGATGTGCAGCAGCATCGCCGCGAATTGGCTCGAACCGGTCCGGCCGCCGTCATGCCACTGGAAGGGCTCCTGTGGGCCGTACTCTTGAAGCAACGAGGCGAGCACGCGGTCACGCTTAGCCAGGGTTGCATACGCCTGCTCGATGTCACGGGCGGTCATGGCTCAACGCTACCTAATGACTCGCTTGAAGTGGCTAGGCCCAGCAGAGACTGTCGAGCCCGACGTGGGCGCCTCATCCCGAACGGCCTGGGACGCCAGCATACCGCGCAGAAACACGCACATGTGGCTTGCCCTTTTGCCGTCAACTGCGGGCGATGAGCGCCCGTGGCAGTTACGCCATCAGCCTGACAGAGAATGGGCTTGACATCCCAGAAAGCTGTGGCTAGTTTGGGCCGGCCATCCCAAAACGGGGATGGTCGGCGGCTCACGTTCTCGAGCCAACCTCGACAAGCTCGAGAGGTAAGCCATGCCACAGGTCCAGCTCATAGCCCGGCACTCAATCCGGCCGGGACACGAAAGTGAGGTGTTCGACCTACTCGACCAGTTCGTCCCGCTGGCACGCAGTGAGCCAGGCAACCTGGCTTTCGACGTCTACCGGAGTGTCGACGATCCCCGAAGCTACGTGCTGCTTGAGCGGTACGCCTCGCGTGAGGCAGTGGCCGAGCACCGCCGCACGCCGCATTTCACCGACCTGCTACTCGCGCGAATCGTGCCGCTGCTGTCCGGGCGAGTCGTCGAGGAGTACGACATTCCCGCCTGACTCACCGAGCACGAAGGAACCTGCCGTGACTTTCCATGACCTACACCACGGTGACACGCCCCTCCTGCTGCCCAATGCCTGGGACGTCGGGTCCGCCATCGCGCTGGCCGATTGCGGCTTCCCGGCCATCGGCACCACAAGCTTCGGAGTCGGAGCCGCGGTCGGTCATCCAGACGGCGCCCGGGCCAGCAGGGATTCAACCATGGCGCTTGCCCAGGCCCTGCGACGGCTGCCTGTCTTCGTCTCGGCCGACATCGAGGATGGGTACAGCGATGACCCCGGCGAGGTCGCCGCCTACGTCGCCAACCTCGGTATTGCGGGCATCAACATCGAGGACAGCACCGCCGAGGCGTTAGTCGATCCAGAACGCCAGGCTGCGAAGATTATGGAGATCAAGCGCCGTAACCCCGAGGTGTTCGTCAACGCCCGGATCGACAACTACTGGCTCGGCCAGGACGCGACAGCGGCCGCCGTGCTTGAGCGCGCTGCTGCGTACGCCGCCGCCGGCGCCGATGGTGTGTTCATCCCGGGTGCGACCGAACCCAACGAACTGCGTGCCTTCGCCGCCGCGATCAGCCTGCCGGTCAATGTGCTGGTTGTGCCCGGCCTGACCGTGGCCGACCTCGGCGAGCTTGGAATCCGCCGCGTCAGTACCGGTTCGTTGCCCTATCGTGCGGCGATGGACGCCGCTGTTGAGGTGGCGGTGGCGGTGCGGGAGGGCCGGACGCCCGGGTCGGCAACGCCGTACCCACAGGTCCAGGCCCGGCTGACCCGCTACGCCGATCTCTTCAGGGAATGACCATGGCTGGGCTCCATGCCCGTGACCCAATCGGTGTCCAGGTCAATCTGATCACCTCGGTTAACGCGGCCGTGTTTACCGCGCCGGGGTATTGTCGATGATGGGAATCCCGCTGGTCGCGGTCGGTTTATTGAAGAACACCGCTGGCACGCCGGTGCACCCGGACGCCCTTCGGGCTGTCCTATCCGACACTTGGAGCTGAGCAAGGTGATGTTCGTGTCATGCGGCTTGCGCGATGCGTATTGATTCGCCTCCGTTTGAGGGCGCGTGTCCTGAGGCAGACGATGAAAGGCACGACTCGATGTCACACCACTTCGACACCCCGACCGGTCGCGAGGATCCCAAGCTCAACCTGTGTGACTTGTACCTGTTCGCCGGCCGGCCGGGATCGACCGTGATGGTGATGACGGTCAATCCTGAAGCGGATCCGGCGAAGGGTCCGCTGTTCCGCGACGAAGGGCTCTACGTTTTCCGCTTCGACACGAACGGTCACGGCCGCGAGGACGTGTCCTTCAAGGTCCAGTTTGGCGAGACCAACCACGGTGCCGGCGGCGAGCACGTACAGAACTTCGAGGTACGCCGGGCGATCGGGGACGGCGCGGGCCACGGAGCCGACGGTGACCTGGTCGCCGCCGGGACGACGTCGCGCATCGTCACCGCCGACAGTGGCGTGCGGGTGTTTACCGGCCTGACCCAGGATGTCTTCGCGGGTGATTCGGCCGCGCTGCGCGCGTTCGAGGCGGCGTTCGCCGAAGGGCAGTACAAGCCCGAGGCGTTCGACAACCACGTCAACTTCTTCGCGCCGCGTCGCGTCGCGGCCATCGTGCTGGAGGTCCCGAACGAGCTGATCGGCGTCGGCCTGGTCCAGGCCTGGGCCACCATCTCGCTGTTCGGCCACGCGCCGGAGCAGCAGGTGGCGCGCTGGGGGCTGCCGCTGATCACGCACCTGTACGCACGCGACGACGACCTGCGTGAGACCTACAACCGCACCACGCCGTCCGGGGACAACGCCGCGGTGCTGGACCGGATCGGCGAGGTGATCCGGGAGACAACGTTCCTCGCGGGTACCGCCAACGATCCTCAGGCGTACGCGCAACGGGTGCTCGACAGGTTCGGTGCGCTCACGCTGCCTTACGAACTGGGTACTCCGGCTTCCTTCGACTACGTCGGCTTCAACGGGCGGACCCTGCACGACGACGTCATGGATGTCATGTTGTCGCTGACCACGAATTCACCGCTGGGCGACGGTGCCAACCCCGACCCCGACCGCATCTCGATGGAGTTCCCCTACGTCCCCGTCCCCGACCGCGGCTGAGCGGGCGAGAGGGCAACGAGGAGGTACCGGAACCAGATCCCGGTCGCTGGTTGGCGCGCCCCGACCGGCGACGGGATGAGACTGGGTCCGCGGTGGCGGGCGATGTGACAGGGCGGAGAACTCCGCCCCGGCCCGTTCCAGGGCGGCCGAGGAAACCATGGTCCAGTTGCGCGGCGTTTCAGACGGCGCGGGACGTGTCCGGGGGCGGTACTGGTACATCCGATACGCACCCGGAGTCCTACGTTGCGCCATCATCACCGGCAGGATGGATGCGGGCATGACAATGGGCATGGCATCGAAAGGCACTAGCGTGGAGACGATCGAGGTTCGTGACGACGCGGCCAACCGCTTTTACGAGCTGCGGGTGGGTGGGCAGCAGGCTGGCCTCCTGGTGTACGAGGACCAGGGCTCACGGCGCGTTCTGACGCATACCTTCATCCAGGAGTCGTTCCGCGGCAGGGGACTGGTGAAGATACTCATCCGGGACTCCCTGGAAGACATCCGCGCCAGAGGTCTGAGCGTCACGAACTTCTGCGGGATCGTCGACCGGTACATCCAGCGGCACCCGGAATACGAGATACTCATCGACCTGGCACATCCGGGAAGCTGGGCGGGCCGCCCGGCCGGCGAGGTCCCCGCCGGGGACGATGACGCAGCCGTGGTCGGAATCGACGCCGACTGAGGTCGGCGTGGTGGGTGGGGACCGTGCGTGTCACGCGGCTGGGGCGGGGCGGTGACATGGTCGACGTCGTTGGTGGCGGGTTGCGGAGGCCACGCGGCCAATTCAGTCAGGGCTGATGCCCGCTGGATGAAACGTCCCGCGAGTTTCCCAGAAAGACGAAGGCAGGGCGGGCTCCCGAATCTCCGGTTGTCGGGAGCCAACCCTGTCCGCCACAGCACGTTCCAACGGATGACGAGGCATCTCGCCCCTACCCGTCGGGTCAACCGCTGTTGATTGCACCCGTTATGGCGGCGTTGGTGTAGCGCCGCGCCGCTCGATCACCGGCCCGCTTTGCCTGATCCGGGGTAGCACCCCGGGCAAGTGCTTCCTCGATCGCCTTGTTGCGACGCTGCTCGACCTGCTCACTCTGCCTCTGCTTGAGTCTGCTCCAGAAAGACATGGCACCAGGTATCCGAAACGCGTACGCCTCAAACTCAGGCGTGACACGCCGCACAGGCAACATCTGTCAAGCGCCGGTCGGCTCCGGCGGCCCTGGACAAGCTGCGCTTTGGGGTGAGCAAGCGGTCTGAGAGTTTTCGGTTGCGCTGTCTGGAGGAACCGTTGACGGGTGATCGGTTGTCTTCGATGATGCTCACCGGCCCTGCTCCAACCATCAGGCGCGACGGTGTCATGACCACGGACGGACGGTCGGCGCGGGAGCAGCCACACAAGGTCGGAAGCGGCCCAGAGCCAATACGCCCGGGTGATGCACAGTGTGGGCCGCCACGGCCTGCGACGGCCCACACTGATCCCACGGTCATGAGACGGCCAGCGGATTGTCCTCGTCAGTCGAACTGGCAGGTCCGTTCATGCCTCTGGCGAACGGGGCCACCGGGTTCGGGCAGGCGCCGCCGCCCTGGCCCTCGGCGCAGACGGTACCCGCGCTGACCCCTCCGGTCGGGGTGTTCGAGGCGGTCTGGCCGATGACGGCGACGGTCTTCGCCTTGGCGGTCAGCGAGCGGATCGCGGCATGGAAGTGAATCCTTGCTGGTCGCACGCAACCTCGTGGCGAGAGTCATGATCCGAGTAGATCGAGGTCACGAACGCAGAAACCGTGGTGCGCCCACTCCTCGTTCAGTACCACCTGAACGCACTCCAGCACCGACTTTTCCCTGGCATGCGGCGGCCAACCCGGGCCCGCCGGCACTGGCGCGGACGCCGTGAGCTGATCGGCCGTCACCGTCGACAGCCAACGCTCTAGCTCAGCGCCTTGCACGTCTCGCGCGGCCAGCACCTCGTCGAGACTGGGGGCCGACGCCCGGTCCAGGCCCTGCTCCTCCTGGTCAGGGACGAACTCGCACGCCAGCCCGATCGCGGTGAACGGCTCGGTCGATCCCAGACAGCAGCGGCGGAACCACGAGTCGTGCACGAACACCAGATGGCGCTGGGTCTCTACCGCCGACCATTCGCCGCCGACGCGCTGCTGCTCCGAACCCCTGGGCATCGCTCGCAGCCGCTCGACCGTCTCCGCCCAGCCGGCCCGCAGCTGCCGGACAGCCTGCATCAGGTCCGCCGGATCGGCTGAGCGCAGCAGCAGCCGCACCGGATACCGGCGATCAAGCTCGGCTTCGACATACGACGTCACCTCGACTCCGTTGACCACCAGATTGGTGACCAGCCCGTCGATCACAGCGTCCTGCATTATCACCCCGATCAGACGAGCGCGGGTCAAGTCACACTCGCGGAATTCGGCATCAGTCAGGTCTTGATCCTTGAAGCTCGCCATGCCGGGCAGTATCCACCGGCGTTCCGACAACCGCGCAGTTACCGCGGGTAGAGGGTGCTGTAGCCGGGCCTGGACCAGCGGAAACACGCCGAGCCGGCGACCTCGCACCATACGAGACGAGGTCAACGTTCGGCTAGGTGCACGCGAGCGCGTCCTCAATTCGGCAGGAGCGGAAGCCGGGCACGTTCGCGTACCCATGACGACCGTCAGCTGGACCTACTTCTGTACTCCCAGGTGTGTCCGACACCGCGGGAAGCGCCGCGGTCGGCGTCTGGCTCCGCGCCTGCGCTGAGCCGGTTCCGGGCGACCGGTCGAGTATGAAAGGCCGGCGCGGGTGCCTCGCGCCGGCCGGCCGCTGCCGCCACCACGATGCTCATGCCACGAGCCGCAGCGGGTGTTCGAACAGGTCGGTCAGCGTGGCGAGGAATCTCGCGGCCAGCGCGCCGTCGATGACACGATGGTCGGCGGTCAAGGTGTAGCGCATGCGTGTGGATGTCACGACGTCGGATCCAGCCAGGGTGAGTTCCGCGCGCGTGGAGCCGACGGCGAGAATCGCCGCCTGGGGTGGGTTGATGATCGCGTCGAAGTGTTCGATCCCGTACATGCCGAGGTTGCTGATGGTGAAGGTGCCGTGCCTCATTTCGTCCGTGGTGAGCGTTCGATGGGCAGCCTTGTCCACCAGCTCCCGTGTCGTGGCCGAGATGGCGGTCACCGAGGCGCCGTCAGCGTCTCGAACAACGGGGACAACGAGCCCGGCCGGGGACGCCACCGCGACGCCGATGTGAACCCTGTCGTGGATGAGAGTCTGGCCGCGTCCGTCGGGCGAGTATGACGCGTTGATCCCGGGGTGTGCCCGCAGGGCGAGTGCCACCGCCCGGACGATGAGGTCGTTGACGCTGACCTTCGTCCCGGTGCCGCGGTAGGCGCTGTTGATCTGGGTGCGCAGTGCGAGCAGGTCATCGACGCGGGCAGACGCGGTGGCGGTGAACGTCGGGATGGTGGTGGCGCTGCCGGTGAGCCTGGCGGCGATCGACTGGCGAACCGCGTCGAAGGGCACAGCCCGGGGCCCCCGCGGGTCCTGGTCCGGCGCGGCGGATGCGGTCACCGCGCTCGCCCCCGCCGGTGTGGGTCCCGGGGGCGACTGGTCGGGCAGAGCGTCGAGGTCGGCGCGGACGATCCGGCCGCCCGGTCCGGTGCCGGCGACGCCCGCCAGGTCGATGCCGCGCTCGCGGGCGAGTTTGCGCACCAGCGGAGTCGCCGCGCGCCGCTCGCCCCGATCCTCGGGCGCGCCGCGGGGTGCGCGCGGCGCGCGGCCCGTCGGCGCCCGCCCGGTGGTTGCCCCGCCGGTGGCCGGCGCGTGCGGGACGGCTGGCTCGCGGCTGTCTGCGGGGCGGTTGGTCGCCTCGCCGCCGCCGTCGTCGAGACGGGCGATGGGGGCGCCGATGGGGGCGCTGCGGCCCTCGGGGACGAGGATCTCGGCGAGGGTGCCGGCCTCGTACGCCTCATGCTGCATGACGGCCTTGTCGGTCTCGATGTCGACGAGGACGTCGCCGGGGGCGATCGGGTCGCCGGGCTGCTTGTGCCAGGTGGTGATGGCGCCTTCGGTCATGGTGTCGGACAGGCGCGGCATCCGGATGTCGATCATGCTGGTGTCCTCTTCAGCGGTGCCGGCCGACGGCATGGAGGGTTTCACGGATGGCGGTGACCGCGTCGTGCGCCGAGGGCAGGGCGGCGGTCTCCAGGGATTTGGCGTAGGGGAGCGGGACCTCGGCCATCGCCACGCGACGCACCGGCGCATCCAACCAGTCGAAGGCGCCGTCGGAGATCGTCGCGGCGATCTCGGCGCCGATGCCGTAGGTGAGCCAGTCGTCCTCGAGCACGACGGCGCAGTTCGTCTTGCGCACGGAGGCGATGATCGTGTCGCGGTCGAGGGGACGCAGACTGCGCAGGTCGACGACCTCGACATCAACGCCCTCGCCGGCCAGCTGCTCGGCGACCTGCAGGGCGACGGCGGCCATCCGCGAGTAGGCGACCACGGTGATGTCGGCACCCTCGCGGGTGAGGGCGGCCCTGCCGATCTCGGCGGGCTCGTCGCCGTCGGGAACCTCCCCGACGGTGTTGTACAGCGCGAGGTTTTCCAGCACGAGTACGGGGTCGTCGTCGCGGATCGCGGCGAGCATCAGTGCCTTCGCGTCGGCCGGGCTCGACGGTGCGACGACCTTCATGCCGGGCATGAAGGCGTAGTAGAGCTCCATGTTCTGCGAATGCGTCGCGCCGAGCTGCTGTCCGCCGCCGCCGGGGGTGCGGATCACCAGGGGGACGCGGACCTGGCCGCCGAACATGCCGTAGATCTTGGCGGCGTGGTTGACGATCTGGTCGAGGGCGAGCAGGGAGAAGTTGATCGTCATGATCTCCACGACCGGGCGCAGCCCGAGCATCGCCGCGCCGATCGCGGCGCCGGTGAAGCCCTCCTCGGCTATCGGGGTGTCGCGCACGCGGCGGGGACCGAACTCGGCCAACATCCCGGCGGTGATCTTGTAGGAACCCTCGAACAGCCCGATCTCCTCACCGATCAGGAACACGTTTTCATCGCGGCGCATCTCGCTTTGCAGCGCGTCGTGCAGCGCCTGCCGGTAGCTGATCACACTCATGCCGACACCCCCGCGGCGACGCCGGTCGGGCCGGCCGCGGGAAACAGCGCTTCGCCCGGCATGCGGCGCGAGTTGTTGAGCACCGGCGTGGCGTAGGTGTAGTCGAACAGGGTCGACACGTCCGGATGCGGGCTCGCGTCGGCATACGCGGCCGCGGCCGCGACCACCGCGCTCGCCTCGGCCTCGACCTCGGCGATGAGTTGGTCGGTGAGCAGGCCATGGCCGTGCAGCCGCACGGCGTAGGCGGCGATCGGATCTGCGGCTTTGAGCGCTTCGGCCTCCTCGCGGCTGCGGTACCGGGCCGGGTCCACGACGGAGTGGCCTTTCAGGCGCCCCGAGACGGTCTCCAGCAGATAGGGCCTGTGCTCCCGGGCGCTGGCCAACGCCAGCCCGGCCGCCTCGAACACCGCGGCCGGGTCGTTGCCGTCGACGCGTGCCGAGGCCATCCGGTACGAGGAGGCTCGCTTGTACAGTTGCGGCTCGGCCGAGGAGCGCTCGACACTGGTGCCCATCCCGAGTCCGTTGTTGACCACGACGTACACGATCGGCAGCCCCCACAGGGCGGCGATGTTCAGCGACTCGTGGAACGCCCCGATGTTCGTGGTGCCATCACCCATCAGGCAGACGACCGCCTCCGTGCCGCCGCGGTAGTCGATCGCCAGCGCGGCGCCGGTGGCCAGCGGCACCTGCCCGCCGACGATCCCGTACCCGCCCATGAACCGGGAGGCGACGTCGAAGATGTGCATCGACCCGCCCCAGCCGCGTGAGACGCCGTCGACCCGCCCGTAGAGCTCGGCCATCACCCTGTCCGGGGCGATCCCGCGCGCGATCGCGTATCCGTGCTCCCGGTAGTTGGTGAAGACGTAGTCCGAGTCGTCCAGTGCCGCCATGAGTCCCGCGACGGTGGCCTCCTCGCCGAGGTTCAGGTGGCAGTACCCGCCCACCTTCGCCTCGGTGTATGCGCGGGCGGCCCGCTCCTCGAACCGGCGCACGAGCACCATCTGTCGGTAGAACGCCAGCAGACGGTCGTCGTCGGGGGACCGGGACAGCCCGGCGGCCTCGCGCCCGGCTCGCGACGCGCGGTCGCCGCGCGTTGTCCTGCTGCTCGGAGGCATGTGGGGTCTCCTTCTCGCCCAGGTGCGCCGCGGCCGTCGATCGATCGGATCGGGCGCGTCGTCCGGTGGCCTTAATGAAACGAAGTTCGGTTCATTATAGGATAGCGTGGAACGCGCTGTCGATCACGAGGAGCCACGATGGCCACCGACGATGAGTCCCCGCGCAAACGGGGCCGGCCGACCGAAGCCGAACGCGCCCAGCGGCGCGACGACATCCTCGACGCCGCCGTTCGCCTGTTCGTCACCGGCGGCTTCCGGCAGGTCACCCTCGACGACATCGTGGCGGCGGCGCACGTGACCAAGCGCACGATCTACGGCTACTTCGGCGACCGCACCGAGATCTTCCTGGCCGCGGTCGAACGCCTGCGCCGGCGCACCCTCGGCCTCGCCACCGACGGCAACACCCTCGAAGAACTCGCCGCGAAGATCGTCTTCGCCCTTCACTCCGACGAAGCCATCAGCCTGCACAAACTCATGATCATCGAAGCCAACAGGTTCCCCGACTTGGCCAAGCGGTTCTACCACGACGGCCCGGAGTCCTACATCCAGGCGCTCAACCAGCTGCTTGCCGAACCCGACGTCGAGCTCGCCAGGTCGCTGTTCACCCTGCTGCTCGGCGAACCACATCGGCAACGGCTACTCGGACTGCGCGCCGCGCCCAGCCGAACGAAAGCCACCGCGCACGCCCGGGCCGCCCTCAGACAGCTCGCAATCGCAGGCGAGCTCGAGACCTGAGCTCAGCGTCGCTGACGTCCCTACGTCGGATGAGACACCTTCGCCTCAACCCGCTCCTGGGCGAGTTTCGTCACGGACTGTCCGTAGGTGGGTGCCGGCGCACCCGGCACCGTGGTGCGCCCGCCCACCGACAACGCCCCGACCACCTCCGCGCCAACGTCTCTGCGGTCGACGTCGCGGAAGAGCTGACTGACAATGAACTGTCTCGCTTCCGGCTTGTGGGACGGCTGAAATCACGAGATCTTGGACAAAGGCTCGATCAGCTGGGACAACGGCTCCGTGCGATGACCGACGCCCCGACCGCCCATCTGGGCAGCGGCACACCCGTCACCGATCCCGCAGAGCTCCACGCGCTGCGACGGACCGTGCGCACCGGCGATGACACCGGCGCGGGCCTGAACGGGCTCAGTGGACTCGCCGTCGCGTGGGTGCTCGCCAACCTGAACCCGGTCGCGCTGCCCACCCCCCGGCCTACGAGCGCTGGAATGAGCGCTCCACCGCAGCCGTCGGCCCTTGATCATCTCTGGCATTGCCGCGAAACTTCACGGATCTAGCAGAGACGATCAAGGGCCGATGCTGTAGAACTACCTGCAGCTGCCGTCAGAACTACCTGCAGCTGCCGTCCGCGTCGTAGAAACCGGGACCGGCGAGTCCGGGGCCGGTGAGCTGCGGCCGGTTGGCGCCGCCGCCGGGCGGGTACGAGGTGTCGAACCACTGGGTGAAGAACTCGGACAGGCGCGTCTGGCACGCCTTGCTGCGGTTGGGTAGGAAGTGGGCGAAGCCGGCCTCGAGATGCTGCTCAGTGATGCTGCCGCCGCCGTAGTCGCGCTGGATGCGTTGCAGCGCCTTGTCGAAGTTGTCGTGGCCGAGGATTTCGCGTAGCGCGAGGTAGGCGGTGCCGGGCCGGGTGTAGGTGCTGTTGTTCGAGAACAACGAGGCCGGCGTCGGATCCGACGGTGCGCCCGCCCAGAGCGCCCGACCGTAGTTCGTGTTGAACTGGTTGACCAGGCTCTGATCGAACGCGGCCTCGCCTGCCGGTGTGCCGGGCCCGCCGGCAGCCGTCTGCGCGGTGCGCGCGTTGAACAGGTACTGGCCCAGGGTGGCCATGCCTTCCTTGAAGAACGTCAGGTTCCAGTTGCCTTCGGAGACGTTGTCACCCCACCACTGGTGCATGTTTTCGTGGTAGAACGTGCCCAGCCCGATCCGGCCGCCCTGGAAGGTGATCATCGTCTGCATCTCCTCCTCGAAGCTCGCGGAGGGGATGCCGACCAGGACGCCCTCGGACTTGAACGGCAGCGGCCCGTTGAACTGTGCCTGGAAATCGGTGATGTCCTGCTGCTGGTCCATGATCGCGAGGTTGGCCTGCTTTTGCGCGGCGGGGATCGAGCTGCCCTGGGCCTCGTAGTAGAGGATCCCGTCGGAGCCCTTGCGCGAGGTCAGGTCGAAGTCGCCGACGCTGTTCTCGACCAGATAGCACGCGATCGTCGCCGCCGAGTGCCAATGGAACGTGGTCGAGCCGCCCGGGAAGTTCTTGTCCGGCCTGTTCTTGACGGTCGAGAGCAGCACTCCGTTGGCGATCGCCGTCTTGCCGGCATTGACCGTGTCGTAAAAGTCGTAGGTGGGCTTTGCGCTCGGGTGGTTGTTCAGCGGCATCCAGTCTTCGGTGCCGAGCGGCTCGGTGGTGACGAAACTGCCGTCACCGGCCGGGTTGTCGGAGCGGAACCAGCCGTCGGTGGTGCCGTCGCCGTCGGTGTGTACGCCGGGCCGTCCCGTGTAGTACACGGTGACCTGGAACGTCTCGTTGGCACGGAGGTCGTGGGCGGGCGTGATCACCAGCTTGTTCGCCGGGCACGGCTCGCCGTTCTGGGCGTTGACGTCGTCGCCGATGACCTGTGGGGCACACGCCGGCGGCAGCGGGTTGTTGTCCGGCCCGCCGACGGGGTTCACCTGTGATGCCTGGTGGGCGAGTGGGTTCGGATCGTTCTGACCCTTCGGGTCACCCGGGTAGGTGGGCTGCACAAACCGGAACGAGGCCGGTCGTCCGTTGACGGTGACCGCCTGGACTTTCATGTCCGGGCCGCCGTTGGCGTCCACGCCGTGGCGCTCGAAGTCCAGGCTGAAGTCGGTCAGGCACTGCGTGGCCCGGTCGGTGAGTACGACATGGTTGCCAGGCAGGAACTGGTTCGACGGGGCGTCGTACACCATGTGCACGTCGGTGTGCAGGCTCGTGTAGCCGCCGTTGCCGGTTTCGGGATACACGTGGTCGCCGAAGTGCGAAAGCGTGCGCGGGCCGGAGCCGCAGTGCTTCGAGGCGCCGGGCGGCGCCGCCGCCGCGGCGCCGGCGGGGGCCGCGATGGCAGTCGCCGCGACGGCCGCGACGAGTACCGACGCGGCGGCGAGCCGACGGTTCATGACTCTCCTCTTAGATCTCAGGGGGTTGTTCGCGCGGGCGCTCATTGTTGCGGCCGATCATCGCTGTCGATCGGGGCGTCGGGGCGGCCGCCGCTGGGGTGCACCGGACGGTTGGCGGCCTGCGGCAACCTTGCGGCGCTGACCGGCGAGGCGCTGCCGCTCGGGTAGAGCATCGCGTTGAGCACCAGCCGCTCGCCCTGCACCGTCCAGGACCGGTACCACGGGTCGAAGCCCAGCATGATCGCGTGCCCGGCGCCGAAGGGCTGGTCGATGACGGCCGGACGTCCCGGCAGGTTGGCGTTGGCGTTGACCTCGTAGCCGTAGCAGTTGCCGAACCCAACCGGGCCGCCGCAGTCGCCGGCGGGGCCGAACGTGGCTACTGCCGTCGCCCGCGGAATGCTGCCACCGTCTCCACCGAGCGTCGTGGGATCGAAGTTCGGGTCGCTGTTGGACGAGCGGAAGATCCAGCCGCCGGCGTCCATACCCCAACCGGCCGGGTCAGCCGTGTTCCAGGTCGCGTCGAACGTCGAGCCCGGCGTCGTGATACCGCTGACCGTGTTCGTGTTCACCGTGGTCAGGCCGGCGTTGCGTGCGCTTGTCACGCCGCCCGTGCTGGTGCCCACGAGCGTGCCACCCGCATTGACGAACGCCCGCAGAGCCTGCGCCGGCGTTCCCGCCGTCCCGACCGGCGTGGTTGCCGAGATCGCCGAGTTGGGGTCGAGGAGCACCGTGTAGCCGCCGCTTTGCAGTACGCCGTTGGCGAGGTCGGTCGAGGTCAGCTGACCGATCTGCGAGGTCGGGATGCCCTCGCGCTGGGTGAGGTCGAACATCGCCTCGCAATAGTTGGTGGACACGCAGTATCCGTCGCCGGTGCCGGGGAACGCGGGGTTGGTGGGGACCGTCGTGCCGCCGGTGTAGATCGCGATCTTCGGCAGCGTGACGGCCTGGTGCGCGACCGGGTAGCCGGTCAGGCCGTATACCGGCGTCTGCCAGTGGGCCGCGTCGCCGGCGAGCGTTGCCTGCGCAACGCCCGACACGAGCGCGGCGCCGGTGTCGAAGTGCGTGCCGTTCGCGTCGAAGCCAGTGCTGGCCCGCGACACCGAAGCGCCCTGCCCGAGCAGTTGGTTCACCATCGCCAGGGCCGCAGCCGAGTCGGTGTTGAACGCGTACACCGCCTGCTTCTTCGAAGGTGTGGTCCCGAGCTTCACGTCGTCGACCGATTGCAGCTTGGCGTTCTTCGGCAGCGGCTGGGTGAGGAAGCCGTCACCGGCGAAGCCGCGCAGCAGCGAGTACGACCACGTCACGACGTCGTAGTTGTAGTTGAACGGGAGGTACGGGTTCTCGCCGAGCACAGCCTGGATCCAGTGCTTGGTGCCCTGATCCAGCGGAATATACAGCGTGCCCTTCGGTAGCGTCACCGTGCTCGTGCGCACCGGCGACTGTCCGGACGGTGCGTTGACGTCGAAGTCGCCGAACTGGTGCGCACTCGACACGGTCACGTCGTGGCCGAGCTGGTACACGTTGACTCCGACGGCCTGCAACTCGCCGATCGTCTCGGCGACGTCACCGCTGTGCTCGCCGGGTAGGTAGTAGTAGCCGCACACGTTGGTGTTCGGTTCCTGGCTGATGGCGCTCTGCCCGATCTCGTACTGATCGACGACCGGCGGGCTGACCTGGGTGTTCTCCTGCACGGTGCAGTCCGCGCCCTGGTCGACGGCCTCGGGCCACTGCTTGATCCAAGCGGTCTGCAGCGCGTCCTTGTTGTCGGCGGTGACATTCACCGTCGTGTCGATCGCGAGGTAGTGGTCGTAGACCTGCTTGCCGTAGTTCTCGTTGTTGCCCTTCTCGTAGGTCATGCCGGCGCCACCCTGCAGCAGCGCGGGCACGGTGTCGCCGTACTCGGGCACGAACATGTCGTAGTTGTTGTAGTTGCGGTACTGCCCGGACTGGTCGTTGAACGCGTTCTGGATCGCCGGGCCGATCACGTCCTGGATCGAGTCGAGCGCCGAATGCGAGATCTCGCTGTGCGCCGCGTCCTGGTCGGGCGGGAAGAAGTAGCCGGACGACTGCTGGTGCGCGTCGATGAAGAACAGCCCGGGGTACTTGGTGATAGTGCTGATCAGGGCCGCGTTCTCCGGCTGGTGGAACACGCCACGGTCGCGGTTCGGGTCGAACGACCAGGCGGTGGTGCGGTTGTTGTGGTCGCGGTCGTCGGGTGCGGTGACCGGCTGGATGAACGTGTCCAGGTTGCCCAGGCGCGACGTGTTGTCGCAGTCGGTGCGGGCGGCCAGTTCGTACAGTTCCTTCACGGACGCCTCGCCGCCGGCCACCTCGCTGCCGTGCGGGGTGCCGGTGATCCACGCGAACGCTGGCCGCTTGTCAACCTGTGCCAGCGCCTGCTTCGGCGACGTGGTGCCGTCGATGACGCCGCGCCAGAACTTCTGGTCGTTGCGCCCGGCGTCGAGGTTGGCGATGTTGCCCGGCGTACCGATCACGACGTAGTAGAAGGGCACGCCGAGCACGCTCGTGCCTTCCTGGACCATCTTGGCCGCGACCCGGCTGCCACCGTGCCTGTTGACGGCGTCGACGACGGCGCGCATGTACGCGGTGAGCTGTGCGGTCTTCTTCGCCGAGGGGTTCGTGCCGGAGCCGCCGCCACCCGTGACACCGCTGCCCAGCGACGTGCCGAAGAACTCGTCATAGCTGGGGATGGTCGGGTCGAACTGCACGGTGCTGCTGCACGATGTGGCGGTGCTCGGCTTTCCCGGGGCGTTCGCGACGGGGAACTCGCCGCCGGCCGAGTCGGACTGGTCGCTTGCACGGTAAGGGCAGAAGGTCACCGCGTCGGAGTCCGATACGCCGGACGGGCAGGCGCTGCTCGCGACCGGCTTGCCGTTGACGGGATTCTCCGGTACCGGCGGGTTGATCGTGCTCGGCGTGACGACGTCAGACCACACGGCCGGTCCCGGCGTCGGCAGGGTCACCGTGCCGGTGCGCAGTCCCCACCAGTTGTTCTGGGCGCGCACGGGAGTCTTGGAGTTGGCAGTGGTGCCGTCGGCGGTGGTGTTCAGCACGCCGAACGCGTTGTCGGTGATGTTGCTCTCGGTGATGCTCGACTTGGCGGCACCGACGAGGCGCACACCCGCGGCAAGGCGCAGGTTCTGGTTGTTCTCGGAGTGGTCGCCGAGCGGGTACGGGTCATTGTTGGGCGTCGGCGCGTAGACGCTCTGGATCGGTGCGCCTTGGCCGTTGACCAGGTTGGACGACACGGTGTCGCTGACCATCCGCACCGCCGCGCCGCCGCTGACCCGCACGCCGTCCTGCCCGAACAAGGGGCCGGAAGCCAGCGGCAGCGGTGGCGGGATCGGAGCGCTGCCGCCTGAGGCCTGGCAGTCGCCGTCGATGACGACCGGGCCGCCCGCCGTCGGGTCGTCGAAGTTCTGGCACAGGTTGCGCCCGGCGATCTGATCGTTCGTCAGCACGGCGGTGTTCCCGGAGCCGTCGATCACGACGCCGGCCGCGTTGTAGTGGTCGACCCGGGTGTGGTCGATCGTCAGCGCATGCGACTTGCCGACGTGGGCGATGCCGTATCCGAACGGGTTGCTGCGGAATCCGCCCGGCACGGTGTAGCCGGTCGCGCTCTCGTCGACGTCGACGCCGGTGACGCGGGAACGCGTTATCGAGCCCTGCGAGTTCACGTAGGCGATGCCTGCCGTCGCATTGGCTCCGTTCGCGTCGACGGTGACGCCGCTGATGGCGACGTTCGCGCCGACCACGGCAACGACAACACCCTTGCCGCTACGGATGTCCGGGTGGCTCTCGGCGAGCTGGGCGCCCTTGCGTGCCTCGATGTGCACCAGGTCGGCGCCGGCTCCGGAGATGGTCAGGTTCTTGGTGATCGTCAGGGCGTTGCTTCCCCGCGCGCCGTTGCCCTCAACGTAGGTGCCGGCGCAGATCTGCACCGTGTCGCCGTTGTGAGCCGCGTTCACCGCGGACTGGATGGTGCGGAAGGGCCCGTTCGAACAGACCCTGAGGGTGTCTGCTCGCCCTCCGGCGTATGCGGTGGACGCGAAGCCCGCGACCATCATCACCGCGATGGACAGGATGCCTAACTGCCTTCTCATCGTCGCCCCAATAGGTCGGCGGAGTACGGAAAAACCAGCATCCTATCGTCCGGGGGCTGGTCGGCGCTTCCATCAATGGATGGGAAGATCGCGATTGATGAACAACATTTGTCCAGTGACGTGTAGCGATGTAGCCGGACGCGGGGACGTGCGAGCGATGCGCTTCCGTCTCTGCCGGGGAGGGTGCTCTGAGCGCGCCCTCCGTCACTCCGCGCGTCTCATGGCTCGGCCGACTCGGGGGTGCGGCCGTGTACGACGCCACGCCTTCTAAAATGTGACGAAGCGGCCGACCAGCTCGTCGACGAGCGCCTGACGAACGACGACGGAGCGGCCAACTCGCCCGATGCCTACCTCTACCGCGTCGGTGTGAGACCGACGGCATGAACGGCGCCCCACCAGCTGCCTCACCGCAGTACTCGGTCCCGTGGATGGCTGGGCCGCTGCAAGTCGGCCGTCGCAGAAAGCCACTGGCCGCGATTCGGCGCACGGTCGACGTCACCACCCGGTACCTCGTCGGCGCGCGAGTCCGGAGCGCGCGAGCCCGATGCGGACGCGGCACCGCGATCGGCGCTTGACCCGAGGGCGCTGCCAACGCGCCGGCTATGGCCCCGACGCCAGACTCGGCGGTGGCGGCCCCCGCTGCGGCACCGATGCCAGCGATAACGGCCTTGTCAGCCAGCGCTTGCAGTATATTGCCGAGCTGATTCGAGAGTTGCCAGGCGCCGATAGCGGCCTTACGGTAGTTGTCGCGGATGTCGTACAGGGGGAGCTGCTGCCCGCTGATATCCGCGGCCAGGTTGGAGAAGTATTGATAAGCGGCATCGCCTGCATTGCCGTCCCACGCCGCGTCAACGTCGATGGCGCCTGCTTGGATGTTTGCCCCAAGTTGTTGCAGACACTCGGCAAGGTTGCCCATAGCTTCGCCGAACTCCCAGTAAGCCTGCCAATCTCCGCTGAGCCAGTCCGTCATCCAACCAAAGACATCCACTCCGGTCAGCGCCTCGATGGCGTCATTGATCCATGCCGAAGGGCTGAGATAGTTGAAGAGATCCAGCGGGTTGGAGAAGCCGTTACTGACGCTGTCGTCGGGTTCGCCCGGTGCTACTAGGTAGGCAGTCGGATCGTCCACATCCTGTCCCCGTCTTTGACGCCTAATAAGGTGGTTTGAGCGAGGTCCGCCGAATCGCTGGATATGTGGCGTCAAGGGCGCTTGCGGTGCGCAGATCGCTTCTCGCATAGCCATCTGCAGCCTGCTTCAGTGCTTCCGCAGAGGAGTCGGCCAGGTCGCTGAGGTGCTGAAGCAAGTCGTTGAGACGTTTAAGCAGAGTGCGGTGCCCAGGCGCCGCTAAGCCGATCAGCCCTTTCTCATGGAAGCTAAAGCTCCCGTACCGGTTGGCGTAGCTTTTTGCGATCTGTGCCACCTGCTGGTCGTCGCCGAGCTGAGCAGCATACGTACGCAGTGCATAGGGCTCAACTCGAAAGTTCATGCGAGGGTCATCCTCTCGACTGCGAGGGCAGACGCGACTAGCAGTACCATTCCGATTGCGGTGTACAGCATGCAGCGCCGCCATAGTGATCTCATCACATCCGCATCCGTAGTCCGATGCAGCCGGACCGCGTCGATCACGGAAATCACAAACGCGGCTGCGGGCAGAAGTAGCAGCGGCCAACCCAGTAACGGAAGCGGCGCACCTGAGGTTTCCGAAACGACGGCGCCAAAAAGGACTAAGACATAGACCCCAGCGAAAAAGAACGCGAATTTCCCAGCTAGACGTCGCATCTCTAGCGTTGGATTGACCACGCTCGTCCTCCCGGATCTACCTCCTCTGTGCAGGTTAGCAAACTCGCTGAGTGATATCGACAACCTCCGTAGTCATGTAAGAATCTCGTCGTTGCCACCAGCCAGGTTCATCGTGTCCAGGCTGCAGCGTCATGAAACCGTGCTTGTGCGCGGTAGCGGACTCGTGCACCGGGTCGATGCTGGCGCCCACGTCGAGGAGCGGGTGGCCGGCTGGAAACGTCCACAGCAGGCGCCCGACTGGGCGATCACCGGCTGGCGGCCTACCCCGGAGATCGTCGCGATGTCGACCCTGGACTCCTACAGCGCCGTCATCGCCGCGGTCGGCGGGTACGCCGTGCTCGGCATCGCCGCGAACGGATCGCAGCCCCGGTGGCTGGGGCTGGGCGGCGACCCTGCCGACCTGCACCGCGCCGCCTTGGGATTCTTCCTGCTCCGGCGGCAGGCTCTGGTGTCGGTGACCACCATGGCCGCCCCGACGGCACTGCGTGGCCCGAGGATCATCGGCGCGCACCCGCTCAGCCGCCGCATTGTTCCCGAATCCGACACGGCCACCGATGACGCGACCGAGGACGTCGCGCCGCCCGCCGTGCTCACCGCACTCACCACCGAAACTGTGGCCGCTCCGGCCACCCGCGGCGACGTTCCGGCCGGGGTCGCTGAAACACTACGCGAATGGGTGGACACCCGACGAGTGGAGCGGCTGCGTCGTGGCATCGCGTTGCGGGTCGCCGAGGATTGGCAGCTGCCGGCGGGTGGGATCCTCACCGTGGAGTACCGGGTGGCACCCGGCGGCACCGACGGGTACCTCACGGACGCGGTCACCGGCAAGCCGCTCGTGACTGCTTATGCCTGCCGCGATCTGCACGTCGTCGCCGAGATAGCGGTCTGCCCGCACTGTCTGACCGGGACGTGTGCCCGGTGCCCGCAACCGGCCAAACCGTGCGCGTTGTGCGGAGGCTGGGTGTGCGGACAGTGCGCGGCCGCCGATGGGCGCTGCCCCGCGTGTGCGGCCATCCACAAGCCGGGCACTTTCGCGCGCCGCAGACTACAGGTGCCCAGGGGCGCCCGAGTGTGGCACGGCGCCACCGAACGCTGCCAAGTGACCGTGTGGGAGGAGGACGGGGTGTGGTCGCTGCGCCGCAACGACCACACGGGAACAACGGATTCGGCGCTGCCAGGCTGGTGGGTCGCGGAGATCCGTCGCTTCCTTCCCGGCTCAGCTTGAGTTTCACGCTGAGCCGGTCGCGTCGCCTCCGGTCAGCCCGCCTGGACGAGGCGGCTGGTCAGGAACGGGCTCGGCGTGCCGTGCCAGAACACGACCAGTTCGTCGCGGGCGCGGGTGGCCGCGACGAAGCGCCAGTGTGTGGTGGCCCGCCGGCCGTCGAGGATGCCGGCGGCGGCCAGGGCGACCATTCCGGTGCAGAAGCTCACCAGCCCGGCGCGGCGGCGGGCGGTCCGCCGGAGGGCCTTGAGTACCGGAGGGGAATCTCTGAATTAGGAGCGCCGCACCCGCGCGAGCTCCTGCGCGGTCGGAGGGTCGGCGCCTGGACGGGAGCAGGTGATGGAGGCTGCCGTGGCGGCGGTGTGAAGGATCGAGGTCAGTGTCGGGGCCGGGATCGCGTGTAGTGCGTCGCGGTAATTCGCGCCGAGCAGGCCGTGCTGGTGCAGTCCCGCCGGCAGCGTAGCCGTGAATGTGTCGCCGGCCCCGACCGTGTCGAGGACGGAGGCGGCGGGGGCCGGTCCGGCCATCGTGCCGTGCTGTGTGAACACCTGGTATCCGGCCGCTCCCGGGTGACGACGACGAATCCGGGGCCGGAGCGCTCCCAGCTGCGGGCGGTGTCATGGGGGTGCCGATCCGCATAGAGCCAGGCGAGATCCTCGTCGCTTGCCTTGGCCGGAGCTTGGGCGATTCCCAAGCTGACGCTGCGCTGCCCCATGCCGGCTCACTGCTAGGTTGCGGCGATGACCTCCAAGCACCCACATCAGCGGCCATCGTCACAGGCGGAGCAACCGCGTTGGCGCAACCTGACGCCCGAGAGCGTTGATGACCTTACTGAGCGGTATGCGTTCGGGGATGCGTGTGTTCGCGAAGTCAACCGTCGGCAGACCTACGGGAAGGACGCGACCTCGACCGCTTCTATCGTCATTGAGCTGATGAGGAAGGAACCGGAGCACGAATGGGTCACCTTGCGACTGGAACTCAGCGATGTCCGGGACTTCCGGATCATCGACGTCAACACCTTTTCCTGGGTTCTTCTCGACGACCTCCATGTCGCCCGCGACGCCACTGGCCGACTTCACGTTGATCTCGACAATGTGGCCCGATCCGACTTTCGGACGCCTGATCAGATGGCCGACGAGTCTTACCTGTACTTCTCGGCCCGAGACGTCCGATGGGCAGAGCTACCCCTCGAATCGCCCGGCGAGCGTTGGAATCCAGAGGACCACGAGGGGCTGTAGCGGCGGCTGTGGCACGACTCGTGGATGCGCTGGCTCCTGCAAGACCACCGCCGTCTGGACCGGCCGGCCGACGGCGTGCTAGCAGCCGAGTAGAGCAACCGACGACACCCGAGCCGAACCGCGAGCGACCGCTGCCCCCGGCCGATGTCGCACGGGCCGCCAGAGACCCGCCGCCGATGGTCCATCGGTCACGGGCCGACGCTCGCCGCTCGACGATGCGTGCCTCGCCACCAGGGCTCATGGCCGCCGAGCCGCCCGAGTTTCAACTCATGGCCTTCGCAGTGGAGCAGGGCGAGGAGACGGTTGCCCCTCAGCAGGTGTTCGTAGGAGACCTCGGCGACGATGTCCGCGACTTCACGAGCCCAATGCTGGTCGGCGTGGTAGGTCAAGTCGAAGTCTCGGATCACGAGAGCCCAGCCCGTGACCGCAGAAAAGTCTATATAGCGCAGCGCGTCGAGGTTCTTGACCGACCAGCCGCAGTAGTGCATGGATACCTGGGACAGCAGGTGCTGGAGGAGCTCTGTGTGGTGGCATCCCCGAGTCTCGGCGATCCCGTAGCCGAGGTCTCGTAGGTGGCTCACGACCAGGCTGAGGTGTTCCTCGTCGCGGAATCCGGACACGGCGCCGTCGTGGAGCAGCTCGTAGTCCCACTGCCCCCTGTCCTCTTCGTTCGAGCTGAATGCCGCCATGACGCCAACGATAACGGGCGCCACGGGCTGGCTGGCTCGACGACGGCGTGGGACGCAAGAAGTACAGCCGTGATGTGCGGCAACCCGAGGGCGATGACCACACCCACCCCGGCGAGCATGCCATGGATGGTGTTGGGGGACACCGCCACTGCGGCGCGGGCCCCCGGGACAGCCTGAGTACCAGCTGCGGGACGACAGTCGCGGCGACGATGCCGCAGGTGGCCGCCCAGCCGTAGGTCTCGACGAGCCCGGCCACGCGGACGGTCAGTCCGGCGGCGGGCCGCTGACCGGCAGAATGAGTCCACCGGGCCGATCGGAGGCGGAGATGAGTACCTCGGGAAGTGCCGGCGCGCCGACTCGACCTCGCCGTACTGAGTTCCCCCCGCTTTGATGGAGCTGATGGCCGGGTCGATCGGCGGCCGACCGGACCGGCTGGGATATGTCCAGTGGCGGGCGACCAGCCGTCGATGCCAGCGCGGGACCGTGGCTGGGGTAACCAGACGGTACGCTTTCAACCTGCGGGGCAGAAGCCTGATCAGGGCGGCGAGCACCGCTCGGTCGGCCCAGTCCAGCCGCGGCGCAGCGTCCCGCGGAACACGGCAGATCAGGCGCAGCGACGCATCATGATGATGCTCGACGGCATCACCCTGTGCTACGTCTGCCCACGTCGACGGCGGTGACGGAGTTTCGGCACCTCACACCCCGTCGGGTTTACAGGTCGGGGACGAACCGGTTGGCCCAGGCCATCACGGCCTGCTGGTAGCTGGCCGTGTTGAGTTCCAGATTGAGGTCGTGGCCGGCGCCGGACAGGACGTAGGTTTGCAACTGCGCGGCCGGGCTGAAGTAGGGGGCCTCCTCTTGGGCCAGCGTGGCTGCGTTGGTGCAGTCACTGGCCAGCAGGCCCGAGCAGAAGAAGTTGTCCAGGCTGCCATCGGCGATGAGCACGGGAGCGGTGATGGCGAGGGAGACCGGGGCGGTTATGCCCGCCGTGATCACGTCAGGCAGTTCTGTGGCGCTCACGACGTCCTTGAGTGCCTCGTCGGCGGCGATGACGGCGGGGTCGGTGTCCGCGGTGGCGTAGAACGTCGCGGCACGTCGACCCGGAATCGTCGTCAGGTAGCCGGGGTCGTACGCGAGGCCGAACTTGGGGTCCAGGATGGCCGGATGCTGGTCGGCGAGCAGGACCGTCAACAGATCGGTGGCCGAGATGTGGTGGGTCACCCCGGTGAGGACGACGCCGTCGACATCGTGGTACAGCGAGGTTTCGAGCTCGACGATGCCGCTGCCCATCGAGTGGCCGACCAGGATCACCTGGGCGAATTTGGTGGCGTTGACGGCGCCGGCGCGCAGCTTCTGGATCACTTGGTGCACGACGAGCGCCTGCGTCGTCGCGGTGAGGGTTGCGGAGAGTTCCCGGCTGCTCAGGCCGTAACCCACCCGGTCGACGTTCAGCGTGGCGTAGCCCGCGGCGTTGGCGGCGCGCACGTAGGAGTAGGTCTGGGGTTGGTACGGGAAGTCCCAGTAGTAGCTGTTGTAGGTGGCGCCGTGCAGCAGCACCTGGATCGCGGTGTGGCGCGGACCGGGGGGAACGCACAGCTTGGCGTGTACCTTCGCCGGCAGCAGGAGATCCAGGGTGACCGGCACGTTCACATCGGTGCACGTGGCGGTCGAGTCGGCGCTGGCCGGAGCCGCGAAGACGAACGAGGACAACACCAGCGCGGCGAGGGCAGACGCGACTCGCGACCAGCCGTGCCGGCCCGGCGCATCGGTGGAAACACGGCGCATCGACATCTCCGATCCGGAAAACATGACACAGCTGGGCCGAGCCCATGACTCTCCGCAGGAGAGCGGCGGGTCGGCGTATCCGCCGAGGAAACGTTTCGGAGCGCTCGAACGACAACGACTAATGGATCGTAACCCAGTGCCAATCGTTGATCAACGACCTGACTTCGCCCGCGCCCCGAATCGATGACCGACAGAGGGTCTCGATTACAGCCTATGGTGGCGGGTTTGGTCGCCGACCTGGAGAGGGGACACCATGTCAGACGAGGCCGAGCAGTTGTTGATGTCGTTGTTCGCGCCCGGTGGTGCGGCCGACCCGTACCCGGTGTTCGCGAAGGTGCGGGAGCTGTCCCCGGTGCACTACAGCCCCGGTCTCAGCGCCTGGGTATTCACCTGTTTCGCCGACTGCCAGCAGGTGCTGGCGGACGGCCAGAACTACCTGGTGCAGGACGAGGCGTGGCGGGACGCGAACATGCCCGGCTGGCGCGAGTCGTTCGCCGCGAGGTTCATGTCGGCCCTGCTGGTCTGGCGCAACGCCCCCGACCACACCCGGCTGCGTCGCCTGCTCACCCGGGACTTCACGGTACGCCGTGTGGGAGGCCATGCGGCCCACCGTGCAGCGCACCGTTGACGACGTCCTGGACCGATTGGCCGCCAAGGGCGCCGGCGGCGCTACGGTCGACCTCGTCACCGAGGTGTTCTATCCGCTGGCCAACACGGTCATCGGCGAACTGGTGGGCGTTCCCCAGCGCGAAATCACCCGCGACGAGGGCCGGCCGCTGTCCTTTGGGCACGGCATCCACATGTGCATCGGCGCGGCCCTGGCCCGGTTGGAGATGACGCTCCTGCTCGCCACGCTGCCCACCCGGTTCCCCAAGCTCGCCCCGGCGGGCGCCCTCGCCCGGCGTCCCGCCTGGGTATTGCGCGGCCTCACCGACCTGCCCGTCGTGCTGGGCGGGTAAGGGTCGACGCCCCTTCCGATCCATGGCGTTCCGATCCATCGCGTCCCGGTCCACGCTCGCCCGCAGCGCCGGGTGAGCGTGGACCGGGGACTCGCCACCGGCGTGGTGCACGTCCAGCTGGGCGTCCTGCCGACGTCGGCTGCGGCGACTGGGCCGCCGCCGATGACGGCGGCCCATGCCGCGCTCAGTGAGCGAGCGTCACTGCGATCGTCAACGCTGTACCCGCGCCTACCGTGGTCGGCGGCAGCTTGACGGTCAGGCCGCCCGCCCTGGCCGACCAGTGCGCGTCCACTGGGTGGTGGTCGAGGCTCACCCGTACCTGGCGCACCCCGTGCGACCCGATCGCCAGCTGTACCTGGTCCAGCCGCAGTGAACCGGCGGACACCTGGACGGTGTCGCTCTGGTTGGCTCCGTGCACCTGCTGGCTCAGTGTGCCGTAGCTGGTGCCGGCGGTGAAGAACGACGAGTGGTCGTCCGGCCGCCACTGCGGTTCGAATCCGAGGTCATGGGTCGCGCCGTTGTAGGTGAAGCCCTGCAACGCAGTCAGCACCGACCAGCCCGACATGCTCCGGCTGTACCACTGGCCGCATTCCACGTCGCCGAAGGGATTCCCGGCCCCGTCGCCGGCGGCGCACCCGCCGAGGGCCAGGTCGTCGCGTAGCCGGCCGTCGTACCGATCGGCGGCGGCCTGTACCACGCGCAGCCCGTCGGCCACGTCACCCCGCTGGATCATCAGCGCGGCGGAGCTGTACTCCGTGCCGGTCCAGGTCTCGTCGTAGTACAGCAACGGGTTGGCCGGCTTGCCGCCCTGCGGCCAGGTGGTGTTCTTCATGCCGGCGTCGGTCGGCTCCACGTAGTCACGGCCGTTGGGCGGTCCGCCGACGAAGCTGGTCTGGAAGTTGTTCGCGAACAGGTTGCGGGCGGCGGTGTCCATGTGCCCGCTGTCGTAGACGTCGCCGAGGCCCAGCTGCGTCGACCACCACTGTCCGAGGAGCATGTCGATGTCCGAGCCCGGGCCGTAGGCCACGGTGCCGGGCAGGTTCTGCGGCTTCTCCTCGTAGTAGTCGCCATTCCACAACAGCTTTTCCTGGTTGGCGCGGCCGGTGTCGTACAGATTCCGGTAGCTGGTGTTCGCCGCGCCGTCGCCGGCCACCTGTGCCATCTGCGCGGTGGCGTTGACCGCCGCCAGGTAGAGGCTGCCGAGCCAGGAACCGGTACCGCTTTCCGAGGAGTCCAGCGTTGTGTACTGCGCGCCGGTGAGGATGCCGTCGCGGTCGGGGTCGTTGGCCGTGACGAGGTAGTTCATCGCACCCTGGATCTTGGTCCAGTACTGCTTCAGCCAGGCCGTGTCGCCGGTCTGTTCGTACGTGCGGTACGCGGACAGGATGACCCCGGCCTGGCCGTCGAAGGCGACGCCGTAGTTGTCGGTACTGGTGTCGTGCCGATACGGCAGCAGCCCGTCGGGCTTTTCCGCGTCGAGCCACTGCTGGGTCCACATCTGCCCGACCTGGGGCCACAGTGCGCTCGCCGTCTGTGCGTACTCCCAGACGTGGTTGGGCATGCCCCAGCAGCACCCGTAGCCCTCCCAGCCGCCGAAGAACCCGTTGCGCGCCCAGAACACCGAGGGCGTGTGGAGCACGGAGATCCCCGACGTGAGCCGGTCGAGTACGTACTGCGGCAGGTTCGAGCGGTACACGCTGTCGTGGAACTGCTGGGTCTGCTTCAGCAGGGACGGCAGGTGTGCCACGGTGTAGGCGTCCACCGAGGCCGCGTTGGGCCACCAGTTGGTGTACTGCTCACCCTCGCCGCCGAAGTCGCGCACCGGGTTCGCGGGGAAGTTCCAGCTGAGCACGACCGGGATTTTCACCTCGGCGCCCGGCTTCAGCCGCACGGTGGTCGACAGCGCCCCGTCGACCGTGGTGCCGGGGCTCGGGCTCGTCGCGTTCGCCGGCCCGCTGGCGGCGCCGTCATCGGAGAAGTCGGCGTAGAGCTGGTCCAGGCCCGACCAGGACGCGGTGCCGGTCACGTGCGAGCCCAGCATGGTCAGGGCCAGCTTGGGGCCCGTCGGGTCGGGGTCGACGGCGGCGGAGTTGCCGTAGTTGTCCGGGGTTCCGCTCATGAGCAGGCGCCCCTGTTGAGCGCCGAGGGTCAATGCGTTGGCGTTGTTGACGAATCCGGCGTTGGAGTCGCTCGTCGGCCCACCGATGGTACCCACGCCGTCGAAGCCCACCGCGTTCTGCTGGGTGGCCATCAGGGACACCGACAGCGGCTGCTTCGTCGGGTTCTTCAGAGTGAAGGTGTAGATGGCGGTCGGGATGGCGGAATCCTTGAGGTTTCCGGGGATGGTGGGGTTGGTGACGTCCTCGCTGACCTGCACTGGCAGGGTCGAGTCGTCGAACCGGTAGTGCGCCAACGGGTATTCGCCCTGGAACGACAGGTCCCGCATGCCGCCGAACGCCCCTTCGCCGCTTGTCTGCAGCGCGCGCACCACCGGCTGGCCCTTGTCGGTGACCGCGCGGATGGCGAAGAAGCTGTTCGGCACGGCGCCGGTGTCACGGTCTCGGAAGGTGTCGTCGTGGTTGAAAATCCAGGACTCGTTGCGGGTACCGTCTCCGAAGTGGAGGATGCCGCCGGCACCGAGCGGCCCCACCGGGAACTCGATGCCGCTGAGCTGGTCGCCGGTGTAGGTCACCGTGCTACCGCGGGCGAACGGATTTTGGTACGGCCCGGCGTACGCGGTGTTCGGGCCCTCACCTCGGGAGCCGTCGGCGAAGACCGAGGCGACGCGGTAGAAGTAACCGGTCGACGGCGTGGCATTGCGGTCGACGTACGAGGTCGCCGGGGTGGGCTGGGTGGTGATGCGGGTGTAGCCGTTGGTCTCGTTCACCGAGCGGTACACGTCGTAGCCGGTGAGCCCGGCCTCCGGCACCGCGTTCCAGCGCAGCGAGACCGCGGCGTTCGGCCGGTCGGCCGTGACACCGGCGGGGACCGACGGGTAGTTGACCCGGACGTCGTCGATGGTCAGGTGGCCCCATCCGCCGGTGGATTCGTCGACGAGCTGAAGGAACAGGGTCTGGCCGAGGTACGCCGAGAGGTCCAGCGTCCGGTACAGGAACGGTTCGGCGTCAGTGCCCTGGGTTCTGGCGAGCACTCGGCATCCGTTGGCGGCGGAGGCGTCCGGTAGGCAGGCGGCCAGGTAGGTCTGCGGCAGGTTGCCGCCATCGATCAGCAGCGTGATGTCGGGTCTGGTGAGGGTGAAGCTGGGGGAGTCGAGGACGCCGGTGTAGGAGTCGTTGTAGTTGCCCTGGGGATCCTCTTCGGTGGAGAGGAAGTAGGTCCCCTCCTTGTTCCATTTCTGGTCGGGGTTGTTGTGGTAGTACACCCGGTCGGTGATCAGTGGTCCGAAGTGGGATCCGGGCTGCGCGGTCCACCCTTGTTGGGTGCCGTCCTCGAAGTTCCATCTGGTGGGCCCGGTGGTGTCCGCGGCGCTTGCGGGCGGGGCGGTCACCGCGAGCAGGCCCGCGGTGAGTGCCAGCGTGCCCAGCAGCGCCGAGACGAACCGGCGTGGGGATTTCATGTCAGTTCTCTTCCCGTTGCGACAGCAGTCTGGTGCCGCCGACCGCGTGCCAGGGGCGCGGGATGCCCATCCCGCCTGATGTGCGCGGGGCATGGTCGAGCATGCCGAGCACCGATAGGTGCTCCGGCATCATGACCCGGTCGGGTCTTCCCGCAAGGCCGGACGTGCGGTCGTAGGCAGACGACTGTGGGTGTTTGTGGGGGACGTGCCGGCGGTGTGGCCAGATCTGGCTTCCGGACCGAAGCCGTGAAATCGATTTCAGGATCTTATTCACGATCCTAGATGCTTTGCTTCGGGTATTCAAGGCGGCATCCGCACACCGCAGGGTCGCTCCGCGAACCCTACGGTCCACTGAGGACGGTCGGCGGATAGCCACCTATCCACTGTGGACGGCAGGTGTGGAACGGCCCGGGTGCCGACGGCGACATATCTCCCCGAATCGCCACCAGCCTAGACATAGACGAATCGATGGATGTGAGGGCTTGACGATCTGCGATCAACCCCCATACGCTCCGAGAAATCGATTACAAAATCGATTACTTGAAGATCTGCTCAGCACGTGGTCCGTCTTCAGGAGGTATCTGCCATGGCCCGGGTCGGGTTGCTCACCATGTCCGACGGGCGCGACTACGTCGCCCGCGACGTCCACGACCACTGCGTCCGGGCGGAGGAGGAGATCGCCGCGTTCCTCGCCGGCGCCGGGCACGAGGTCATCCGTGCCGACGGGATCGTGACCGCGAACGACCTGGCCACCAGTTACGCGCGCCGGGTCGCCGACGCCCGGCCCGACCTCACCATCTTCAGCTACCCGGTCTGGGCGTTCCCGCACTTCACCATGCTCGCCGCGGCCGCCACCCCGGGCCCGCTGCTGCTGCTGGGCAACATCGACCCGCAGTTTCCCGGCATGGTCGGCATGCTCGCCGGCGGCGGCGGACTCGACCAGATCGGCCGCGTGCACGCACGGGCCTGGGGTGACATCAACCAGCCGGAGGTGTCCGGTCGCATCCTCGCCCAGGTCAACGCCGCGGCCGCTGTGCAGGGGCTACGCGGCGCCACGTTCGGCCGCATCGGCGGCCGGCCGATGGGCATGTACACCGCGGTGGCCAACACCGACCAGTGGATGGACACCTTCGGCATCGACGTCGAAGAGATCGATCAGTGGGAGATCGTGCGCCGGGCCGACCAGGTCGAGGCGAGCCGGGCCCGGCAGGCGGTCAAGTGGCTGGAGACCCATGCCGGCGGCGTGCACTACGACGGCGACCGACTCACCCCCGAGCTGCTGGAACGCCAGGTCCGGGCGTACTACGCGGTACGCGAGCTGATCGACGAGTGGCACCTGGACTTCTCCGGCATCAAGGGGCAGCCCGAGCTGACCGCGCACTTCGCCACGATGGACATCGCCGAGGCGTTCCTCAACGACCCGTACGACTGGGACGGCGCGAAGCCCACCCACGTCACCTCCACGGAGGCGGACATGGACGGTGCGCTGACCATGCAGATCCTCAAGGGCCTGACCGGCCTGCCGGTGCTGTTCGCCGACGTGCGGCACTACCACGCCGAGCGCGAGGTCTGGGACCTGTGCAACTCCGGGCAGCACGCCACCTGGTACGCGGCCCGCAGCGACGATCCCCTGGAGAACCTGTCCCGGGTGCACCTGTACCCCGAGGTCTTCTACTTCCCGGCCGGCGGCGCGTCGGTCTCGCACTTCGCCGCCCCCGGCGAGGCCACCTTCGCGCGGCTGACCCGCCGGGATGGCCGCTACCGGATGCACGTGGTCCGCGGCGCGTTCGAACGCTACGACGACGCGACCAACGAGGCGCTGGCCCGCCAGTCCACCTTCGAGTGGCCCCACGCCTTCACCAGGCTCAACGCGCCGGCCGGCGAATTCCTGGCCCGGTTCGGCGCCAACCACATCCACGCCGTACCCGGTGAGCACGTGGCCGAACTGCGGGCGGTCTGTGAGCTGCTGTCCATCGACTACGACGGCATGGGCGACGCCGCAGCGTAGCCGGGTGGCCGCCCCGTCGTGGTCGTCGTCCCGAGGGTGACCGCATCTGTCCGACTCGTCCCGCGACCAGAGAGGACAAGCACATGCCACATCGGAAGAAAAGAGGCTGGCCCCGCGTCCTGGCCGGCTCCGGCCTCGCGCTGGCGCTCCTGCTGGCGGCACCGCTCGCGACCGGCACGGCCAGCGCGGCGCCGGCCGGTAACGCGGCGCACACCGGCGCCCCCTCCCGCGCCGACAAGGGCCCCGTCGGCTGGGACATCTACCGCCATCTCGACCAGCTCGCCCAGATCCCGACCGGCGTGACGACCAGGCAGTTCTCCAGCTTCGACCGCACCGGCGGCAACGGCGACTTCAACCGCTGCCTGCGCACGATGGCCGGCGGTGGCTGCGTGCTGGCGGAGGCCGACGGCGCGGGCGAGATCGACAACATCTGGTCCACCAAGAACGGCGGCGACGTCACCAGCACGGGCAACATCACCATTGTGCTCGACGGCCGGACCGTCGTGCACGCGCCCTTCCAGGACGTCGTCGACGGCAAGCTGGGCGCCCCGTTCGTCTACCCGCTGGTGGCCAACGCCGACCAGAGTTCGGGCGGGGTGAACATCAACGTACCCATGCCCTACCGCACGTCCATGCTGGTCTACACCGACCAGGACCCGAACTACTACCACGTGACCTACCGCAGCTTCGCCGACGCCGTCGGGGTCTCCACGTTCGACCCGAACGACAAGGCCAACGACGTCATCGCCATGCTGAAGGCGGCCGGTACCAAGGACCCGAAGCCCGCGGCGCCCGGCGCCCGTACCGCCTCGGACAGCTTCTCCCTCAAGCCGGGCCAGTCCACCACCCTGGCGAACCTGCACGGTCCCGGCACCATCTCCGCCCTGCGGCTGCGCATCCCACAACTGGTCGGCGCGCCGCCGCCCGACAACACCAGCGACGATGGCCGGGCATTCGGCGCCGGCGGTGACAGCCAGTTCACCGTGAAGATCGACCCGAACAACACCGGCGTGCGCCTGACCCGCCGGCTCGACGCGGGCATCGGCAACCAGAGCGCACAGGTACTCGTCGACGGCGTCGCCGTGGCCACCTGGGCACCGCTGCCGGTGGCCGGCTCGTGCCGCTGGGTGGACCAGAGCGTCGACCTGCCCGCCTCCGCGACCGCCGGCAAGTCCTCGATCACCATCAAGAACCAGTTCGTCTCCTCCGACCTGGACTTCAACGAGTTCGTGTACTGGGTCGACAGCACCGTCGGCGGCCAGCCGGTACGTACCGACACCGTGGACGTCGGGCCCAGCCACACCGCCGACCAGACGGCACACGGGTACTCGATCACCGGTCAGACCTGGGAGGGTTCGAACAACTTCTGCTACTCCCCGCCCAGCTCGGACGGCACGGCGATCACCGCGTCGGACGACGTGCTGCGCAACGCCCGGGTGCGGATCACCTTCGACGGGCAGCGCACCGTCGACGCCCCGCTCGGCGAGTTCTTCGGCTCCGGGCTGGATGAGGACCCGGTCCACGCCCTGATGTACGGCATGGACACCGCGACGGACGGCTGGTATTCGGCCTGGTGGCCGATGCCGTACCGGGACCGTGCCACGGTCACCCTCTACAACGGCTCGTCCCAGCGCATCACCTCGGGCAACTCCCAGGTCACCTCGGCGCCCTCCGCCTCCTCGGCGCTGGGGTTGGGACCAGCCGGCGACGAGGGCTACTTCCACACCACCTCCAACGCGGGCCCGACCACGCCCGGTGCCGACCACATCTTCGTGTCCGCCGCAGGGCACGGGAAGTTCGTCGGCGTCACCGACACCATGCAGGGCCTACCCGGCCAGGGGCGCGGATACCTGGAGGGCGACGAGCGCGTCTACACCGACGGCAACGCCAGCCCGCAGATCCACGGCACCGGTACCGAGGACTTCTACGAGGGCGGCTGGTACTTCAACCGGGACGTGTTCACCAATCCGTTCAACGGTGAACCCGCCCACGAGACCGGAAACGACGGCTGCCCGGCGGACGCCGACTGCACCGGTACGTACCGCCAGATGATCGCCGACGCGGTGCCGTTCAGCACGCAGCTCACCTTCGGCATCGAGCACGGCGGCGTCGACGACGTTCAGGCGAACTACTCCTCGACCGCCTACTGGTACGGCCAGAACACCGACACCCAGATGCTGTCTGACACCGTGAACGTCGGCAACCAGGCCAGCGAAAAGGCGCACAAGTACACCTCGACGCAACTGGGTGCGGTGACCTCGCTGACCGGCACCTACGAGGGCGACAACGGCACCCCGGCGCCGGTCACCGACGACCTGCGCCCAGCCACCGCACCGGTCAACTTCCGGCTGTCCGTGGCCGGTGACAACCAGGGCGTGACCCTGCGCCGCCGCTCCGACCAGGCCAACGCCGGCCAGTCGGTGACGGTCAGCGTCAACGGCCGGCCCGCCGGCACGTGGCTGCAGCCACTGGGTAACCCCACGCACCGCTGGCTCGACGACACCTTCGCGATTCCGGCGTCGCTGACCAGGGGGAAGAACTCGATCACCGTCACCCTCACCCCGGTAACCGGCGCACCGGCCTGGACCGCGGCCCGCTACCAGGCGCTGTCGGCCGTGCCGGCGTTCACCGACCACCAGGCCCCGGCCACGGTGGGCGGCCTGAGCGCGACCGGCGGGCAGGACAACTCGGTACGGCTGTCCTGGACCGAGCCCGCCGACAACGTGGGCGTCGACCACTACGAGGTGTACGCCTCCCGCAGCGCCGGCTTCACCGACGGACCGGCCACCCTGGTCGCCACCACGACCACCACCGGGTTCACCCACGCCGCTCTGGCGCTGTCGGAGACCTGGCACTACCGGGTGGTCGCGGTGGACGCGGCGGGCAACCACTCGTCCGCCTCCGCGACGGTCAGTGCCACGACCGGCGACACCGTCCGGGTCGAGGGCGAGTCGATGGTGCCCGCGTTGAGTTCCACGGCGCCGGTCGTCACGCAGGGCACGTGTTGCGGGGTGACCTGGTCCGGCGGCGCCCAGCTGTGGTTCAAGGGCACCAGGGCCGGTGACACCGCGACGATGCGGTTCACCGTACCGACCACCGGACGTTACGACCTGACCAGCGTGCTGACCAAGGCGCCCGACTACGGCATCGTCACCGCCGCGATCGACGGCACCGGGGCCGGTAGCGCCTTCGACGGGTACGCCACCGGCGTGGTGGTCGCTGCACCGGTCGACGAGGGCCAGCTGGACCTCGCCGCCGGCGCGCACACGCTGACGCTCACCCTGACCGGCAAGAACGCCGCCGCGACCAACTACCTGGTCGGGCTGGACTACCTCGACCTGCGAATGGTCGGTTAGCCCGCCGGCCCAGCCGATCACCACGACGAACTGGAAGGAGGTGTGGCCGTGGGCCGAGAGATCCACGAAACGCAGCCGGACAACGCTGGCGGGTCCTCGGCCCCGGCCGCGCCGGGGCCGGGGCGGGTGATCCTGGCCATGAACGCCATCACCAAGACCTTTCCCGGGGTACGGGCGCTGTCCGGAGTCGACCTGACGGTACGCGCCGGCGAGGTGGCCGCCATCCTCGGCGAGAACGGGGCCGGCAAGTCCACCCTGATGAACATCCTCGCCGGCGTCTTTTCCGACTACGGCGGCGACATCGCGCTGGACGGCGTGCCGGTCGCCATCCACTCGCCGAAGACCGCGCAGCACCTGGGCATCGCAATGATCCATCAGGAGCTGAACCTGGTTCCAGACATGTCCATTGTGGACAATATCTTCCTGGGCCGGGAACCGCGCACCCCCCGGGGCACCATCGACCGCAAGACGATGGACGAACAGGCGACGCGGCTGCTGGCCGAAGTCGGGCTGGCGTTGCCCCCGCGCCGGCCGGTCCGCCAGTGCCGGGTCGCCGAGCAACAGCTCATCGAGGTGGCCAAGGCGCTGTCGGCCAGCCTGCGGGTCCTGGTCATGGACGAACCCACCTCCGCGCTGGCAGACGCCGAGGTACGCCGGCTGTTCACCGTGATCCGCCGGCTGGCGGGCCAGGGCGTCGGGATCGTCTACATCTCCCACCGGCTGGAGGAGTTGGACGAGATCGCCGACTCGGTGACCGTGCTGCGAGACGGCGCGTACATCGGGCGGCGGGAAATGGCCGGCACCACTCGCGCCGAACTGATCTCGATGATGGTGGGCCGGCCCCTGGACGAACTGTTCCCGCGCAGCGATTCGCCCGCCGGGCCCGGCGAGGAGGTGATCCGGGTCGAGGACCTGGATCTGGCCGGGGACCGG
This sequence comes from Rugosimonospora acidiphila, assembly GCF_039543385.1. Taxonomy (NCBI): domain Bacteria; kingdom Bacillati; phylum Actinomycetota; class Actinomycetes; order Micromonosporales; family Micromonosporaceae; genus Rugosimonospora; species Rugosimonospora acidiphila. Next base: position 201,534 of record NZ_BAABJQ010000017.1, read on the forward strand.
CGGGAGGGCCGGGCGGCGCTGCATGGCGTGCGCCTGGTCGCCCGGGCCGGCGAGATCGTCGGCCTGGCCGGTCTGATGGGCGCCGGGCGTAGCGAGACGCTGGAGGCCATCTACGGCGCGTTCCCCCGGCGCGCGGTACACGGCAGCGTGCGCCTGCGCGGGCGGCGCTACCAGCCCCGTTCGCCGCGCCACGCGATCCGCAACGGCATCGCCCTGGTCGCCGAGGACCGCAAGGCGCAGAGCCTGGTGCTGACCAACTCGGTGCGGTTCAACGCCAGCCTGGCCGCGCTGGGCCGGTTCATGCGCCGGGGCACGGTCAGCGCCGCCCGGGAGCGTGCGGCGGTCTCCGGCATGGTGACCGATCTGCGGATCAAGACACCCGGGCTGAACACGGCCGTCGGCAACCTGTCCGGCGGCAACCAGCAGAAGGTGGTACTGGCCAAGTGCCTGCTGACCGAGCCGTCGCTGATCCTGATGGACGAGCCGACGCGGGGCATCGACGTCGGCGCGAAGGCCGAGATCTACCAGCTGATGACCGAGTTGGCAGGCCGGGGCTCGGCGATCGTCATGGTCTCCTCCGAACTGCCCGAACTGCTGGCCATGTGCGACCGCATCGTCGTGCTCTGCGAGGGACGGGTCACCGCGGAATTCCGCCGGGGCGAGGCCACCCAGGAGGCGATCCTCGACGCCGCCATGGACCGCCAGGCCGTGCTCGGCGTCGACCCGGCAGCGCCGTCGCGGGCGCCCGCCCGAAGAGAGGTATCTGATGAGTAGCAGGACGACCCCTGCGACCCGCCGGGCGCTGGCGCCCTCCGAGCCGCCCGGCGGGCGGTCGCTGCGCACCCGCCTGCGCGGCGTGCTGCCGGTACTCGGCTCGCTGCAGGGTTACATCGGGCTGGTACTGGTCGTCGTGGCCGGCATGCTGACCAAGGGGCAGGTGTTCTGGAACCAGCAGAATCTCACCAACGCGGTCGGCGCCTTCGCCTCGCGGGGCATCCTCGCGGTCGGTGAGACCCTGGTCATCCTCACCGCCGGCATCGACCTGTCGGTCGGCTCGCTGCTGGGCATCGCCTCGATGGTCTCCGCGCTGCTGCTGGTCCACCAGAACCTGAACATCTACGAGATCGTCCCGCTGTGCATGGTGGTCGGCGCGTTGTTCGGGCTGGCCAACGGCGCGGCCACCGCCCTGCTGCGCATCCAGTCGTTCGTGGTGACGCTGGCCATGCTCAACGTGGTGCGCGGCATCGACCGGATGCTGTCGGACAACGTCAGCGTCGGTACCCAACTCATCAACGCGCACGGGCAGCTGACCCCGCGATCGGCCCAGTTCCAGGTGCTGGGAACGCCCGGCCACAACATCCTGACCGGCCTGCCGCTGCCGTTCGTCGGCCGGGCCGGCATCTACTACCCGGTGCTCGCGCTCGTCGTGGTCGTCGTGGTCTTTCAGCTGCTGCTGTCCAAGTCGAAGTTCGGCCGGCACATCTACGCCGTCGGCGGCAACGAGACCGCCGCCAGGCTGTCCGGCGTCAACACCACCTACGTCAAGATCGCCGTGTTCATGCTGGCCGGCCTGCTCGCCGGGTTCGCCGGCCCGATCGACGCGGCGTACAGCGCCTCGGCCGACCCGCTGGCCGGCAGTTCCTACGAGCTGGACGCGATCGCCGCCGTGGTGATCGGCGGGGCGAGCCTGGCCGGCGGCCGGGGCAGCATCGTCGGCACCCTGGTCGGCTCGCTGATCCTCACCCTGCTGGACAACGTTCTCGGGCTCAACGCCATCAGCGACAACGCTCAGCTGATCATCAAGGGGCTGATCGTCATCCTCGCCGTGGTGATCCAGCGGCCCGACCTCTTCCGCGCCCTGGGGCCGTCCGTGCGAAGACTCGGACGGCTGATCCGCAACCGCGCCGACGACCCGCCCGGCAAGGCCGAGGTCGGCTCGCCGCAACCGCAACCCGCCACACCCCCGTTGGAGGAATCCCGATGAACTCCCGACGCTGGCGGCTGGTCCTGACGGCCGCCATGCTGGCCCCGCTCGCCGCCGCCACCGCGTGCGCCTCGACCGCACCGACCAGCACAGCCACCAGATCGGCCAGCAAATCTCAGTTCGTCATCGGCTACTCGCAGTCCAACAACGCCGAACCGTACCGCGCCCAGCTCAACATCCAGCTGCAGTACTACGTCAAGAAGTACCCGAACCTCAAGCTCCTGCCGATCACCGACGCGCAGCAGAGCAGCGCCAAGCAGGTCAGTCAGGTGCAGAACTTCATCGCCCAGCACGTGGACGTGCTCATCATCTCGCCCAACGAGCCGGCGCCGCTGGCCGCGGCCGTGCAGCAGGCGTGCAACGCGAAGATCCCGGTGATCGTCTTGGACCGCTCGGTGAACAACCAGTGCTACACCTCGTTCATCGGCGGAGACAACGTGGCCGCCGGCAAGCAGGCCGGGGATCTGGCCGTCAAGCTGTTGCCCAACGGCGGCAACGTCGTTGAGCTACAGGGCATCCTGTCCGACCAGCCGCAGATCGACCGGGACAAGGGCTTCCGGGAGGGTATCGCGGCGAACCCGAAGATCCACATCGTGGCCCAGCGCGAAGCGAAGTGGCTCAAGGAGTCGGCGACTCCGATCATGCAGCAGTGGCTCGCCCAGTACCCGAAGATCGACCTGGTGTACTCCGAGAACGATCCGATGGCGTTGGGCGCCTACCTCGCCGCGGCGGGCGCCAAGCGGGCCGGACAGATCAAGTTCCTCGGCACCGACGGCCTGGCCATACCCGACGGCGGCATCCGCGCCGTGCAGCAGGGCCAGATGGCCGGGACGTTCATCTACCCGACCTGCGCGGAGCAGGCCGCCGAGACGGCGGAGGCGATCGTCACCGGCAAGCCCGTGCAGAAGACGCAGACGCTGCAGGTCACGCCGGTGACCCCGGACAACGCGGCCAGCCTGTACGCGCAGTACGACGACAGTAAGTTCCAGAGCTGACCCGGCGCCGGTCCGGGGGCCGGTGGCCCCGGGCCGGCGCGCCCACCACCCCCCCCGC